>NZ_CAWOJA010000021.1:0-39071 GCF_963881615.1 Rahnella sp. CJA17(1/100) | reverse complement strand
TGTTAAAGAGCAGTGAGTTACGCGCTTTCGCTTGCTAACTCGAGGTGGCGTATATTACGCTTTCCTCATTCAGTGTCAACCGTTTATTTTATCCGGTTGCCGCTGTTTTTAATCTTTCCGACCCGGTCACTTCGTGATGTTGTTCACGTTGTTTCCTGTCGATGGAGCGGCATTATAGGGAGTTGGATTTTAATGGCAAGCGAATAAATACAGTTTTATTTCGTTTGCCGTTTTTTTGTCCAGAAGCCGTTATTTCTGCCCTTTTGCTATAAAGGAAGGCAATGCAGCAAGGCTTTCCAGTACCGCATCCGCAGCACTTTCACTTTCCGGGGTTACGGGTTTGCCGGTACGAACTAAAATCTTATGCCCCACTCCTGCAGCAGCAGCTGCCTGCATATCTTCCAGTTTGTCGCCCACCATATAAGAAGAGGCCATATCAATGCCTAGTTCTTCTTTGGCCGTCAAAAACATCCCAGGTTGCGGCTTACGGCAATCACAGGCTTGTGTAAACTCCTTAACCAAGCCTTCAGGATGATGCGGACAAAAATAGATACCGTCGAGATCCACGCCACGATCGGCAAGCGACCAGTCCATCCACTCGGTCAGAGTCAGAAACTGATCTTCAGTAAATTTGCCGCGTGCTATACCGGACTGATTGGTGACCAGCACCAGTAAAAAGCCCATCTCTTTTAATTTAAGACAAGCATCGATTACACCGTCGATAAACTGGAAGTTATCGATTTCATGTACATAACCATGATCGACATTCAAAGTGCCATCACGGTCGAGAAAGATTGCTGAAACAGGTTGTGCCACGAATTTGCTCCTGATGGCTGATTAACGGCGCCAGTATCGCATGTTTTCAATGCTTGTGAGAATGCTAACCTGGTTGACTTAGACGTCTAGACGCCTTAGCATCCACGACATACTACGGGGAAGACCTCCGCAGAGTTAAATTCACCACGTCACGGCAAAAAGACAGAATAAAAAATAATATGATTAAACTTTCTAACATCACCAAGATTTTCCTGCAGGGTTCGCGCCAGATCGTCGCGGTCTCTGACGTGAGTCTTCACGTCCCTGCCGGACAAATTTATGGCGTAATCGGTTCTTCCGGCGCGGGGAAAAGTACCTTAATACGCTGCGTCAATTTGCTGGAGCGCCCGACTAAAGGCCAGGTGTTGGTCGATGGTCAGGATCTGATGTCCTTCTCAGAGAAAGCGCTGACCCGCGCACGCCGCCAGATTGGCATGATTTTCCAGCACTTTAACCTGCTGTCCTCTCGCACCGTTTTTGGCAACGTTGCCCTGCCACTCGAACTCGACAATCTTTCTTCAGCCGATATTAAGAAACGAGTTTCCGAGCTGCTGAGCCTGGTCGGGCTGGAAGATAAGCATGATGCCTACCCGGCGAATCTTTCCGGTGGACAAAAACAACGCGTAGCCATTGCCCGTGCGCTGGCCAGTAATCCAAAAGTATTGCTGTGTGATGAAGCTACCAGTGCACTGGATCCAGCTACCACCCGCGCAATCCTGGAATTACTAAAAGATATCAACCGTCGTCTGGGTCTCACGATTCTGCTGATCACCCATGAGATGGACGTCGTAAAACGCATTTGCGATCAAGTTGCTGTGATCAGCGATGGCAAACTGATTGAGCAGGATAAAGTAAGCGAGATGTTCTCACATCCTAAGACTCCGCTTGCACAGCAATTTATTCAGTCAACGTTGCACCTGGATATTCCGGAAGATTACGCCGTGCGTCTGGTACCTCAGCCTGAAACGGGTCGCGTTCCTTTACTGCGCCTGGAATTTACCGGTCAGTCCGTTGATGCCCCGCTGCTTTCCGAAGCAGTCCGTCGCTTTGACATCAACAATAATATTATCAGTGCTCAGATGGATTATGCCGGCGGTGTAAAGTTCGGGATTATGCTGACAGAAATGCACGGTTCAGAAGAAAATACTCAGGCGGCAATTCAGTTCCTGCATGAGAATCAGGTGAAAGTAGAGGTACTGGGTTATGTCTGAGGCAATGATGTGGTTAATGGGCCGCGGAATCTGGGAAACGGTCATCATGACGCTAACCTCTGGCTTCTTTGGTTTTGTGTTAGGTTTGCCTTTCGGCGTACTGCTGTACGTCACCCGTCCGGGTCAGATTGCAGAGAATAAAAATATCTATCGCGTGATGTCAGCGCTGGTTAACATTTTCCGTTCCATTCCTTTTATTATCTTGCTGGTATGGATGATTCCCTTCACGCGTATGATTGTCGGCACCTCAATCGGTTTGCAGGCAGCGATTGTCCCGCTGACTGTGGGTGCTGCGCCGTTTATTGCCCGCATGGTTGAGAATGCCCTGCTGGAAATTCCAAGCGGTCTGGTGGAAGCCGCCCGCGCAATGGGTGCAACACCGATGCAGATCATCCGAAAAATCTTATTGCCGGAAGCTCTGCCAGGTCTGGTCAATGCTGCCACCATCACGCTGATCACTCTTGTAGGCTATTCTGCTATGGGTGGCGCTGTCGGTGCCGGTGGTTTGGGACAAATCGGTTATCAGTACGGTTATATCGGTTACGACGCAACTGCCATGAATACTGTATTAGTCCTGCTAGTGGTTTTGGTGTATTTAATTCAATTTTGTGGCGACCGCATCGTAAAAGCAGTCACACATAAATAACGAAACAACAGCTGTAATAGCTACCTGTGAATGATTTATATCCGTTTATTGAGGAAAGGACATGTCTAACAAATTCAAATCCATTGCAGTTGTCGGCGCGCTTCTGGGATCGCTGGCTTTAGTGGGCTGCGGGCCAAAAGAACAAGATCCAAATCACATCAAAGTGGGTGTGATCGTAGGCTCTGAACAGCAGGTCGCTGAAGTTGCACAGAAAGTAGCTAAAGAGAAATACGGTCTTGATGTTGAGCTGGTGACTTTCAATGATTATGTATTGCCTAACGAAGCACTGAGCAAAGGTGACATCGATGTTAACGCCTTCCAGCATAAACCTTATCTTGATCAGCAGATCAAAGATCGCGGTTACAAACTGGTCCCGGTGGGTAACACGTTCGTTTACCCAATCGCCGGTTACTCTAAGAAAATCAAATCTATTGATGAGCTGAAAGATGGCGACCAGGTTGCGCTGCCAAACGACCCGACTAATCTCGGCCGTTCTCTGCTGCTGCTGCAAAAACAAGGTCTGATCAAACTGAAAGACGGTGTTGGTCTGTTACCGACAGTTCTGGATGTGACTGAGAACCCTAAAAATCTGAAACTGGTCGAACTCGAAGCACCACAACTGCCACGTTCACTGGATGATGCGAAAATCGCTCTGGCCGTAATCAACACCACTTACGCCAGCCAGATCAACCTGACGCCAGAGAAAGACGGTATCTTCGTAGAAGATAAAGAATCTCCATACGTGAACCTGATCGTTGCACGTGAAGATAACAAAGATGCTGAAAACGTGAAGAAATTCGTTCAGGCTTACCAGTCTGATGAAGTGAACGCTGCAGCGAATAAAATCTTCAACGGTGGCGCAGTGAAAGGTTGGTAATTGCCCGAAATCAGGAACCCTACTTTTTTCCTGAGTATTCGTTTCTAAGATAGTAAGCTCGCAAATACATCTTTTCATAAATAAATAACAAGGCGGGCTGATGCCCGCCTTGTTATTTTCTCAATACCTTGGTTCAATAACGCCACATTCTTTCCTGTAAACATATTAAAAAGCAGAGGATATACCATGCGTGCTTTACCTCTCTGTTTGTCGGCACTTTTGCTGGCGGGTTGTTCCCTGACTCAACACACACAGCCAACCCCCCCTGCGCCTGTTGTAAAAGAAGAACCAAAACCTGTCAAACCAAAGCCGACACCAGTACGCCCCGCTCCTGTAAAGCTCTATAAAGATGCAGAAGCTTTAGTCGGAACTCCATTCCGTGATCTGGGCGAAGTCTCCGGCGAATCTTGCCAGAGCGCTCAAAATGATGCGCCACCGAGTCTGGCTACTGCACGGAAAAGAATGCTGACCCGTGCATCCTATATGAAGGCCAATGCCGTATTGTTACATCAGTGCCAGATTATCAGCGGCGTACCAGGCTGCTTCCAGCAGGCGATTTGTCAGGGTTCCGCCCTGAACGTCACGTTTAAATGACCTCATTTTCTTTTGAGCAAATAGGGATCATTCACTCGCCCTATAAAGAGAAGTTTGCTGTTCCGCGCCAGCCCGGATTGATCCAGGATGGTGGCGGCGAATTACATCTGCATCCGCCTTATAACCAGCCCGAAGCTGTTCGCGGGCTGGAAGACTTCAGCCATTTATGGGTGATGTTTATTTTCCATCAGACGATGGAAAGCGGCTGGCATCCGACAGTTCGCCCACCACGTTTGGGCGGGAATGTGCGTACCGGTGTATTTGCCACCCGTTCAACCTTCCGGCCTAATCCGCTCGGGATGTCTCTGGTTGAACTGAAAGGGATTCGCTGTCAGGGTCAGAATGTCATTCTGCAGCTTGGCAGTCTGGATTTAGTGGATGGCACACCTGTTGTGGACATTAAGCCGTATCTTCCATTTGCGGAAAGCCATCCTGATGCACGCGCCGGTTTTGCTCAGCACGCACCTGATGCCGATATGCCGGTAGAATTTTTACCGCAGGCTGAACAGCAACTGGCTGAGCATGCGAGGCAATACCCGCATCTGCGCCGCTTCATCACGCAGGTTTTAGGACAGGATCCCCGTCCGGCTTATCGTAAAGGTGAAGCCACAGCGCGCGATTATGCCGTTCGTTTACTAGAGTTTAATGTCCGCTGGCGGGTCACAGGCTCTGTGAATCAGGTATTGTCCCTCGACAAAGACTAAATTTCCTCTGCCTCTCTTTTGACAATAGCAACTCGCTGGTAAACTAAGCCACTTTTCACGTTTTGGCTGCCCATGGCAGCCCGATTGCAATTTGCAGTGCTAACGGAACCAACACATCATGCGTACTACTCAATATCTGCTCTCTACACTGAAAGAGACGCCAGCCGACGCGGAAGTTATCAGCCACCAGCTGATGCTGCGCGCAGGGATGATCCGTAAACTGGCCTCAGGCCTGTATACCTGGCTGCCGACCGGCTTACGTGTTCTCAAGAAAGTTGAAAACATCGTACGCGAAGAAATGAACAACGCGAACGCCATTGAAGTGTCGATGCCGGTAGTCCAGCCCGCTGATTTGTGGCAGGAGAGCGGACGTTGGGAGCAATATGGTCCGGAATTGTTACGTTTCGTTGATCGTGGCGAGCGCCCGTTCGTACTGGGTCCAACCCATGAAGAAGTGATCACTGACCTGATCCGTAATGAAGTCAGCTCATACAAGCAGCTGCCACTGAATTTCTTCCAGATCCAGACTAAATTCCGTGACGAAGTTCGCCCGCGTTTTGGTGTAATGCGTTCCCGTGAATTCCTGATGAAAGATGCCTACTCATTCCATACGACGCAGGAATCTTTGCAGGAAACTTATGACGCGATGTACGCGGCCTACAGTCAGATTTTCAACCGTATGGGTCTGGATTTCCGTGCCGTGCTGGCGGATACCGGTTCTATCGGCGGCAGCGCCTCTCACGAATTCCAGGTGCTGGCACAGAGCGGTGAAGATGATGTCGTATTCTCTGATTCTTCTGATTTCGCCGCTAACATCGAATTCGCAGAAGCACTGGCACCCGCAACGCCACGTGCTGCAGCAACAGAAGAAATGCGGATTGTCGAAACGCCGGACGCAAAAACTATCGCTGAACTGACAGAACAGTTCAAGGTTCCGGTTGAGAAAACGGTGAAAACTCTGATGGTTCATGCAACAGCGGAAAGCGGTCATAAACTGGTTGCTTTGCTGGTTCGTGGTGATCATGAGCTGAACGAAATCAAAGCCGAGAAACTGCCGCAAGTTGCTGCACCACTAACATTTGCAACGGAAGCGGAGATTCGTGAAATCGTCGCGGCTGGCCCGGGTTCACTCGGTCCGGTTAATCTGCCAATGCCAATCGTCGCGGATCGTACTGTTGCTGCAATGAGCGATTTCAGCGCAGGCGCTAACATCGACGGTAAACACTATTTCGGAATTAACTGGGATCGCGATGCTGCGCTGCCAGAAGTAGCCGATATCCGTAATGTAGTAGCCGGTGATCCAAGCCCTGATGGTCAGGGAACGCTGGTCATTAAACGCGGTATCGAAGTCGGTCATATCTTCCAGCTGGGAACCAAATATTCCGAAGCGATGAATGCTACCGTTCAGGGCGAAGATGGCCGTAACCAGTTGATGACCATGGGTTGTTACGGTATTGGTGTGACTCGTGTGGTCGCTGCGGCGATTGAACAAAACCACGATGACCGCGGTATTATCTGGCCGGATGCTATCGCGCCGTTCCAGGTCGCTATCCTGCCAATGAACATGCACAAATCTTTCCGTGTGAAAGATGCGGCAGAAGCGCTGTATAAAGAACTGCGTTCACACGGTATCGATGTGATCCTCGACGATCGTAAAGAACGTCCGGGCGTCATGTTCGCGGACATGGAATTGATCGGTGTGCCGCATCAGGTGGTGATTGGTGATCGTAATCTGGATGCTGAAGAGCTGGAATACAAAAACCGTCGCACTGGCGAAAAACAGATGATCAAACAAAGCGATATCGTGGAATATCTGCTGAGCCAGATCCCGCGTTAAGATCCGCTGATGATCATTTGTCCATAAAAATGCCCGCGTAATGCGGGCATTTTTATTTGTGCTATTCCGCCTGAGCCTAATCGCTTTTACGGGCAGGACTTCGTTGCATCAAACCGTACGTTTTTATCTGCAACCACAGCCTTTTGCACCTGCCCTTCTTCCATTGACGGCTCTGCCATGAAATGCCCGTCCATAGAAAGGAAGACCAGCTGATTGGGGGTTTTACGCGAGGCAAGATACCCTTCTTCCAGCGATTTATTTGCCGACATCGGGAATATGTTGCCTGTCACACAATCTTTAAAGGAAGCAGCATCGGCGCTGTATTGCATCATTCCGCTCAGTGCCATTGGCGTTTTCGGCAAATTCTGCTGCACCGGCGTCAACGTATAGTTGAATGTGGACGTAATCGGCTCACCGCTTTGATCCAACATTTCCAGATTTTCATCTTTCGGATGGAAATAACGTTTCTCGCCCTGGCTGTCCGTCAGCACCAGTTTATCCGCAGTGCGGGCCCAGCGTCCGTAGCTGGCAAACACCTGATCGCCCTCTTTGCCGCCCTGATATTCCTCCTGAAGGATGTAAGTCCCATCCTGATCCAGGAATAATGACGTCTTCAGGCCACTGCAATCTGCGCACGGCAACACGCCACTGTAACTCTGCTGCATAGCCTGCAACGGTTTTTCATGATTAAAGGCGGCGGTATGGCAACCGAAGAGTGACAGCGCCCCGAGCGCCAGCACTGCACTAATGATGATTTTTTTCACAGTTTCTCCCCTACTGCTTTTCTACAGTGCCGCGATAAAAATTGTCCTGCAGCACGAAGTTAGGGCTAACGTATTTTGCCCCGTAATGCTTTTGTCGCACCCTTGCGAACTTTACTTTCAACCCGACGAATTTTAGACCCACGAGTCGGCTTCGTCGCGCGGCGCGGTTTTTCTACTACCATCGCCTGTGAAATCAGTGCCCCCAACCGGGCCAGAGCGGCTTCGCGATTCATCTCCTGACTCCGGTATTCCTGGGCTTTGATAATGACCCAACCGTCGGCAGTAACAGAATGATGATTAAAAGCCAGTAACCGCTCTTTGTAATATTCTGGCAAACTCGACGCTTTAATATCAAAGCGTAAATGGATAGCCGTTGATGTTTTATTGACGTTCTGACCACCGTTGCCCTGAGCGCGGATCGCCGTTAATTCGATTTCGCCGTCAGGTATTTCCAGTTTTCCTGAAAGGATTAGCACGCTGATTACCTGGCTTCTTTTATGACAGACTCTTTCCATTCAGAAAAATGAATTTCCAAATTACTCTGAGCATCAGAAAGCCAAATAGTTCCGTCCTGCAATGTCGCCTGTAAGTTCATGGTACGGCTGCCAAAAGCAGTCAATTGATTCAGCAACTCATCTTCTAAATAACGGATACGCAGGTTCTCAAAACCTCTGACTTTCCCCTCGATTTGCGACCACCAGACTTTCGCAGCACGCTCACCATACGCATAAAGGACCACCTCACGCGATTGGTTACAGGCTTTTTTCAGACGCTTCTCATCAGGTAGTCCTAATTCGACCCATAATTCGATGCCGTTATGGTCGTTTTTACGCCAGATTTCCGGCTCATCTTCGGCGCTTAATCCGCGGGTAAAAGTCAGTCGTTCGTCGGCATGGTAAATCCATGCCAGCAGACGCAGCATCATGCGTTGTTCTGTTTCGGAAGGATGCTGTGCCAGAGTCAGGCTGGCGTCATGAAAGAAATTACGATCCATATCAGCGATATTGACCGCTGCTTTATAAATGGTTGCTTTTAACGCCATGGTAAACCCCTTGATAATAGACGCACAGTGTACTTGAAAGCATCCTGCTGCGGCCAGTTTTCCCCCGATGGTCATCCGCAATAAAGGCTTTACGCAAACGATTTACCTTTACAGGCCTGCTAATAACTCACACTCTCCTGTGCTATAGTCGTTAAATACTGAGAGCTTATCTTTCTGCGCTTTCCTCAGAGGGATACGCTTTTTAGGGAGAACTTATGCAACAATACTGTGAGTTGGTACGCCGTAGATATTCTGAAATTGCCAGCGGTGATCTCGGATATGTGCCCGATGCGTTGGGCTGTGTATTGAAAGCATTGGACGAAGTCGCAGCAAATGCTGAACTTCCGTCTTCCGTTAGGGACCAGGCGGCCTACGCCGCCGCTAACTTATTGGTGAGCGATTATGTCGATGAATGATGAGTACCAACCCATCAATTGTGATGACTACGATAATCTCGAGCTCGCCTGCCAGCATCACCTGGTTTTGACGCTGAAGATGCGTAGTGGAGAAGTCGTTGAGGCTAAAGCCAACGATTTGTTAATGCGTAAGAAAGTGGAATATCTGGTGGTTGAGGCGAACGGCGAACAACGAGATCTGCGTCTGGATCACATTGAAAGCTTTAGCCATCCGGAAATTGGCACCGTTGTCGTCAGTGCCGAATAGCGACAACCGACGTCAGTGACCTAACGGGCAATCTCAGGATTGCCCGTTTGCATTTCTGAGGCAATATCATTTCAACGACGTCAGACTGGCGTAATACGCTGCCAAATCACTGATATCCTGATCGGATAATGACGCACTAAAAGCCTGCATCACACCCGCCTGCCCGCCACTTCTCTCACCCTTCTTGTAAGCATGCAGTGAAAGCGCCAGATAATCTGCATTTTGCCCTGCCAGATTAGGATAAATCGAATTAATGGCTTTACCCGTTGCGCCGTGACATGCCGAGCAGCTGGCTGATTTAGACTGCCCGTCAGCCACATTTCCCCCCGCCAGAGCAGGCAAATTGATCAGCATCGATGCCACTATCCCTGCCAGTGTTCTTCCCATTACTTGCATCACAACTCCCCGGGCAAATAACATCCGCCTCAAATAAACCGTTCTTTCCGTTTATTACGCAGCCGACCAGATGATCCGCCATTGCGCTTCATTATTTTCAGCCCGGGACTGGCGCGTAATAAACCAACCCGGGGCTGCCATCAATTGATCATTGTAATAAACCAAAGGGATACGACCTCGTTCCCATGGCGGCACACCTAACTCAGACCACAATTTTTTCGCCTGGCGCGCACGATCCCGCCCGACTTTTTCGATATATCCCTGCACCTGAAAACGCACAGTGATCTTTTCGCCAGCACGTGGCTGGCGGATCAAACAGTCAGCCCCCTGCGCGATGAGAACATGATCGGTAATCAGACAGCCCAGACCGTCAGGTAGCGTTAATTTTTCAGCCGGATCCCAGCAGAGGATTTGATCTTTAAGCGACCGGCGTTCTGGCAATACATACAAACGCCCACGGAAACGCCGGACTACCATTTTCCCCAGCACTAACTGCGCCTGGGCATCTTCGCGGCTCAAAGCTACCTCATCCCATATTCTCTGCAGTTGTTCACGCGAAGGCATTCTTGCGCCACGCGATGCCAGCCAGCGACGTAATAGCGCAGAGCGTCTGACGGCTGAAAACGCCTTCAGTCTCTCAACCGACAGACTGCCCTGCTCATCGGTCAATGAAGTGAGAGATTCACTGAGCAACTCATCCAGCAGCGTCTCCTGCTCTGCGCAAAGTGATGCGCTGCGGGCTGTGGCTTGCGCAAAGTGCGGCCAGCGCTGGTAAAGTGCGGGAAAAATATCCAGTCGCAGAAAATTGCGATCAAAGCGGGCATCCCGGTTACTGTCATCTTCAATCCAGCTGAGCTTTAACTGCTTCGCGTATGCTTCAAGCTGCTCACGGCTGAGCTCCAGAAAAGGCCTTAACAAGCGATAACCGTGTATTGAACTGTCCCCGCTCATCGCCGAGAGACCGGCAGGTCCGCTTCCACGTTTAAGCGCCAGCATGAAAGTTTCGCATTGGTCATTCAGGTGTTGTGCTGTCAGTAACACTTCACCAGCAGTCAGACTTTCAGCAAATGCCTGATAACGTGTCGTTCGTGCCGCCGCTTCAATCCCACCTTCCTGTGCATCTACCTGCACTTTAACGACGGAGAAAGGGATATCTCGCTGCTGACAAAACGTCTGGCAGTGTGCGACCCAGTCATCTGCAAACTGGCTTAGTCCATGGTGGATATGCAATGCACGCAGTTCGATATCCGGCAACGCTTTGTCGCGTAACTCAGCCAGTCCGGCCAGCAGTACGGAAGAATCCAGTCCGCCGCTGAACGCAACGCAAAGTCTTCGTGCATCACCGATTTTATTGAGCAGATGTTTTGAAAGAAATGTCACGGCCAGTTTTGAACTCATAGGATAATCAGGATTCGTACAGTTCCAGCGGCAAGCCATCCGGATCGTTGAAGAAAGTAAATTTTTTGCCGGTGTAAGGATCAATTCTTACCGGTTCGCAGACAATGCCGGCTTCAGTGAGGGCGGAAATGGACTGTGCGATATCTTCAACGCTGAACGCCAGATGGCGTAATCCGCACGCCTCAGGACGACTTGGCCGGGCTGGCGGTTGCGGAAAGCTGAATAATTCAATGGTGTAATGACCATTAAGCGCCAGGTCAGCTTTCCAGGAATCGCGTTCCTCACGGTAAAACTCCCCCAGTAACGTGAACCCGAGAATGTCACAGTAGAAGTGTTTGCTGGCCTGATAATCAGAGCCAATGATGGCGATATGATGGATCTGGCGGAGATTAAGCATAGTCATGTCCTGTTGATTTCTGACCTGCACGTTACTCAGGGCGGCCAAACACGTCAATAAAAAGCCCTCCTAAAGAGGGCAGTTTGCTAGCCCGCTTCCGGAAGTTTTAAGACCTTCACCAGATAGCGCCCGTCTTCTGTGAGCCGCGTTCCATGAATATCAGTTTCAAAACCGGGGTAACGCTCGCCTATCGAACAAAGCATAATCAGGAAATCGAGCACAGCCCGACTTTCTTCCGTGATCATCTCGCCCGGCATCACTACAGGTACACCCGGCGGATAAGGCAGGATCATGTTGGCTGACACTTTGCCGACAAGTTCATCAATGTCGCATTCATCAATATGTCCGCGTACCTGATGCTGGAACATTTCGTACGGCGTCATTTTCATTTCAGGCAGCACATCAAATGCTTCCAGCATTAAACGCGGCAGGTCGTGACGAACGATCAGTTTGTGGATCCCCTGCGCCAGATCCTGAATCCGCATATTGCGATAAAAATCAGGATCTTCCGCATACAGATCAGGCAGCATATTCTTGACCCGCAAATTGAGATCATAACTGCGCTTAAAATCAGTCAGGCCGCGCATCAGACTCATGGATTTGGTTTTATCAATGCCGATACTGAACAGGAAAAGCAGATTGTACGGGCCGGTTTTTTCTACCACCACACCGCGCTCATCGAGGAATTTCGCCACTAACGCCGCCGGGATCCCCTGTTCTTCCAGCTTACCCGTTTCATCCATTCCGGGTGTCAGGATCGTCACTTTGATCGGATCAAGATACATATGATCGGTATCGGCGTTGGCAAAACCGTGCCAGTTTTGATCGGGGTTCAGCGGCCAGCACTCGGCTTCATCAATATATTCAGGCTGCCAGATATCAAAGAACCAGCCCTCGGTTTCTTCCCGCAACCGCTGTATCTCCTTACGGAAATGCAGCGCGCGTTCAACCGAGCGGTTAATGAGACGCCGTCCGGGGTTACCGCGCAACATCGCCGCGGCAGTTTCTGCAGAAGCCACAATGCCGTAATTTGGCGATGTTGTGGTGTGCATCATATAGGCTTCATTAAAGGTACTTTCGTTGTAATCACCCTTAATGTGAATCATCGATGCCTGAGAGAAAGCTGCCAGTAGTTTGTGCGTTGATTGCGTTTCGTAAATGACTTTTCCGGGAATGCGCTCGCCGCTCATTCCGCTTTTACCGTCATAAATCGGATGGAAATTAGTGTATGGCACCCATGCAGAATCGAAATGAATCGACGGAACATCCAGTGTGTTTTTGATGTAATCCGTGTTGTACAGCAAGCCGTCGTAAGTCGAGTTAGTGATCACTGCGTGCACTGGCCAGGTAGCATTCTCTGTCTGTGCAATTTTCTCTTCGATGCTTTCGCGGGTGAATTCATGCTTAGGAATCCCACCAAGAATGCCATACGCGTTGCGATTGGGACGCAAATAGACCGGTACAATATTGGTCATCATCATCAGATGGGCGAGCGATTTATGACAGTTGCGGTCAATCAGCACCGTACTCCCTGCCGGTGCCGCATACATTCCGACAATTTTATTGGCCGTCGAGGTGCCATTAGTGACGATATAACTTTGCTCGGCGCCGAAAGTACGGGCGATATATTCCTCCGCCTCAAGATGCGGGCCAGTGTGATCCAACAGGGAACCAAGTTCTGTCACAGAAATCGACACATCGGCTTTCAACGTTTTGGCCCCGAAAAAATCATAGAACAACGTCCCTACCGGGCTTTTTAAAAACGCCGTACCGGCCATATGCCCCGGCGTACAGAAAGTGTACTTTCCTTCTTCTACGTAGGTGAACAACGCTTTAGTCAGCGGCGGCGTAATGGTATCGATGTATTCATCGGTGTACTGGCGGATGCGTTTGGCAATATCCTCCGCCGCACTCAGTGCGTATTCAAAGAAATAGAGCACCATGCGCATTTCATTAACGTCGACGTCCAGCGTCGAATGCGTATTGATGAAAGCGTAAAGCGGCAGATATTCATTCAGCTCATTAATGGCTGTACACAGCTCTTCGCTATGCTGATCCCAGTCGAAAATAGCGCCGCAAATACGGGCATTATTTTCGATGAGTTTGAGCAGATCCGCGCGATCGCGCGGATAAATGACCTGAAATCCGAGAAGCGTCAGCGCGCTATCCAGTTCACGGATCGGCTCGTCTTTGTAGTAAGCCCCTTCCGGGCGCATGATAGCGATAATATTCATCTGACAAATCCTTCTGTTATTTATTTTCTAAGGTATTTATAGAAACACGGTTAGTGCCTGCTGGGTACCCTTTACCGTTGAGTTTAAAGTGAAATGGGGAAATTTAAGAATGCTGGAAAGATGGATAGATGAAAACGGACAATAAAAAAGGCCACGCAATGCGTGGCCTTTCGAAAATCACCTTCAGGATCAGCAGTAGCCGTAAGTCATCAGACGCTGATAACGACGGTTACGCAGCTCTTCCGTACTCAACACATCCAGATCGCTCAGATCAGCTTCAAGTTGTGCACGCAGAGAAGCAGCCATCGCTTCTACATTACGGTGAGCGCCACCCAAAGGCTCAGGGATCACAGAGTCAATCAGTTTCAGCTCTTTCAGACGCGGTGCAATGATGCCCATCGCTTCCGCGGCCAGAGGGGCTTTATCCGCACTCTTCCACAGAATTGATGCACAACCTTCCGGCGAAATAACCGAATAGGTGCTGTATTGCAGCATATTAACTTTATCACCCACACCAATCGCCAGTGCACCACCTGAACCACCTTCACCGATAACGGTGCAGATAACCGGGACATTCAGACGGGACATTTCGCGCAGGTTACGGGCGATCGCTTCAGACTGACCACGTTCTTCAGCGCCCACGCCCGGATAAGCGCCCGGTGTGTCGATGAAGGTGATGATTGGCAGTTTGAAACGCTCAGCCATTTCCATCAGACGTAGCGCTTTGCGATACCCTTCCGGGGCGGGCATGCCGAAGTTACGACGAATTTTCTCTTTCGTTTCACGGCCTTTCTGATGACCAATGATCATCACGGCACGTTCGCCCAAACGAGCAATACCACCAACGATAGCTTTATCGTCTGCGAATGCACGATCACCCGCCAGTTCATCAAAATCGGTAAAGATATGTTTGATGTAATCAAGCGTATAAGGACGACGAGGATGGCGTGCCAGTTGGGCAATTTGCCAGGCACCCAGATCAGAGAAAATCTTACGGGTCAGTTCAACGCTTTTCTCGCGCAAGCGTGCAACTTCTTCGTCCAGATTAATATCTAATTTTTCGTCTTGACGGCTGACTGCAGTCAGCGAGTCAATTTTCGCTTCCAGTTCCGCAATCGGCTGTTCAAAATCAAGAAAATTCAGACTCATAGCATTCCTATTTTAGTCAAATTCCAGTTCCACCTGCTCAGTACCGACCAGGCCTCGCAAATCCAGCAACAGTTTGTCCGTTGGCGTAACACGCCATGACGCCCCGAATCGTAGCCGGGCTCTTGCGTTTTCTCGTTGGTAATACAGATGCACTGGTATCGTCCCCGATCGATGTGGTTCCAACGATTGGCGGAGACGGTTCAAAAGCTGGTCATCAATTTGCCTGTCAGTCAGCGAGATAGCAAGACCGCGAGCATATTTTTCCCGTGCTTCACTGATGTCCATTACATCGCGGGCCATCATTTTAAGCCCGCCACTGAAGTCATCAAAGCTGACCTGTCCTGTGGCGATAAGGATACGGTCTTTTTCCAATAAATGCTGGAATTTTTCCAACGCTTCGGTGAACAACATCACTTCCAGACGACCGGAACGGTCATCAAGTGTACAGATCCCAATGCGGTTACCCCGCTTGGTGACCATGACACGCGCAGCGAGGACCAGCCCCACTGCGACGGTCATTTTGCCCCGTTCCGTCGGGTGCATATCTTTCAAACGCTGGCCACCGCCATAACGTTCAATTTCTTTCAAATATTGTGTGATCGGATGGCCGGTCAGATACAAGCCGAGCGTCTCACGTTCGCCATCCAGAACCGTTTGTTCCGGCCATGGCATCACATTCGCGTAAGATTTCTCAACCTGCTCAGGCGCTTCTGCAAGCACACCAAACATATCAACCTGACCAATCGCCTCGGCTTTGGCATGTTGATCAGCGGCTTTCAATGCGTCGCTTAAGGAACTCATCAACGCGGCACGATGTGGTCCCAGACGGTCAAACGCCCCGGACATGATCAGCTTCTCGAGAATACGTTTGTTCAGTTTTTTGACGTCAGCACGCGCGCAGAGATCAAACAGTTCTTTGAAATAGCCGCCTTCGTTACGCGCTTCAATAATGGCTTCAATCGGACCTTCACCCACGCCTTTAATCGCGCCGATGCCGTAAACAATTTCGCCTTCATCATTCACGTGGAAATGATACAGACCGCTGTTGATATCAGGCGGTAAAATCTTCAGCCCCATACGCCAGCATTCATCCACCAGCCCGACCACTTTCTCGGTGTTATCCATATCAGCCGTCATTACCGCCGCCATGAACTCCGCAGGATAGTGCGCTTTCAGCCACAGCGTCTGATACGAGACTAAAGCGTAAGCCGCCGAGTGAGATTTGTTAAAACCGTAACCGGCAAATTTCTCTACCAGATCAAAGATTTTAATCGCCAGTTCGCCGTCAATACCCCGAGATTTGGCCCCGTCTTCAAAACCACCGCGCTGCTTGGCCATCTCGACCGGGTTTTTCTTACCCATTGCACGGCGGAGCATGTCTGCACCACCCAGCGAGTAACCGGCCAGAACCTGCGCAATCTGCATAACCTGTTCCTGATACAGGATGATGCCGTATGTCGGCTCCAGCACAGGTTTCAGGGATTCATGCTGCCACTGGATATCCGGATAAGAAATCTCTTCACGACCATGTTTACGGTCAATAAAGTTATCTACCATGCCGGACTGCAATGGCCCAGGGCGGAACAGCGCGACCAGTGCGATCATATCTTCGAAGCTGTCGGGCTTCAGACGTTTGATCAAATCTTTCATGCCGCGGGATTCAAGCTGGAATACCGCCGTGGTTTCCGAGCGTTGCAGCATGTCGAAGCTTTTTTTATCATCCAGCGGGATGGCCGCAATATCCAGCGGTGCCTCACCGGCTTTCGCGCGGCGGGCGTTGATCATCTCCAGCGCCCAGTCGATGATGGTCAGCGTACGCAGACCGAGGAAGTCGAACTTCACCAGACCCGCGTATTCCACGTCATTTTTATCGAACTGCGTGACCGGGTGATTACCTTCGGCGTCGCAATAAAGCGGCGCGAAATCAGTGATTTTGGTCGGCGCAATCACCACACCACCGGCATGTTTACCGGCATTACGGGTTACACCTTCCAGCTGACGCGCCATATCGATCAGCGACTTAACTTCTTCGTCAGCCTCGTAAATCTCTGGCAACTGCGGCTCAGCGGCAAATGCTTTTTCAAGCGTCATCCCCGGATCAGGAGGCACCAGTTTGGAAATGCGGTCAACGAAACCGTAAGGATGCCCCAGAACACGGCCCACATCGCGGATCACCGCTTTGGCCGCCATGGTACCGAAGGTGATGATCTGCGAGACCGCTTCGCGGCCATACATTTCTGAAACGTGATCGATAACCCGGTCGCGTTTTTCCATGCAGAAGTCGACGTCAAAGTCGGGCATGGAAACACGCTCAGGGTTAAGGAAACGTTCGAACAGCAGGTCAAACTCGAGCGGATCCAGATCGGTGATTTTCAGGGCATACGCCACCAGAGAACCCGCACCGGAACCACGCCCCGGCCCGACAGGCACGCTGTTATCTTTCGACCACTGGATGAATTCCATTACGATCAGGAAGTAACCGGGGAAACCCATCTGGTTGATAACTTTAAGTTCGATGTCCAGACGCTCGTCATATTCGGGGCGTCTTTGTGCACGAACTTCCGGATCCGGGAATAAAAACTCAAGGCGCTCTTCCAGCCCGATTTTTGATTTTTCGACCAGAAAATCTTCAGTGGTCATATCACCGGTAGGGAACTGCGGCAGGAAATATTCGCCCAGACGGATGGTGACATTACAGCGTTTGGCGATTTCCACGCTGTTTTGCAGAGCTTCAGGCAAATCCTCAAACAGCTCGCACATTTCATCTTCACTGCGCATATATTGCTGTGAAGTGTAATTGCGCGGACGTTTAGGATCATCCAGTGTAAAACCATCGTGGATCGCAACACGAATCTCATGGGCATCAAAGTCGGTCGGCACCATAAAGCGCACGTCGTTGGTTGCCACCACCGGCAAACCGCGTTCTGTCGCCAGTGCGACCGCCGCATGCAGATAGTTTTCTTCTTCTGCCCGACCGGTACGGATCAATTCGAGATAATAGCGATCAGGGAAATACTGCTGGTAGAAATCCAGGCACTGACTGACTTGCAAATCATTTCCGCGGGTCAGAAACTTACCGACATCACCCATTCTCGCGCCGGAAAGCAGGATCAAACCTTCATTGAGTTCTGCCAGCCATTCGAGATCGACGATCGGCCCGGCAGCGCCGTAACCGCGCTGATATGCTCTGGAAATCAATAATGTCAGGTTCTGGTAGCCCTGATTATTCATCGCCAGAACAGTCAGTTGGGCCAGTTCATCACCCAGAATTTCGCTTTGGACATTCAGGTCTGCACCGATAATCGGTTTTACACCTGCGCCATGTGCCGCACCGTAAAATTTAACCAGTCCGCACAAGTTAGTGAAATCGGTAATCGCCAGAGCAGGCATGCCGAGTGACGCTGCGCATTTCACCAGCGGACCGACCTTCGCAAGCCCATCCACCATGGAATAGTCGCTATGTACACGCAGATGAATAAAACGAGGTTCGGCCATATCCAGAGTCCAGAAATGAGTGAATTAAAGGTTTGTGTGCCCGTCTTTTTTAGCAATAAAAACGGGCAGGAACAAATGACGCGTTATGCCAGTCCGAGCGCGCGTTTCACCGGTGAAAAACTTCGACGGTGGTGTGTAGTGGCTCCAAGACGGGCAAGACTTTCAAGATGCACCGGCGTCGGATAGCCTTTGTGCTTCGCAAAACCATATTCAGGGAACTGAAGATCCAGTTCAACCATTTCGCGGTCGCGGGTGACTTTAGCCAAAATTGAGGCTGCGCTAATTTCAGCGACTTTGCTGTCCCCTTTCACTATCGCCTGTGAAGCCATCGGAAGTTTAGGGCAGCGATTGCCGTCAATCAGCACCATATCAGGCGTAATACACAAACCGGCAACGGCTCTTTGCATTGCCAGCATGGTGGCATGCAAAATATTCAGTTCATCAATTTCATGTGGTTCAGCGCGCCCGAGACTCCAGGCCAGCGCTTTCTCTTTGATTTCGATGTATAACGCCTCGCGGCGCTTTTCAGAGAGTTTCTTGGAATCTGCCAGCCCGGCAATCGGGTTAGCAGGATCAAGAATCACAGCAGCGGTGACGACTGCCCCCACCAAAGGACCGCGCCCCACTTCATCCACGCCTGCAATACAGACAGCTTGTGGATAGATAAATACATCACTCATCGCTTTGCCAGCTCCATGACAGCCTGAGCAGCCTGTTCGTCTGCGTCACGGCGGATACTTTCATGCAGTTCCAGGAACGTCTCACGCAGTTCCCGGCTTTTCTCACCACCGGCCAATAAAGGCAGCAACGCAGCAGAAAGTTTGTCAGGTACACATTCGGTTTGCAGTAATTCGGTGACAATTTCCCGCCGTGCCAGCAGATTTGGCAATGAAACATACGGCGTTTTCACCAGACGTTCCGCCAGCCAGAAAGTGAAAGGCTTCATACGATAACCCACGACCATCGGGCATTTTGCCAGCATACATTCCAGCGCTGCCGTTCCCGATGCCAGTAAAGCGGCATCACTGGCGATCATCGCTTCCCGACCTTTCCCATCGAGCAAATGCGCAGGAAGATCAGGGGCTATTTCAGCCTTGATCCGTTCAAACTGCTCGCGACGTTTGGCATTCACCAGAGGCACAACGACATGTAAATCAGGATAAGTCTGTCGTAGCTGCAAAGCTGTTTTCAGAAAATCCGCGCTGAGCATTTCCACTTCAGCGTGACGACTTCCCGGCAGCAAAGCAAGGCAATGCACATCTTCAGGAATACCGAGTGACAAACGTGCAGCCTGTTTATCAGGATGCAATGGCATCGCATCGGCCATCGTATGACCAATGAAACGACAGGGAACATTGAATTTGTCATAAAACGCTTTTTCGAAAGGCAGGAATGCCAAAACCAGATCCGTTGCCTTGCCGATTTTGAAAACACGTTTTTGACGCCAGGCCCAGACAGACGGGCTGACATAGTGAATAGTACGCAGACCGCGCTGCTTCAAACGACCTTCAAGCGTGATGTTGAAGTCAGGAGCATCAATGCCCACGAACACATCAGGCTTCAGTTCGCTAAAACGACGGGTCAGATCTTTGCGGATTTTCAACAAGCGTGGCAGCCGTTCAAGAACTTCCACCACGCCCATTACCGCCAGTTCTTCCATCTCGTACCAGGCTTCGCATCCTTCCGCCTGCATCAGCGGACCCGCGACACCCACAAAACGGGCATCAGGATGATGCTTCTTCAAGGCTCGAATCAGCCCGGCGCCAAGAATGTCACCGGACGTTTCACCGGTCACCAGGCCAATTGTCAGAACAGGCTTTTGCATTGTTTTCCGTAGCGCAGATCAGCGAATAATACCGCGCGTTGAGCGGTCAAAGAAATCACTGAAAGGTTTAGCTTTCGGGAATTCAGCCGCGATAGCAGCGATTTCCGGTTGTGCTTCTTCCAGCGTTTTACCGCTGCGGTACAGTAACTTATAAGCATTGCGAATAGCGTGCAGATCGGCTTTTTCGAAACCACGTCGCTTAAGCCCTTCGATATTGATGCCGAAAGGTGTCGCATGGTTACCTTGCGCAATGACAAACGGAGGAACATCCTGAGCAACCCCGGAACATCCACCCACCATCACATGCGCACCGATAATACAGAACTGATGCACTGCCGTCATGCCGCCAATGATCGCGAAATCATCAACCTCAACGTGACCACCGAGGGTCGCGTTGTTCGCCAGAATACAGCGATTCCCAATGACACAATCGTGGGCAATATGTGCGTTAACCATCAACAGGTTATCACTACCCACTTTTGTCAGACCACCGCCCTGAACGGTACCACGATGAATGGTAACGCTCTCACGAATATTGTTGCGATCGCCGACCTCAACGCGTGTTGGTTCACCGGCATATTTCAGATCCTGGTTAATTTCACCAATGGAAACGAACTGAAAGATGCGGTTATCGCGACCAATTTTGGTCACGCCATTAAGAACTACGTGTGATTTAAGCTCGGTGCCTTCACCAATTTCTACCTGGGAACCCACGTAGCAGAAAGGACCGATATGAACTCTGGCACCGATAACAGCACCGTCTTCAACAATAGCGCTTGGATGAATAAAGGCGGTTTTATCAATCATGTATTAAGACTCCCGGCGGCGGGCGCACATCATTGATGCCTCGCAAGCGATCTCGCCATCGACTTTCGCGACACCTTTGAAACGAGCAACGCCACGACGCTCTTTAATGAATTCAACTTCCAGAACCATCTGGTCACCCGGCAGGACCGGACGTTTAAAGCGTGCATCGTCGATTGCTGCAAAATAATACAATTCGCCAGGTTCCAGTTTTCCAACGCTTTTAAACGCCAGAATGCCGGTGGCCTGAGCCATTGCTTCCAGAATCAAAACGCCCGGGAAAATCGGTTTACCCGGGAAATGGCCCTGGAAGAACGGTTCGTTAAAAGAAACGTTTTTCACAGCGCGCAAAAATTTCCCTTTCTCAAAATCCAACACGCGATCAACCAGCAAGAACGGGTAACGGTGTGGCAGTAAATCCAGTATCTCTTCAATATGCAGAGTATGAGTGTCAGTAGTCAAAATACTCTTCCTGTCTATAAAAACTGATGGCATCAATAACACGGCCTGCCAGACCCCAAAAGAAGGTCATCAGGCAGGCCGCAAATAGGAACGTATGTCGCAGGTTCACTCAACGAAGGGAACACAAAGCAGCACCGTAGGTGGTAATTAATCTTTTTCGATTTTACGCTCGACAGCTTTGAGGCGTTTATTCATCTCGTCGATATTCATTACCAATGCAGCCGTCTTACGCCAAACTTTATTCGGTTGTAACGGGATACCGGAGGAGTATACCCCAGGTTCAGTGATTGGTCGCATTACCATTCCCATTCCCGTCACTACGGCCTGATCACAGATTTCCATGTGACCATTGATAACACTGGCTCCGCCGATCTGGCAGTAGCGTCCAATTTTCAGACTACCGGCCATAATAACACCGCCAGCGACCGCCGTATTGTCTCCAATCACGACGTTGTGTGCAATCTGACATTGGTTATCAATGATGACGCCATTGCTAATGATAGTGTCATCCAGTGCGCCACGGTCAATCGTGGTACAGGCACCGATTTCAACACGGTCACCGATAATGACAGTACCTAACTGTGGGATTTTAACCCAATTACCACGATCATTGGCATAACCAAAACCATCAGCGCCGATCACAGTACCTGACTGAATCAAGCACTGCTCGCCGATTTCAACGCGGTGATAAATAGAAACATTGGCCCACAAGCGTGTGCCAGCACCTATTTTTGCCTCTTTACCGATAAAACAGCCTGCACCGATGACAACATTGTCACCCAATACAACGCCTGATTCGATGACTGCATTTGCGCCAACCGAGACATTCTTACCTAATGTTGCACTGTCTGAAATCACCGCACTCGCCGCGATATCCACTGCCGGTGCTGGCGTGGTATCCAGCAATTGCGCCATCCGCGCATACGTCAGGTAAGGGTTTTTAACCACTAATGCCGCTGTAGGGCAAAATGGCAGATCCGCTTCGGTCAACACTACGGCGCCTGCATTGCAGGAAGCCAACTGTTCACGGTAACGGCTGTTTGATAAAAACGTGATTTGCTCAGAGTGTGCGGAATGCATTGAAGCAACGCCGGTGATGGCAATTTCGCCATCACCGTGCAATTGTGCATCCAACTGCTGTGCGAGATCAGCCAGTCGAATTGAAGACATGTTTATTTAACCTGTTTCAGCACATCAGCAGTAATGTCTTTGCTATTGTCAGCATATGCAATGGCATTAGCATCGATAACAACGTCATAACCTTCTTTACTTGCTACAGTTTTCACAGCGTCCTGAATACGGCTCAGGATTTTGTTGCGCTCTTCGCCCTGACGACGACGGTTGTCCTGGTCGAATTGCTGCGCTTTTGCAGAGAATGCTTCACGCTGAGCCATTACGTCTTTTTCAAGTTTAGAACGGTCGCTGGCTTTCATTGTAGAGCCATCGCGTTGCAGACGTTGCATTTTGGTTTGCAGATCACGTTCCTGAGATTGCAAATCTGTCGCACGGCTTTTGAACTCGTTTTCCAGCTGTTTTGCTACAGCTTCACGAGCAGGCATTTGTTGGAAAATACTTGCTACGTTAACGATAGCAATTTTATCAGCAGCCTGAACGCTAGCTGAAGAAGCCATAACTAAACCGAGGCCTGCGGCATATAACCACTTTTTCACTATAAACTCCTTCCATCACCCGTTGTGCCATATGGCACATTAAATTACACAAAACACCTGACATGAAAACAATACACGGGCCGAAACCCGTGTATGAGATTTATCATCAGGCCATTGCGATTCTGCTGGACAACTTCTGCCCGGACAGAACGTTACCAGGTTTTACCAATGTTAAACTGGAACTGTTCTGCCTTATCGCCTTCATATTTCTTGACCGGTTGTGCGTAGGAGAAGACCAATGGTCCAAGTGGAGACATCCACTGCAACGCAAGACCCGAAGAAACACGAATGTTACCTGGTTTACTGTAATCAGGAACGCCTGCCGCAATAGTCTGCGGGGTGTTTTCCCAACCTGTATCCCAAACAGTACCGCTGTCCACGAACAGGGAAGTACGCAATGAGTTAGCGTATTTCTCGCTAACAAATGGAGTCGGAACAATCAGTTCAGCACTCAATACTGCCATTGCGTTACCGCCAACTGCGTCGTTTGAGTTATCAATCGGACAGCCGCTGTAAGATGTGTTAGCCGTAGTACATTTGTAGTATGCCGCTTTTGGACCAATGGTGTTCGACTGGAAACCACGAACACTGCTTGAACCACCGGCATAAAAGTTGTCGTAGAACGGCACTTCTTTACCGCCAAGACCGTCTGCGTAACCTGCACGCGCACGGCCCATCAGCACCCAGTCACGATCCTGATTTAGCGGCATATAACTGGTTGAATCAAATGTAATTTTATAATATTCGTTATCAGAACCCGGAACGGTTACTTTACCGTTCAGGCTGGCTTTCGTCCCCGATGTCGGGAAGTAGCCACGGTCGAGATTGTTATAACCCCAGCCGAGGTTGGCGAAGAAATCATTCGCACTAAAGTCAGCATCAGCATTGTCACTGGTGGTCACCGGCGGTTTCAGCCCAACAGAGTTCAGATAACGGAACATAGCGATCTGTGGTTCCATATTGGACAGATCGTTGTGTACGTAATCCAGACCCAGGCGCAATGAGTTATTTTCATTGATTGGGAAACCAAGATTACCGCCAATACCATAACTTCTGTTGGTATAGCTGGACAGGTCCGCATCATCAGCTTTGAAGTCGTTATAGAAGATACGACCACCCAGACTTACGCCATCAACGGTGAAGTAAGGGTCAGTGATAGTGAATTCTGCATATGTCTGGTAATCGTTTTTAGTACCGCTGATGCCAACAGAATTACCCGTACCCAGCCAGTTATCCTGCTGGACACCCACCTGGAAGCTGACACCACTCTCAGTACCGTAACCCACACCAAAGTTGAAGCTACCGGTGTTACGTTCTTTCACTTTGTAGACAACATCAACCTGATCAGGCGAACCTGGAACACGCTGCGTATCAACATCAACCGTTTCGAAATAACCCAGACGGTTCAGACGCTCTTTACCTTTATCGACCAGATCGTTGCCCAACCAGGCACCTTCCATCTGACGCATTTCACGGCGCAGTACGCTGTCCTTACTGGTGTCATTACCTTCAAAACGGATATGACGTACATAGAAACGGTTCCCCGCATCAACGTTGATATGCAGTTTGACGGTCTTGTCTGCATCATTAATTTCTGGCTGTGTAGTCACACGCGGATAGGCATAGCCATAACGACCCAGCATCTGCTTGATGTCGTTTTCCATTTTGGTGACTTTGGCGCCGTTATACAGCTCGCCTTTATCAATTTTAGTCAGGCTTTGAACTTCTGCTGAGTGACCCGCCATGCTGCCAGTCACTTCAACGCCAGAAAGTTTGTATTGCTCACCTTCTGTGATGTTCAGCGTAATGTAGATGCCTTTTTTGTCCGGCGTCAGGCTGACCTGAGTCGAATCAATGTTAAAACGGGCATAACCGCGATCCAGATAGAAACTACGCAGGGTTTCAAGGTCACCCGCGAGTTTTTGTTTCTGATATTTACGGTCACCGACCACGTTCCACCATGGCACTTCATCACGCAGCTGGAAGCGTGAAATCAGATCATCGGTCGTAAAGGCATGGTTACCAACAATGTTGATCTGCTGAATTTTGGCAGAAACACCTTCGGTGAAGACCAGCTTCAGATCAACACGGTTACGTGGCAAAGGGGTCACAACCGCTTTTACCGATGCACTGTATTTACCGACGCTGTAATAGAAGTCTTCGAGACCTTTCTCGATGCTGCCGATGGTTGTACGGTCAAGGGCTTCGCCAACACGGACGCCAGAGGCCTCCAGGTTTTGCTTCAGCATGTCATCTTTCACCGATTTGTTACCGGAGAAAGTAATGCTGGCAATAGTTGGACGTTCTTTGACCTGAACAATCAGAGAATTTCCATCGCGCAGGACACGAACATCCTCGAAGTTGCCAGTGGCAAACAATGCACGAATGGTATTACTGATATCATCGTCAGTCACCGTATCACCGACGCGAACCGGCATATTGAGTAACGCCGCACCGACGGCAACTCGCTGCAGGCCTTCGAAATGAATATCTTTCACTACGAAACCGTCTGCACCGTATACGGTGGCGCTGCCAAACAGCAGCGACGCTATGAGCAACTTTTTGATCGCCATCGTTGTTATGCGTTCTTCCTAACCTAATCTCCGGCCTTAAAGACGGGAGAAATCATTGAAAAGTGCAAGCCCCATCAACAACACCAGCAAAACTGAACCAATGCGGTAACTGAAGTCCTGAACTCGCTCGGAAACTGGCCCACCTTTAAGCTTTTCTATTGCGAGAAACAGCAGGTGTCCACCATCTAATACCGGTAATGGAAAGAGGTTGATGATCCCCAGATTGACACTAATGAGTGCCAAAAACGTGAGGTAAGACACCAAACCATATTCAGCTGACATTCCTGCGCCCTGTGCGATGGATATTGGGCCACTCAGATTGTTCAGCTTCACATCTCCGGTAATTAACTTACCCAGCATGCTCACTGTGAGTTTCATCAGTTGCCAGGTTTTATCCCCGGCCTCATAAAACGCCACAAACGGGCCATACTGACGGATTGTTTTATATTCATCAGGCAGCGGTATCACTTTCGGTACCACACCAGCAAAACCCTGTATCTTGCCTTTACCTGCGGACTTCGTGTCCGGCGTCAGTGTTAACGCGACGGGATTCCCCGCCCGCTCAACTTCCAGTGCAATTGGTTTACCCGGATTGTCACGTACCTGTATGACAAACGACTGCCAGCTTTCCAGAATCTGACCATCGACTTTAACGATCCTGTCCCCGGCTTGCAAACCCGCCTTTTGCGCGGCTGAATCTGGCTGCACCTCCTGCAGAACAGATTCTATCTGCGGCCCTCTGGGAATCATCCCCAGAGACACCACCGGATCCTGCTTTTCAGGATCAAATTGCCATTGACGCAAATCCAGAGTTTTCTCAACGACCTGGGATGAGCCAAATTGCGCCACATCAACCGTCGTTTGATCATCACCAATTTCGCCGACTAACGCCATACGAACTGAATCCCAATCAGGCGTTTCGATACCCGCAACAGATTTTAGTTCCATTCCGGGTGAAATATTGGATTGTGCGGCAATTGAATTTGCAGTGACATTTGCCACGACAGGACGCACGCTCGGCACGCCGATGACGAAGATCAGCCAGTAAGCAAAAACAGCAAAAATGAAATTGGCGATCGGCCCGGCGCTGATGATAGCAGCGCGCTGCCAGATTTTTTTGTTATTGAAAGATTGGTGGCGGAATTCAGGCGCTACAGCCTCGACGCGCTCGTCGAGCATCTTAACGTAGCCTCCGAGAGGAATGATGGCCAGAACATACTCTGTTCCCTGACGGTCAGTCCGGCGCCATAGCGCGCGTCCAAAACCGACAGAAAAACGTTCGACACGCACACCACAACGACGAGCAACCCAGAAATGGCCGAACTCGTGCACGGTGATAAGCACCCCCAATGCGACGATAAAGGCGGCCAGGCTCCAGAGTATGTTCATCATATGTCTAACTATTCCTTAGGAAACTTCACCGTCACAGACGGATTAATACACTAACAGCATCAGACAGGCGAATACAGGCACCGCAGCCGTCAGGCTGTCGATACGATCCAGTATTCCGCCGTGACCAGGGATCATATGACCACTGTCTTTGATCCCTGCCTCGCGTTTGAACATACTTTCCGTCAGGTCGCCCAGCACAGAAGCCAGCGCGGCAACAACGGAACAAATCAATAAGGTCGACGGTACCACATCAAGTGGTGCATAGCGGCCAAATAACCAGGCTATGAGGGCTGAAGTCAGAAGACCGCCAGCAAACCCTTCCCAGGTTTTCCCCGGGGATACTTTAGGCGCCAGTTTATGCTTACCAAATAATTTACCAAACAGGTAAGCGCCGGAGTCTGCCCCCCAGACCAGTAGCATCACATATAACAACCACCATGCGCCAGTATGATGATTTTCTGCATAACCGTATTGGCGCAGTGCGACCATACCCCAGAAAAACGGCACAATAGTCAGTATGCCAAAGACTAAGCGCAGCACACGGGAATGGCGCCAGAAGGCTGCCGAAGCAGGATATCCAACCACCAGCACCAATGCCAGACACCACCACGCAAGCGCAGCCCATAATGAGCCTCCGACTTGCAACAGATGCACGCTTTGCTGGTAAGCAGGTATGCTCAGCATCATCGCTGCCAGCAGGAAACCACATAATATAGCCAGCCAGATGCGCTGATTACGGCTTGCAAAACCGGCCAGTTGCCCCCACTCCCACGCTGCCAGCATGCACACAACTAACGTCACGATGGCAAAACCGACAGGCGGTAATAAAAAGAGTGCTGCAATAACAATCGGTATTAAAATCAGAGCTGTGATAATGCGATACTTCAGCAAATGTTCTCCCTAGGACGCATTGGCGCCGATAGGTGTAGTCCCCCCGAAGCGGCGCTCGCGTTGTGCAAAAGCAGTCAGCGCACCTTCAAAGGTATTTTCATCAAAATCAGGCCAGAGGACATCGGTAAAGTAGAGCTCCGCGTAGGCAATTTGCCACAGCAAAAAGTTACTGATCCTATGTTCCCCACCGGTTCTGATCACCAAATCGACGGGTGCCAGTTCGCTCATACAGACCGCTGAATTCAGCAATTCTTCTGTAATCTGTTCTGCCCGCAGCGTGCCGGCTTCAACCTGACCCGCCAGAGTCTTAACGCCTTGAATAATATCCCATCGGCCACCGTAATTCGCGGCAATGTTCAGGGTAAGACCGTCGTTATTTTGAGTCATTGTTTCTGAACGACGAATGCGTTCCTGCAGACGAGCACTAAAGCGACTGACGTCGCCAATGACCCGAAGCCTGACATTATGTTTATGCAAGCTTTTGACTTCACTGTCTAATGCACGGACGAACAACTCCATCAATGCGGAGACTTCCTGGGCCGGACGATTCCAGTTTTCACTACTAAAGGCATAAAGAGTGAGTGCATCAAGGTGATGACTGGCAGCAAAACTTACCGCTTTGCGCACCGACTTCACTCCCGCTTTATGACCGAATACCCTCATTTTACCCTGACGTTTTGCCCAGCGTCCGTTACCGTCCATGATAATGGCAACATGGCGAGGTTGAGAGCAATACATATCAGACATCTGTTGATTTTCGAGGGACATAACGCGTACTCATTTCCTTTTATCAGAACACAGCGGCTTTCTGGCTGGCATAACATTCTTCTGGCTGACGACGCCACAACAGTTAGCTGGCGGCACACCTTTCTGTCGCTGGTGCGACTACACGCGCAAAAAAGCCGTGTCCCCCTTGCAGGCACGGCTTACACTGACAGATCACCGATTCCACCTTTAACACTCAGGCCCTGAAAAGCCAAATCTACTGTCAGTGTGGCGCAGACTATACCATTTCAATGTGATGCTAACAAACTGCTGCATAAGTACAAAAACAGCCTTATAGCGCAAATGTATGAAGTTTCTCACGTGCACTGGCTCTCGCCTGCGCGTCGATCTCCAACACTTCCTCAACAGAATCAGGTTCAGCGCTCACTAACTGCTCCATCACCTGACGATTCAGGCCAGCAATGTCAGTAAAACGAATCTCACCATTGAGGAACGCGGCCACCGAAATTTCATTCGCGGCATTCAGTGCCGTCGTCGCTGCCTGCCCGGTGTTGCTGGCTTCGATAGCCAATTGCAAACAAGGATAACGTGCGTAATCCGGTGCACTGAAAGTCATCGCACCCATTTTACAAAAATCCAACGCTTCGACGTCAGTTCTGACTCTGTGCGGATATGCCATGGCATGCGCAATTGGGGTACGCATATCCGGCGAGCCAAGTTGAGCCAGCACGCTGCCATCGCAATAACGCACCATGGAATGGATCACGGATTGCGGATGGATAATCACTTCCATCTCAGCAGCAGAGGCATTAAACAACCAGCGGGCTTCAATATACTCCAGCCCTTTATTCATCATGGTTGCCGAGTCGACGGAAATTTTACGCCCCATCGACCAGTTGGGATGCGCGCAAGCCTGATCAGGAGTGACATCGCGAAATTTATCCAACGGCAGTTCGCGGAACGGGCCACCGGATCCGGTTAAAATAATGCGGGAGATCCCGTGGCTTTCGAGGGAAGCATATCCCAGCTGTTTTTGAATGGATTCAGGTAAACTCTGGAAAATAGCGTTATGTTCACTGTCGATAGGCAATAGCTGAGACTGACTATGGCGGACAGCGTCCATAAAAATGCGCCCGCAGGTCACCAGCGATTCTTTGTTAGCCAGAAGCACCTGTTTACCGGCGCGGACAGCAGCGAGTGTCGGTAACAAGCCCGCAGCCCCCACGATAGCCGACATCACCTGATCCACATCATCAAGAGCGGCCAGTTCAGTCGCCGCATCGGGTCCGGAAAGCACCTCGGTACGGCTTCCCTGTTCAGCCAGAATGGCTCTCAGCGCACGGGCAGAAGATTCATCCGCCATCGAAGCATAGGCAGGGTGAAACTCAAGACACTGCTGCGCCATAACGTCAACATTGCGCCCTGCAACCAGTGCTTTAACGGAGAAATCGTCAGGGTTAGACCGGACAACGGAAAGCGTGCTGGTGCCGACAGACCCTGTCGAACCAAGAATAGTCATTTGTTTCATGAAAATGCCCGGGATAGCGCTCGTAAATTCGGAAAGTGCACAGTCTGAAACCTCTTATCTGGCTTGTCCATGAGATTGTTCGAACAGGTAAAAAATTTAAAGCCCGATAAAAGACAAAGCGCCGCAATTGCGGCGCTTTGGAAGAAATTCAAGCCGGATTAGAACTCCATTAACTCGGCTTCTTTCTCGCTCAGAGCAACGTCGATTTTCTTGATGAAAATATCAGTCAGTTTCTGAATATCGTCCTGGGAACGGCGATCTTCGTCTTCGCTGATTTCTTTATCTTTCAACAGTGCTTTGGTTTTATCGTTCGCATCGCGGCGGACGTTACGGACAGAGACACGGCCCTGCTCTGCTTCGCCACGCACCACTTTGATCAAGTCTTTACGACGTTCTTCGGTCAGCGCTGGCAATGGAACACGGATTGTCGCGCCTGCAGAAGACGGGTTCAGACCCAAATCAGAGGTCATGATCGCTTTTTCAACAGCAGCGCTGATAGAGCGGTCAAAAACAGAGATTGCCAGAGTACGGGAATCTTCCACCGTCACCTGTGCCAGCTGACGCAGAGGCGTTGCTGAACCGTAGTATTCCACCATGATGCCATCCAGGATGCCCGGAGATGCACGGCCGGTACGGATTTTGCTGATATGCGTTTTGAATGATTCAACGCATTTTTCCATGCGAATTTCAGCGTCTTTTTTGATTTCGTTAATCACGTTGTGAACCTTTGAAAGCTGATTACCTGGCAGACCATAACATCAGTATAGTCCGTGAATACTCATGCCAGCAGAGGCTGGCTGAACGTAATGTTCAATTGTGAAGGATCACTCCGCTTTAGAAATCAGCGTTCCTTCATTTTCACCCATCACCACGCGACGCAGTGCACCAGGCTTATTCATGTTGAAAACGCGAATTGGCAGATTGTGATCGCGGGCCAGCGTGAAGGCCGCCAGATCCATCACTTTCAATTCCTGTTCCAACACTTCCTGATAGGTCAGTGTTTCGTAGAGTGTCGCTTCCGGATTTTTCACCGGGTCGGCAGAATATACGCCGTCAACTTTGGTCGCTTTTAATACCACATCAGCTTCGATTTCGATCCCGCGCAGACAGGCTGCTGAGTCAGTGGTAAAGAAAGGATTGCCGGTACCGGCGGAGAAAATCACCACACGGTTATGACGCAGCAAGCTGATGGCTTCTGCCCAGCTGTAATTATCACAAACACCGTTCAAAGGGATTGCAGACATCAGGCGTGCGTTAACATAGGCGCGGTGTAATGCATCACGCATTGCCAGGCCATTCATGACAGTCGCCAGCATACCCATATGGTCGCCTACAACACGATTCATGCCCGCCTGTGCCAGACCCGCGCCACGGAACAAGTTACCGCCGCCGATCACAACACCTACCTGAATGCCGAGTTCGACCAGCTCTTTTACTTCCTGAGCCATGCGATCTAATACACTCGCGTCGATACCAAAACCTTCACTACCCTGCAGGGCTTCGCCACTGAGTTTGAGCAGGATACGTTGATAAACGGGTTTCGCATTGGTAGCCATGGTGTCTGTCCTAGAAGCAATGTGTCTTAATGGATAGTCAGTCTTTACATCATAGCGCTGTCTGAATGACATTCACGCACAATGTAATAGGAATTTGGGGCTGGATAAAACGGAACCGCCCTTTCGCAGCGGTTCCATTTTAGGGTGTATCAGATACTGATTAAGACTGTTTAGTCATTGCTGCAACTTCAGCAGCAAAGTCAGTCTCAACTTTCTCGATACCTTCGCCCACTTCGAAGCGGATGAAGTTAGTCACGTCAGCGCTATGTTCTTTCAGAACCTGGCCCACAGTTTTGCTTGGGTCGATAACGAAAGGCTGACCAGTCAGAGAAACTTCGCCGGTGAATTTCTTCATGCGGCCTTCAACCATTTTCTCTGCAATCTCTTTTGGCTTGCCAGACTGCATCGCGATGTCCAGCTGAACCTGGTACTCTTTTTCTACCACTTCGGCAGACACATCTTCAGGCTTAACGAATTCTGGTTTGCTTGCTGCAACGTGCATAGCAATTTGCTTAACCAGTTCTTCATCAGCGCCTTTAGCAGCAATCAGAACGCCGATACGAGCGCCGTGCAGGTAGCTGCCCAACACGTCGCCTTCAAGGATTTGAACGCGGCGAATGTTGATGTTCTCACCGATTTTAGCAACCAGCTGAATACGCTCTTCTTCGAACTCAGCTTTCAGGACTTCAACGTCAGTCACTTTGCCTGCAACAGCAGCGTCCAGCACTTTGTCAGCGAAAGCCTGGAAACCAGCATCTTTAGCCACGAAGTCAGTCTGGCAGTTAACTTCCAGAATCACGCCGAAGTTACCTTCGATTTTGGTTTTGATCACGCCGTCAGCAGCTACGTTGCCTGCTTTTTTCGCCGCTTTGATCGCGCCAGATTTACGCATGTTTTCAATTGCCAGCTCGATGTCGCCGTTAGCTTCAACCAGAGCTTTCTTACAATCCATCATGCCAGCGCCAGTACGTTCGCGCAGTTCTTTTACCAGGGCAGCGGTAATATCAGCCATTGTATTTTCCTCGATTATCTCAGTGCAAAAAGGGTTTTTGCGGTGAGATATTTCTCGCATTTAAGATAAGCAAAGGGGGCCAATAAAGGCCCCCTAACCAACATATTTCAATACCTGGTTAATAAGGGCTCTGCTGAGCTTGCCTTATTATTCAGCTTCTACGAAGCTTTCTTCTGCCTGAACAGCCAGATCTTGCGAACGGCCTTCACGAACAGTGGCAGCAACAGCGCTCAGGTACAGATTTACTGCACGGATTGCGTCATCGTTACCTGGGATAACAAAGTCAACGCCATCCGGATCGGAGTTGGTATCAACAATGGAGAATACCGGGATACCCAGGTTGTTAGCTTCTTTGATTGCAATGTGTTCGTGATCAGCATCGATAACGAACAGAGCATCAGGAAGACCACCCATATCCTTGATACCACCCAGGCTGTTTTCCAGCTTAGCCAGTTCACGAGTACGCATCAGCGCCTCTTTCTTGGTCAGCTTCTCGAAGGTGCCGTCCTGAGACTGAATTTCCAGATCTTTCAAACGTTTGATGGACTGACGAACTGTTTTCCAGTTAGTCAGCATGCCGCCCAACCAGCGATGGTTCACGAAGAACTGGTCGCAGTTGTGTGCAGCTTCTTTTACCGCTTCGCTTGCTGCGCGTTTAGTACCAACGAACAGGATCTTACCTTTACGGGAGGAGATCTTCTGCAACTCAGCCAGAGCTTCGTTGAACATTGGAACAGTTTTCTCAAGGTTGATGATGTGAACCTTGTTACGAGCGCCGAAGATGAATGGCTTCATTTTCGGGTTCCAGTAACGGGTTTGGTGACCGAAGTGAACACCGGCCTTGAGCATGTCGCGCATGGAAACAGTTGCCATGATAAAACCTCTATTAAGTAGTTGGGGTTATGCCTCCACGTATCCCATACAACCGACCCTGCAGAACGAATTCCCAAGGCACCCCGGCGTATGTGTCGATACGTGTGTGTTATTACTTACGTTAATAAGTACACAATGAGTGATTTTGGCTTTAATCCCTCAGAGTCGTAAGACCCAGAGCGGATTGCCGGCGCGCTTTATACCATAAATAACGGCCCGGCAGCAACTTTTGTTCACCGGATTGCTTCCCGGGAAATGATAGTTTGGCAGCAAATATCAGGGCTGATACCATAAGCCACAGCTAATTATTGACGACATCGGTGTAGAAATAAAGCACACCTGATGCACAGAACCCGCAGGACAAACACATGGCTATTTCAATCAAAACCCCTGAAGACATCGAAAAAATGCGCGTTGCTGGCCGTCTGGCCGCGGAAGTGCTGGAAATCATTGAGCCTTTCGTTAAACCGGGCGTCAGCACCGGCGAGCTGGATCGCATTTGCGCCGATCACATCGTGAACAAGCAACAGGCGGTTTCTGCCTGCCTGGATTACCACGGCTTCCCGAAATCTGTCTGTATTTCCGTTAACGAAGTGGTGTGCCACGGTATTCCGAGCGAAGACAAAATTTTGAAAGATGGCGACATCGTCAACATTGATGTCACGGTCATTAAGGATGGTTTTCATGGTGACACCTCCAAAATGTTCATCGCGGGTAAACCGACGATTCTGGGTGAGCGTCTTTGCCGTATCACGCAGGAAAGCCTGTATATCGCACTGCGCCTGATCAAGCCTGGTATCCGCCTGCGCACGTTGGGTAAAGAGATCCAGAAGTTCGTTGAAGCCGAGAAATTCTCTGTGGTACGCGAATATTGCGGTCACGGCATCGGTGAGGGTTTCCACGAGGAGCCTCAGGTACTGCATTACGATGCGGATGACGGCGGTGTTGTGCTTCAGGCGGGTATGGCGTTTACCGTTGAACCGATGGTCAACGCAGGCGATTACCGTATCCGCACCATGAAAGACGGCTGGACAGTAAAAACTAAAGATCGCAGCTTGTCGGCTCAGTACGAGCATACTATTGTGGTGACAGATAACGGTTGTGAAATTATGACGCTGCGTAAGGATGACACCATTCCGGCTATCCTGACGCACGACTAAACAGTCACCCGCTCTGCGGAGAGGGTATAAATCTGTGAATCAAGCCGGCGAAAGCCGGTTTTTTTATCTTTCACGTTTATTGGTCTCTCACGTGTAGGGCTGCGCACCCATGATTGAAAACTTCCCGGCTGAAAAGAGCGTACTACTGCAAACCACGCAGGATCTCACCCGTACTTTTCCGCTACAACCGGCCTCCCCTTCTGTCTATCCGGACGACGATTTAAACCGTCAGAGCCTGAAACAGCATATGGAACAGTTTCAGGCATGGCTGGCGGATGCCTTCAATGCCGGGCAACAGGCTGAAGAACTGGTAGACGCACGGACGCATTACATCGATCAGCTGTTACAGCGTTTGTGGACCTTCTACGGCTTCGACAATATTCCGGAAACCGCGATGGTGGCCGTAGGCGGCTACGGGCGCGGCGAATTGCATCCTTTATCGGATATCGATGTTCTGGTGCTCAGCCAGAAACGGCTTAACGATGAACAGGCATTGCGCATCGGTGAACTGATTACCTTGCTGTGGGACGTTAAGCTGGAAGTCGGACACAGCGTGCGTACGCTGGAAGAATGTCTGCTGGAAGGATTGGCTGATTTAACCGTAGCCACCAACCTGATCGAATCCCGCCTGATCTGCGGCGATGTCGCGCTGTTTCTCAGTATGCAGAAACACATTTTCAGCGACGGATTCTGGCCTTCGCCAAACTTCTTCCGCGCCAAAATTGATGAACAAAATGAACGCCATCTGCGTTATCACGGCACCAGTTATAACCTTGAGCCAGATATCAAAAGCAGCCCCGGCGGCCTGCGCGACATTCACACCATTTTATGGGTAGCCCGTCGTCATTTTGGCGCCACATCGCTGGACGAAATGGTGGCCTTTGGTTTTCTGACCAAAGCCGAGCGCAACGAACTGCTGGAATGTCAGAGTTTCCTGTGGCGAATCCGTTTTGCCCTGCATTTGCTGCTGCCCCGCTACGACAACCGTCTGCTGTTCGACCGCCAGCAAAGTGTGGCGCAACTGCTGCAATATCAGGGTGAAGGCAATCAGCCCGTCGAACGCATGATGAAAGATTTCTACCGCATGACCCGCCGGGTCGGCGAGCTGAATCAGATGTTATTGCAGTTGTTCGATGAAGCGATTCTGGCCATCGGCCCGAATGAAAAACCACGGCCGCTCGATGAAGATTTCCAACTGCGTGGCGATCTGATTGATCTGCGGGACAGCACGCTCTTTGACCGCCGTCCGGAAACTATCATCAGCATGTTCCACCTGATGGTGCGCCATCGCGAAATCAAAGGGATTTACTCCACCACCGTCCGCCTGCTGCGCCATGCCCGTCGCCATCTCAAAGAGCCGCTATGCATGATCCCGCAGGCGCGCGAAATGTTTATGTCGATCCTGCGCCATCCGGGCGCCGTGTCACGCGCGCTGGTGCCGATGCACCGCCATAGCGTGCTGTGGGCATATATGCCGCAATGGGGGCAGATCGTCGGGCAGATGCAATTCGACTTGTTCCACGCGTACACAGTCGATGAACATACCATTCGTGTGCTGCAAAAACTTGAAAGCTTTGCTCATGAAGAAACCCGGCCAAAGCATCCATTATGTGTGGAGCTGTATCCGCGGCTGCCGCAGCCTGAACTGTTGCTGATGGCTGCCCTGTTCCACGATATTGCCAAAGGCCGCGGTGGTGATCACTCGATTCTCGGCGCGCAGGATGTGCTGGAATTTGCCGAACTGCACGGGCTGAATTCCCGTGAAACCCAGTTGGTCTCGTGGCTGGTTCGCTGTCACTTGCTGATGTCAGTGACGGCACAGCGCCGCGATATTCAGGATCCTAATGAAATCCAGCAGTTCGCCGCAGAAATGCAGACCGAAGTTCGCCTGCGCTATCTGGTCAGCCTGACCGTGGCGGATATCTGTGCCACCAACGAAACCCTGTGGAACAGCTGGAAACAAAGCCTGATACGCGAACTGTATTTTGCCACCGAAAAGCAATTGCGCCGCGGCATGCAAAACACGCCGGATCTTCGCGAGCGCGTGCGTCATCACCGCCTTCAGGCGCTGGCATTACTGCGTATGGACAATATTGATGAAGAAGCGCTGCACCGTATCTGGAGCCGCTGCCGGGCGGATTATTTCCTGCGCCATTCACCCAATCAACTGGCATGGCACGCAAGACACCTGCTGGAACATGACTCCACCAAACCGCTGGTGCTGGTCAGCCGTCAGGCAACGCGAGGCGGGACCGAGATATTTATCTGGAGCCCTGACCGACCGTATCTGTTTGCCACCGTCGCCGGTGAGCTGGACAGGCGTAACCTGAGCATTCATGACGCGCAGATTTTCACCAATCGCGACGGCATGGCGATGGATACTTTCATTGTACTGGAACCGGACGGCAGCCCGCTGGCACAAGACCGGCATGAAGCCATTCGTTACGCGCTGGAACAGTCGATGACGCAGGCTTATCAGCCGCCGCGTGCGCGACGTCCTTCGCCGAAACTGCGTCATTTCAGCGTGCAGACCGAAGTCAGTTTCCTGCCGACGCATACCGACCGCCGGACGTATATGGAACTGGTGTCGCTGGATCAACCCGGCCTGCTGGCACGCGTCGGGGAAGTCTTCTCTGATCTCGGCCTGTCGCTGCACGGTGCGCGCATCTCGACCATCGGCGAACGCGTAGAGGACTTATTTATTCTGGCAAATGGCGAGCGTCGTGCGCTGGATAAGCAAACTCGCCAGGAAATCACACGCCGGTTAACTGAGGCACTCAACCCTGGCGATAAAATGTGATACAAGTACCACTATCTTTTAAAACCAATTCAGGAAAGAGAACAGGATGCAGCAACTACAAACCGTTATTGAACAAGCCTTCGAGCGCCGTGCAGATATTACTCCGGCTAACGTTGACAGCGTAACGCGCGACGCTATCACTGAAGTTATCAGCAAAATCGACAGCGGCGAATTGCGCGTTGCTGAGAAGATTGATGGCGAATGGGTGACGCATCAGTGGCTGAAGAAAGCGGTACTGCTCTCGTTCAGAATCAATGACAACCAGGTGATGGAAGGCGGTGAAAGCCGTTACTTCGATAAAGTGCCCATGAAATTCGCTGACTACGATGAAGCGCGTTTCCAGCGTGAAGGTTTCCGCGTGGTGCCACCTGCTGCCGTGCGTAAAGGCGCATTCATTGCACGCAACACCGTGCTGATGCCTTCTTATGTCAACATCGGCGCTTACGTTGATGAAGGCACCATGGTTGATACCTGGGCGACTGTCGGTTCTTGTGCGCAGATCGGTAAAAACGTTCATCTGTCCGGTGGCGTAGGTATCGGCGGCGTTCTGGAGCCACTTCAGGCGAACCCGACTATCATCGAAGACAACTGCTTCATCGGCGCGCGTTCAGAAATCGTTGAAGGCGTGATCGTGGAAGAAGGCTCGGTGATTTCCATGGGTGTTTACATCGGCCAGAGCACCAAAATCTATGACCGTGAAACCGGTGAAGTGCATTACGGCCGTGTACCAGCGGGCTCCGTAGTGGTTTCCGGCAACCTGCCTTCTAAAGACGGTAAATACAGCCTGTACTGCGCTGTCATCGTCAAGAAAGTAGATGCGAAAACTCTGGGTAAAACCGGCCTGAATGAGTTATTGCGCACAATCGACTAAACTTAGAAATAGCGGGTATTGTTTTAAAAAATAACCCGCTATTTTTTTATCTTCTAAACGGCAAACTGTGCAATTAATCAATGATTAAAGCCGCCGTTCAGTTCATCATGACACTCTGATTTTCTCCTAAACGAAGGTGGCGCTATGTATGACAATCTGAAAAGCCTGGGCATTAATAATCCCGACGATATTGATCGTTACAGCCTGCGTCAGGAGGCCAATAACGATATTCTGAAGATCTATTTCCGCAGAGATAAAGGCGAGTTTTTTGCTAAAAGCGTGAAGTTTAAATACCCGCGCCAGCGTAAAACCATCGTTGCCGATAATGCCGGTCAGGGTTATAAAGAAATTCATGAGATCAGCCCAAATCTGCGCTATGTGATTGATGAGCTGGATCAAATCTGTCAGCGTGATCAGGTAGAAGTGGATCTGAAACGTAAAATTCTGGATGACTTACGCCATCTTGAATCTGTCGTGGCGAATAAAATTTCTGAGATTGAATCTGATCTGGAAAAACTCACCAACGGCCGCTGATAAATTCCGGTCAGAAGATGTGAATACAAAAAAGGTCAGGCGTTTGCCTAATGCCGGTCACTTAAGGTGACCGGCATTGTTTTTTAAGGGATATTTCGACCTTTTTTCTCTCACTTCCCTGACATATTCACGCTCACGTCTCGAGGGCAGTTTTAGCATCGCTGCGTTGCT
>NZ_CAWOJA010000020.1:0-39360 GCF_963881615.1 Rahnella sp. CJA17(1/100) | reverse complement strand
TGCCTTATCAGCTGAGTTTTAGCGGTGCAGTGTCGGAGATATTACGGTTGTTAATCGGGCTGCCGTGGGCATCAGCGGGAGCCATCCCGGGTCATCTGAAGCATTTTTACAGCAACGCAGCGATGCTAAAACTGCCCTCGAGACGTGAGCGTGAATATGTCAGGGAAGTGAGAGAAAAAAGGTCAAAATATCCCTTAAAAAACAATGCCGGTCACCTTAAGTGACCGGCATTACGCCCTGAGCGTCCGTTTTTTTATGCCTTTTCTTCCTGGCTTTTTTCCCGTGCCTCCCGCTCTTCCTGCGCTGCTTCCTGCCTTGCCTGCCGCCAGTGCAGCACCGGTGATACGGTTATGCCGTGGATCACCACGCTGGTGACAATCACCGTGAACGCGATGTTGGTCATATAATTGGCGTCCGCGCCATGCAATCCGTGCGTCCAGGCGTAAGCGATATAGTTCATACTGCCGATACCGCGAATACCAAACCAGCCAATCATCAGCCGCCTGCCCTTGGGCACGTGTACGCCTATTGTCGTGATATAAACAGCCAGAGGACGGATGACGATAAACAGCAGCGCAGCGATCAACAGCCCCATCGGCTCCCAGTGTTCCGCCAGCGTTATCCCGAGCACCATGACAATCCCGGCGGCAAAAATCCGCTCAATGGTATCGCCAAATGACAGTGCATCACCCACCATCAGTCCGATCGAATTGCGCGGCATTTCAGCTTGCATCGAATGACGCTGGTGTGGATTGACCATGCCTTCAGCGGGTGGCGGGCGAGAACCGTCCGTCAGATCCTCCGGCGGATGCAAAGAGACCACGCGCACTTCCGCGCTGCGCAACCCGACACCGGCGGCAAAGGCCGCAAGGAAACCGGAAGCATCAAGAGATTGCGCGGCCGCGTAACTGAGTGCGATCAGTGACAACGCCAGAAAATCACTCGGTGCGACCGTACGCTGACGGCTGTGAAAACGCGTCGCACTTAGCCCGACCAGTTTCCCCATCGCGAAGCCAATTGCCAGCCCGCCGAGCAATGCCCAGACCACATCGCGCCATGCCCAGTGCCACAATTCTTGTGAAGATAATCCTTCATGCGCGGTAAACAACATCAGCGCCAGCATCAGGATGGGCAGCGCGGAGCCATCATTCATCCCCGCCTCGCTGGAAAGCGCAACCCTGAGTCCGTCATCATCATTGGCATCATTCACTGCAATCATGCTGGCCAGCACCGGATCCGTCGGCGCAATGATGGCACCCAACGCAAGAGCCAGTGGCCATGAAATACCTGTAATGTAATGGGCAATAGCCGCGACGCACAGGACGGTCAGTAACATGGCAGGAAAAGCCAGTAACACACCGACGCGCCAGCTTTGTGCGCGAAAGGGCAACCGGAGTTTCAGTCCGGTAATAAATAATGACGCCGCCATGGCGATTTCAGTGAAATGTGCGGTGAGGGTGGAATACGCCACCAGATCGATATGCAGTAAATCCAAAACCCAGGGACCGCAGACGATCCCTGCGGCCAGATATAAACCAAACGTCGTCACCGGACCGCGGGAAATCCACCCCGATGCGAGTGACATAATCAATAGCAGTCCTCCGACCGCCGCTGTCCAACCTAAAAATCCCATGTCTATCCCATACTAAATATCAATCTATTAAGCATAGTACATGTATGCAGATGAATGATTTTTCAGATAAATAACATCGGGCACAAATGGCGCGGTGTATTCTTAGCCGGTAGGCTAAAATTGATTTTTATCCGGGAAAAGACGAGTCATAAAATGATTAAATACAGTGTGCTGTATCCAAATATCGAAAACGGAACCTTTGATCATGATTATTATCGTGATGTGCATTTACCGCTGATCAAACGCCGCATGGGCGAGTTTTGCCATTCTTACGCTATTGATAAAATGCCTGAGGGCGCTCCGGCTGAGTCGCCATTCATCGCCGCCTGCCATATCTATTGCAACTCAATGGAAGATTTTGAAAAAGGCATGAAAGACAATGCTGCGGATTTCATTGCGGACGTACCGAACTTTACCAATATCGAACCGGTGAAGATGATTTTCGACGTCGTTGTCTGAGCCATTCACCCTGCCCTGAAGGTAAAAAAGGCGATTAACCCGTCAGGTTAGCCGCCTTTTTTATTGTCGTGTGGACGCTGTATAAAACCCTGCCAGCGCCATTATTTCATCAGTAACTTTTTGATTGGCGCACTCGGCTCGCGCCTGATGGTATGCAAAAACTCCTGCGCCTTATCATTGACCGCATAATCGGCGGTGACGCCAAAATCCTGCACCATTGCCCACTTTTCAAACAGTGCTTCATCACTCTTACGCATAAACCACAGCATTCTGACTGCCGTTACCGCCACTTGTGGGATCTGCGTCACAGTGCCGTTGATCCACTTATTTAACGTGCTGCGAGGCAGTCCCAACAGGATACACAACGCGGGCTGGTCGATATCCAGCCTCCGGACATAGTCCAGGAACTCATTTGCGTTATCTGCCATAAACTTATCTCCAATTTATATAACCCTGCTCATTGTACAGGAATCTCATAGAGATTCCATCCCGTCGCTATTCGCTACGAAAATTACTGGTTTTCAGTGTCACTGACACAAAGATTAGTGTCTGCTAGCTACAAACAAACAAGCTAAGTGAAACAAATTCATGTAGCGCTATAACTTTACGTTTCTTGACATAAGTCAAACGTTCGTTGAATGCGTGAAGCAAGTCACATTCACCGCATGTATGATTTTCGTAAAGAGACAGAAAGAGCGTTCTGATAATGCTTCTTATTTGTCGCTAACAGATACTTATTTCAATATCGGAAAAAACAAATGACTGCACAAGTTTCAGAACGAATTCAACATAGCGCCGCTGCAAATCGCAAAGTTAATCGCGAGAATAAGATCCTCACGAAGCCATTTGGAATCTCTGCTGCTACGTTTTGCAGGATGCTTGCAGGGTCGTTACTGATGGTTAGTTCTGTAACTTTCATACAATCAGCCAGTGCGGCCTTCACATCGCAAGAAACGGATGCAGTTAATCAGTATCTTTCCGCGCATCAGAGTTACCCAAATTACATAAAACAGGGAATTGAAAGCGCCACCAGTTTCCAGCAGGTACACGACTACCTGTTGAACAATACTTACTACAACGGAACCTCGACAGTTCCGGTAGACCAAATTTCGATGGCTGAGCCAATAAAAACAGAAACCGTGCCGTTAATTACTTTAACCCCCGCAGAACCCGCTAAAGATGGCGTTGTTATAAATGACCCTACTGGTAACCCGGTACTGATCACTCCGGTCAAAAATGACCCTACCGGGAATCCTGTGCTGATCACTCCGGCCAAAAATGACCCTACCGGGAACCCTGTGCTGATCACTCCGGCCAAAAATGACCCTACCGGGAATCCTGTGCTGATCACTCCGGCCAAAAATGACCCTACCGGGAATCCTGTACTGATCACTCCGGCCAAAAATGACCCTACCGGTATTCCTGTGCTGATCACTCCGGTCAAAAATGACCCTACCGGGAACCCTGTGCTGATCACTCCGCCTAAAAATGACCCTGCCGGGAATCCTGTGCTGATCACTCCGGCCAAAAATGACCCTACCGGGAACCCTGTGCTGATCACTCCGCCTAAAAATGACCCTACCGGTATTCCGGTGCTGATCACTCCGCCTAAAAATGACCCTGTCGGGAATCCTGTGCTGATTACTCCGCCTAAAAATGACCCTACCGGGAATCCTGTACTGATCACTCCGGCCAAAAATGACCCTACCGGTATTCCTGTGCTGATCACTCCGGCCAAAAATGACCCTACCGGGAATCCCGTTAGTGTTAACACGACAGAGCAGCAGAATCCTGTTATTCCCAAAAAACAGGGGATTACATCGCAGCCCGGCGCCTCCCCCTATTCACAAGATATAAGGGTTCGTTCAAGCTATTACGACCAACAGATCACTGCCCTGAATGCCGAAGCTGAACAAAATCACGCCGAAATTCTCTCTGAATCTCACAGCCGTGCTGCCGCAGATGCTCAGGTGTTGCAGAAGTCTCAGGACTACACCAACTCAAAATTCTCCGCGTTAAAATCTGAGGTTGATGACAACAAAAAAGAAGCCGCTGCCGGATCGGCTTCCGCTATGGCGCAGGCCAATATCCCTCAGGTGCAGGAATCCCAACAGTTCGCGGTGGGTGCCGGTGTCGGCGGTTATGATTCGCAAAACGCCCTGTCCGTTGGCGCTTCATTCCATGCCAGCAGATCCACCATTGTCAAAATGTCAGTCTCCGACGACACGCAAAGTAACTTTGGTTATGGCGCTGGCGTGAGCGTTGGCTGGTAAATCGTTCCGGGGGCTCCGTCCCCCGTTCTTCCCTTTCAGGTAAATCTCAATGAAAAAATTTATCGTTTTTGCAGCCATTATCCTGCTTTCCGGTTGCTCTACTCAGGCTTCAAGAATGGCTGACTGCCAGTCACAGGGCGTCTCCAAAGATACCTGTTATATGGCTGAACAAAATCGTCAGACCGCCATTCAGAGTGTTGCCCTTAAGCAGGCAATGGAAAATGCCTCCACGCAATATGCCCAGGCCGCTAAAAAGATCGTGCATGCGCGCATTAAAGGTATCGACGTCAAAATCTTTCCTGCGGATAAACAGGGATATATCGAAGGGACCGCCGCATATCTTGATGAAGATAACGCAGATGCTCAGGTCTATCGCAAAGGCGTTTTCACAGCGATTTATTACAAGCGCACGCACAAGCTGGTTCTGATGCGTGACGGGCAAATTTATGGAAGGACGCCGATATGAAAAAGCACCACACCGATCAGTTCAGACATCTGCCACCGGGGCAGCAATATACCTGCCTGAAAATGTTACAGCGCGTCGAGGAAACCCCGCTGACCGACGGGGTGACCGGCGTCGCGGTATCGGTCATGATGAAAGACGGTCATACTGCCACACTCAGTAAATTCATCGCGCAACCTGATGAAATCTCAATTCTGGTCAGTTGGGAAAAAGAAAGAGAATAATGCACTCTGACTACGTTTTTATATCTCCTGCCCTTCTCTCCCGCCAGTCCCGCACTTCTGTTCTAGTATATAGAGGTGCGAAACCCACCTTCTCTGCACCTTTGCCCTAATTAATTGATGAGTCTGTTCAAAAATTTGCGTTTGTAACTCACGCCTTATGCGCGGACGATGGACTCTCTTGCTCATGACTAACGCCTTACAGGCGCAGGAGTAAACGTGGGATTTTTAAGCGAATTTTTCGCCCGTATTACCGGCTCTAAAACCGGGCAGGATACGGTAAAAACATCACCTCAACAGGAGTTAAAGATGGCAAAAGTACTGGTTCTCTATCATTCCATGTATGGTCATATTGAAACGATGGCGCAAAGTGTTGCAGAAGGCGCACGCAGCGTTCCAGGTGTTGAAGTCACAATAAAACGCGTCCCTGAAACCATGCCTGAAGAAGCCTTTAAGGCTGCCGGTGGTAAAACCGGTCAGACGGCAGAAATCGCTTCCCCCGCAGAACTCGCTGATTACGATGCCATCATCTTCGGCACACCGACCCGATTCGGTAACATGACTGGCCAGATGCGCACCTTCCTTGATCAGACTGGCGGCCTGTGGGCCAAAGGCGCACTGGCAGGCAAAGTCGCCAGTGTATTCAGCTCAACCGGCACCGGCGGCGGTCAGGAAATGACCATTACGTCAACCTGGACCACCCTCGCCCACCACGGCATGATTATCGTTCCAATCGGTTACACCACACCTGAACTGTTCGATATTTCTCAGGTTCGCGGCGGTACGCCTTACGGTGCCACCACCATCGCCGGTGGCGACGGCTCGCGCCAGCCGAGCGCAGAAGAACTACGGATTGCCGTACATCAGGGCAAACATGTGGCGACCATCGTCAGTAAACTGGTCAGCTAAATAACCGCGAAAAATAAGGCGCAGAATTCTGCGCCTTAAATTCCCATCACCAGTAAGTCCAGTGCTGCAACAACATCAGCACGATGAATATCCGCATTTAACACAGGTTCATGGCGTAGCTGCGTCGCACTCACGCTGGTCAGGAGATTAGTCATCAGCACGTATTGATGATTTTGGATCCTGATAAGGGGATGAAGATGCCTGATGGGTTTCAGGTTGCTAAGTGCAGTTAGCGGCACCACGATCCGCTCATTGAGTCTTTCAAATAAGGGATTCTGAATATCCATAAAATAGGGATAAAGATTTTTACCTTCTCCCTGATTTTCGTACACATCAAATTGCGCCATTACAACACTCCACGTCCCTGAGAGAAGAGTCCTGCCTTTTCAGTGAAGGCGTTGCAGGAATCCATTGCTTGCTGATTTTCCTCTAAGAAAAGTTTCCTTTGCTTCTCTTTCACCGCTTCTCCTAACGCTTTATCGAAGGTTGCTGAAAGATTAATGCCGAACACTTTGGCCTGTTCTAGTAAATCGGCACTCAGCGTGACATTCGTTCGTTTTTTATTTCCGGCTACTGATGACATAACACCCTCTTCATACACACCTTAGATGCGCATTAGAGTGTCACACAATGAAGTCATAAACTATTAAATACTTTTCTACGACCAAAAAAAACGGCCCTTGCGGACCGTTTTGTCTCTGACGGAGATTACGCCGGTTTTGCTTATTTACCACGCGACGCAATAATGTTTTCGGCCACATTGCGCGGTGCCTCGGCATAGTGATTGAACTCCATGCTGTAGGTTGCACGACCTTGCGACATCGACCGCAAAACGGTGGAATAACCGAACATTTCAGACAGCGGCACTTCGGCTTTGATAATTTTACCGCCACCGCCCGCGATTTCTTCCATGCCTTGCACCGTACCGCGACGCGACGATAAATCGCCCATCACGCCACCGGCATACTCTTCCGGCGTTTCCACTTCCACTTTCATCATCGGTTCCAGAATCACCGGATCGGCACGTTTCGCCGCTTCTTTGAAACCAAAGATCGCCGCCATTTTGAACGCCATTTCCGAGGAATCGACCTCGTGATAGGAACCAAAGGTCAGCGTCACTTTCACATCGACCACCGGATAACCGGCCAGAATGCCGTTGTTCAGCGCTTCCGTGACCCCTTTTTCAACCGCAGGGATATAGTCGCGCGGCACCACGCCACCTTTGGTCGCATCCACAAACTCAAAACCTGTGCCTGCCGGCAATGGTTCGAGCGTGAAGACCACGTGGCCGTACTGACCTTTACCGCCGGACTGACGCACAAACTTGCCTTCGACATCTTTCACCGTTTTGCGCACCGTTTCACGGTACGTGACCTGCGGTTTACCGATGTTGGCTTCCACACCGAACTCCCGTTTCATACGGTCGACGATGATTTCCAGATGCAATTCGCCCATACCGGAAATGATCGTCTGGCCGGATTCCTCATCGGTGCGGATACGGAACGACGGGTCTTCTGACGCCAGCCGTGACAGCGCGATGCCCATTTTCTCCTGATCGGCTTTAGTCTTCGGCTCGATGGCCTGCGAGATCACCGGATCCGGGAACTCCATGCGCACCAGCGTAATGATGTCCGAAGGATCACACAGTGTTTCACCCGTCGTCACATCTTTCAGCCCCACACAGGCGGCGATATCACCAGCACGAATTTCGTCAATCTCGATACGGTCATTGGCATGCATCTGCACGATACGGCCAATACGTTCCTTCTTGCCGCGCACCGGGTTATACACGCTGTCGCCTTTTTTCAGCACGCCGGAATAAACACGGACAAACGTCAGCTGGCCGACATACGGGTCAGTCATCAGTTTGAATGCCAGCGCCGAAAACTTCTCGTTGTCATCAGAGTGACGGAAAACGTCGTTACCGTCTTCGTCTGTACCCGCCACCGGTGGAATATCCAGCGGAGAAGGCATCAGTTCGATCACGGCATCGAGCATACGCTGCACGCCTTTATTCTTGAACGCACTGCCGCACAGCATCGGCTGGATTTCACCGGCGATAGTGCGCAGACGCAAACCTTCGGTAATTTCATCCTCAGTCAGCGTGCCTTCTTCGAGATATTTATCCATCAGCGCGTCATTAGCTTCGGCGGCTGCCGACACCATTTTCTCGCGCCATTCTTCCGCCAGCGCCTGCAATTCTGCCGGGATGGCTTCATAGGTAAAGGTCATACCTTGTGTCGCGTCATCCCATAAAATGGCGCGCATTTTGCGCAAATCCACCACGCCGGTGAAATGTTCTTCTTTACCGATCGGAATGACAATCGGCACCGGATTGGCTTTCAGCCGGTCCACCATCATCTGGCGGACACGGAAGAAATCTGCGCCCTGGCGGTCCATTTTGTTGACGAACGCCAGACGCGGCACTTTGTATTTATTGGCCTGACGCCAGACGGTTTCAGACTGTGGCTGCACGCCGCCCACGGCGTCGTACACCATCACCGCACCGTCGAGAACGCGCATGGAACGCTCCACCTCAATGGTGAAATCCACGTGCCCCGGGGTGTCGATAATGTTAATGCGGTGCTCATCGAAGGAGTGATCCATCCCGCGCCAGAAACAGGTCACGGCGGCTGACGTAATGGTAATGCCGCGTTCCTGTTCCTGAGCCATCCAGTCTGTGGTCGCACCGCCGTCATGCACTTCTCCCAGCTTATGATTCATGCCGGTATAGAAAAGAATACGCTCGGTGGTGGTGGTTTTACCTGCGTCGATGTGTGCTGAGATACCGATATTGCGGTAGCGCTCGATTGGCGTTTTGCGAGCCATATAACGTCCTTACTGGTTGATGGCTAAGTTGGCGGAGAGTGGTTTTCACGTCCCGTCACAAAGTAATGAGTACTAAACTTCTTAATGCGGAGAGTATACTACAATTGTACGTGTATATTCGTACAATAAATTTATTCTATCGATGAAATTGGTCAGACGCCGTCGCGTTGTACAGCAGCAGAGGGATAGGCTATATTGCGCGGCCGCCGATGAGCGTCGTTAAAGTAAAGGAACAATATGATAGCCAACCATCCTGAGCGCGAGCAGATCCGCCTCGAAAATGTTCTGACTGCGCTGGGTAATCCGTTACGTCTGGCCGTGGTGCGCACCCTGGCAAAAGGTGGCGAGCATCCTTGCGGAACCTTATTACAGGGCCTGTCAAAATCGACGCTGACGCACCACTGGCGCGTATTGCGTGACAGCGGCGTGATCTGGCAGCGCCCTGACGGTCGTGCCAATTTGCTTTCGCTGCGCCGCGAAGATCTGGATGCCCGCTTCCCCGGCCTGCTCGATTCCCTGCTCAGCGCCATCGAATCCGACGGCATTACACTGGAATCCACCCAGAAACACATTTCCGAGCAGCACCTTTAATGAGCCGTCAGTTGCGATTTTACAAGATCGCAAAACGTATTGATTATAGCCGATGAATGGCTGTCTTCGCGCCGCGCGAGATATAACGGTGCGCTGAGTTGTGTGGCGGCGTCCAGCGGCAAAAATATCACCCCGTCCCCGCCCAGCCGGGTCATGGATTCCGGCACAATAGAAATCCCCAGTCCGGCACCGACCAGGCTCAGACAAGAGGTTAACCGTGGCGCTTCCTGCACGATATGCGGGCTGAAACCGGCGCGCACATACGCCGCCAGTATGGCATCGTACAATCCCTGACCGGCGCGACGGCGGTATAATACAAAAGGCTCGTTACTCAGATCTTCGAGTCTGAGTGGCTGACTGGCTGGTTGCGACGCCAGTTTGTGTCCGGCCGGAACCGCCACCCACATCGGTTCCTCCAGCACCTTTTCCATCTCTAATTCCGGCATATCTTTGACCCGCATGCGCACAAAGGCGACATCCAGCTCGCCCGCCACCACGGCGGCCAGCAATTCTCCACTGCCACTTTCCTCAAGCTGAGTGCTGACGGCCGGATAAATTTCCCGATAACGGCGCAACAGCGCGGGCACAAAAGTATGCAGCGCGGCGGAACTGGTGAAACCGATGCGGATCCGACCCTGTTCGCCCTGCGCGGCACGGTGCATGGCAGCGCTGAGCTGAGCAGCACGTGCCAGCACAGCACGGGCTTCCTGCACTAACACTTCGCCCGCTTCGGTCGGGATCACCCCGCGCGGCAAGCGTTGTAATAAAGGGATGCCAAATTCCTGCTCCAGTCCCTGTAACAGGCGCGTCAGCGGCGGCTGTTGAATAAAAAGCAGTTCTGCGGCGCGGGTAATGCTGCCCGCTTCCACCACGGTAACAAACGCATTCAGACGTTTCAGTTCAATCATAACCATACCTTCAGGGTATCTTTAGCCATTAATAAATGCATTAGACATCATGGCACATCCACGCGCATGATCCTTAACACAATTTACGCCTCTGGCGGCTTTGGATTATTTTGAGGGAGAGTGTGAAAATGTCAGCGCAAACGCAGGAAAAATTAATGCCTGAGACAGAAGAAAATACCGCGCCGCAACCCGATTGCAGGCAACTGTTTATGGGCTTTTTCGTCCTTGGCCTGACCGGTTTCGGTGGCGTGCTGCCGATGGCGCGACACATGCTGGTGGATAAACGCCACTGGCTGACCGCCGCTCAGTTCACCGAGTTGCTCGGGTTGTGCCAGTTTTTACCCGGCGGCAACATCATTAACCTGTCGGTCGCGCTGGGGATGGAGTTCCGCGGATTACGCGGCGCATTATCGGCGCTACTCGGGCTTATTCTCGCGCCGACGATTTGTGTGGTGCTGCTCGGCCTGGTGTATGCACGTTATCAGAATGAACCGCTGGTGGAACATCTGTTCGCCGGAATGGCGGCGGCGGCGGCCGGTTTACTGCTCTCGACCGGCATCAAAATGCTCGCTCCTTTGCGGGGGAAATGGCTGCAACTTTTGCTGGTTGCCGTCGGCGTAATGGCAATTGCCGTGTTCCGGATCCCGATGCTGCCGGTCATGCTCGTGCTGGCCCCGGTCAGTATTTTCATCTGTGCGAGGAGTAAATTCTGATGCCGGTTTTACTTTCTCTTGCCCTGTTATTTACCGAACTTTCCGTGCTGGCATTTGGTGGCGGAAATACCATTCTGCCCGAGATGCAACGTGCAGTGGTGCAGGTGCATCACTGGATGAGTGCGCAGGAGTTCAGTGCGCTGTTCGCCCTGGCACAGGCCGCTCCCGGCCCGAATATGATGATCGTGCCGTTGATTGGCTGGCAGGTTGCCGGATGGTCAGGATTGCTGGTGTCTTCTCTGGCAAAATTTGGTCCGTCGTCAATCATTACACTTGTCGTGATGGGCGGCTGGAAACGTTACAAAGACCGTCCGTGGCGGCAGATAGTGCAACGCGGGCTGGTGCCGGTGACGGTCGGGCTGGTGGTGTCGAGCGGATTACTGATCGCCAAAGCCTCAGCCACCACGCTGACGCTTGCGGGGGTGATCGCCTTGTGTACCCTGCTGGCGCTCAGTAAGCGTATCCACCCGTTATGGGTACTGGCCGTTGGCGCGGTGCTCGGACTGGCATTCGGCTGACATCATTGCGAAGCAGATCGCAACATTCAACAGGCAAATAGGTTATTGATTGGGAATTGAGTTCTTCTATAGTTATCAACCATTAAGGACGATGATGAAAATCAAACCTCTGAGCCTTGCTGTCGCTGCCCTGCTGCTTTCCTCACCTTCTGTTTTTGCCGCCGATAATCAACCGGAACTTAGCCAGCGCGAAGTGACGCTGCTGACTGTCGACGGCTTACAGTTCAAAGATCTCGACCATTCCGGGAAACTGGAACCTTATGAAGACTGGCGACTGACGCCGGAAGAACGCGCAGCGGATCTGGTGAAACGCATGACGCTGGAGGAAAAAGCCGGGGTGATGATGCATGGCTCGGCACCGACGGCCAACAGCCCGATTGGCGCCGGGACTCACTATGATATGGCGGCGGCGGAAAAGATGATTACCGGCGCGAAGGTCAACAGCCTGATCACCCGGCTTTCGGCGAACGACCCCGCCATGATGGCAGAAGAAAACAATAAACTGCAGCAGATTGCCGAAAAGACGCGCCTGGGTATTCCGGTCACCGTCAGCAGCGACCCGCGTAACTCATTCGAGTATCTGGTCGGTGCGAGTACCTCTTCCGGTAAATTCACCCAGTGGCCGGAAACCTTAGGACTGGCGGCGATTGGCAATGAGAAACTCACCCGCCGTTACGCCGATATCGTCCGTCAGGAATATCTGGCCGTCGGTATCCGTGAGGCACTTTCACCGCAAGCCGATCTGGCAACAGAGCCGCGCTGGGCGCGTATCAGTGGCACCTTCGGCGAAGATCCGACACGGGTGCATAACATGGTGCGCGGGTATATCGAAGGGATGCAAAACGGTCCTGACGGGTTAAATCAGGGCAGCGTGATTTCCGTGGTCAAACACTGGGTCGGCTATGGCGCGGCTGAGAACGGTTTTGACAGCCATAACGTCTACGGCAAAAACGCTGTCTTCCCCGGCAATAATCTCAAAGAACACATCTATCCGTTTACCGGCGCGTTTGAAGCCAAGGTCGCCAGCGTCATGCCGACATATTCAATCCTGAAAAATGTTTCCGTGGACGGCAAACCGCTCGAACAGGTCGGTGCCGGATTCAGTCATCAGTTGCTGACCGACATTCTGCGCGGACAATACGGTTTCAAAGGCGTCATTCTCAGCGACTGGCTGATCACCAGCAATTGCGAAAACGAATGCCTGAACGGTTCGCCGGAAGGTAAAGAACCGGTGCCCGGTGGCATGTCGTGGGGTGTCGAGAATCTGACGCCGCAGCAGCGTTTCGTGAAGGCCGTGCTGGCGGGTGTCGATCAGTTTGGCGGCGTGACCGACTCACAGTTGCTGGTCAGCGCAGTGCATGAAAAGCAACTGACTGAACAGCGCCTGGATGAATCTGTTGTGCGTATTCTTGAGCAAAAATTCCAGACCGGACTGTTTGAAAATCCGTATGTCGATGTGCAGAAAGCCACCCAAACCGTCGGGCGCGCAGACTGGCAAAAAGAAGCCAATTCGGCGCAGGGACATTCACTGGTATTGCTGCAAAACACCGATGATGTGTTACCGCTGAAAAAAGGCAAAAAGATCTGGCTGTACGGCATAGCACCGCAGGCCGCGACGGCAGCCGGTTTTACCGTGGTGGATGCGCCGGAGAAAGCCGATATTGCGCTGATCCGCGCCCATGCCCCGTACGAGCAACCGCATAAAGCCTGGTTCTTTGGCAAGCGCCATCACGAAGGCTCACTGGCCTTTACCGGTGACAACGCGGATTATCAGGCGATCGTGAAAGCCAGCAAAGCAGTGCCGACAATCGTCACCGTTTATCTCGACCGTCCGGCGATCCTGACCAACGTGAAGGACAAGGCGAAAGTGATTATCGGCAATTTCGGTGTCAGCGATACCGTTTTGTTTACGCGCCTGACCAGCACCGAAGCCTATACCGGTAAGCTGCCGTTTGAACTGCCATCGTCTGAAGAAGCCGTGCTCAAACAACAGTCCGATATGCCACATGACAGCGAAAATCCGCTGTTTGATATTGGCTTTGGTCTGGCGCGTTAAGCCCTGTTAACCGGTGACCCGCGCCAGCACAAAACCGTCCCAGCCTTTGCTGCCGACGGTTTGCAGCGCGGTCGCTGATAAACGCGGTTCCTGTTCAATCATCTCAATAAAGCGACGCACACCCTGCACCCGGGCGTCGTCGCTGTGCGGATCCACCACCGCGCCGTCCCGCACCACATTATCGCCAATAATTAATGTCCCCGGTTTCGACAATTTCAGTGCCCATTCCAGATAAAGCGGATTGCTGGGTTTATCGGCATCAATAAAAATCAGGTCAAACGGCGCTTCCGCCGTGAGCGTGGGCAAGGTCTCTGACGCAGGCCCGGTGTGTAAGGTAATTTTATCCTGCAAACCGGCCAGCTCAATGTTGGTTTGTGCGATGCGCGCATGATGCGGATCGGCTTCCAGCGTCACGACTTTTCCGAGCGCCGGTAACGCCCGCGCCAGCCAGATAGTGCTGTAAGCGCCGAGCGTGCCGATTTCTAAGACTTTCTGTGCGCTGATGATTTGGGCGAACAGCGCCAGTAATTTTCCCTGATTGGGTGCTAAATCGTGTGCGGGTAAACCGGCCTGATGATTGTTTTTCAGTACCTGATCCAGAACCGGATCGCTGTCCACTAAATGACTCACCAGATAGTTGTCAACCGCTGCCCATTTCCTGCTGTATTCCTCCGGACTCCCCTGACCCATTTTCGCCTCCCGGCCGTGAATTTTACATAGAGAACATGATTAAAAAACTCACTATTAACCCTAATCACTTCCGGCCATTTTGCTCAGATTTTTATTGCCGCAATTAAAAAACCCTCGTTTTCATCAGGTTAAAAATGCGTCACTTCACATTTTTGGCGTAAAGTTCCCTTGAATTTGTAAAATAATAATGATAACAATTATCATTAAGTTTAACATCCGTCACGTTTCGGTTAAGTGACTGCCCTTCGCGCGTCACGCTTTTGTGCGGAACACATGTTGGCTTTTGGGTTTATTACACACGCATCAATTAATCACTCAATCATTATTGAGTTATTTATAGGGATTATGAATATGTTGTTGGCTTTCCCCCTCAAACGCTCGGTGCTCATGTGCGCGCTGGCAATGCCGGTTGCCTCAATGGCTGCTGAAGACACCGTCATTGTCAAAGCCGCGCCTGCGGATACCGCCGATGCTCCGACGCAGGGTTACAGCGCGAAAACCAGTAAAAGTGCGACCAAAACGGATCAGCCGCTGATCACCACCGGTCAGGCCGTTTCTGTTGTGACCCGTCAGCAAATGACTGACCAGAACGCCACCACGGTTAACGCTGCACTGAACTACACGCCGGGCGTCTTCACCAACTTTGCCGGCGGCGCAACGCGTTATGACACCATTTCCCTGCGCGGTTTCCACGGCGGTGACGTCAACAACACCTTCCTCGATGGCCTGCGTATTCTCAGCGATGGCGCGACCTACAACTCCATTCAGGTTGATCCGTGGTTCCTGGAACGTATTGATGTGGTGAAAGGACCGTCTTCTGCGCTTTACGGCCAGAGCATTCCCGGCGGTGTGGTAGTGGAATCCACCAAGCGCCCGCAGTTTGCTGAAGAAGGTCATTTCCAGCTTTCCGGTGGCACGCAAAATACCAAAGGTGGCGCGTTCGATTACACCAACGCCATCAACGATCAGCTGGCATTCCGTCTGACCGGGATGACCCGCAGCAGCGATACGCAGTACGATCACCAGCGTGAAGAGCGTTACGCGATTTCGCCACAGTTGCTGTGGACGCCGGATGAAAATACCTCGCTTTTACTGCGCGCGTATCTGCAAAAAGATCCGTCCGGTGGCTACCACGCCGCGGTTCCGGCTGACGGCAGCCTCTACGGGCAGAAACTGAGCCGGGGTTTCTTCGATGGCGAAAGCACCCGCAACCAGTTCAAACGCTGGGAGCAAATCTACAGCTACGAATTCCAGCACGCGTTTAACGACGTCTGGTCATTCCGCCAGAACGCCAACTACACCCATTCCAATACCGAACTGGATCAGGTGTATCAGGCGGGCTGGAATGCGGACCGTACCGAGATGAGCCGTTACTATTCCGGTGAAAAATCGTCTCTGGATACCTTCGCGATTGATAACCAGCTCGAAGCGGATTTCGCGACCGGCGAACTGGCACATAAAGTGGTGATCGGTTTCGATTACTCCCACTTTATCAATGACGTGAAATCTGACGGTGCCTACGCAGAAAACCTCAACCCGTATACCGGTGTGGGCGGTGATGCTCTGGATTATTACAGCCTTAAGCGCGGTAAAAACCGTTATGAGCAGATGGGCACCTATCTGCAAGATGAGATGAACTGGAACAAATGGTATCTGACTCTGTCAGGCCGTTACGACACGCTAAAAACCTCCAGCCGCAGTTACGAAAGCATCTACGGCACCACCAGCAACAGCGAACGTAAAGACAGTCATTTCAACAGCCGCGCTTCCCTGCTGTACGCCTTTGACAGCGGCATTTCACCGTACGTCAGCTACAGCCAGGCGATGACGCCATCTGCCCTGCCAGGCGCTGACGGCACGCTGCTGAAACCGATGCAGAGTGAGCAATACGAAGCCGGGATCAAATACCAGCCGGTCGGCACTTCCGATATGTACACCGCAGCGCTGTATGATCTGACTCAAAAAGACGTGGGTAACCGCGTGGTGGTTGGCAGCTATTACGAGCCGGCAGGGAAAATCCGCTCACAGGGTCTTGAGCTGGAAGCTAAGAAACAGGTTACCGAACGCTTTAACGTGATGGCCGGTTACACCTACAACAAAGTGCGTATCCGTGATGCGGCTGAGAACAACGGCAACACGCCGTATGTGACGCCAAAACAAATGGCTTCCATCTGGGGTCAGTACAACACGCCGATTGGTGTGGATATGGGTGCAGGTGTGCGTTACATCGGCACACAATGGGCGGATAACGAAAACACCCGCCACATGCCTTCTGCCACGCTGGTTGATGCGTCACTGCGTATGAATCTGGTGCAGTTCAATCCGCAACTGAAAGGCGCGTATGTGCAGCTGAATGCTAACAACCTGTTCGACAAGAAATATGTCGCAGCCTGTTACGGCACCAGCTACTGCTACTGGGGTCAGGAACGTACCGTGGTTGCTACGGTAGGGTATGATTTCTGATAGATTTTTCAGCGCCTCCCCCTGAGAAGGGGGAGGCTGGGAGGGGGTTTTAAGGGCTAACACCTTGTTTAAGAAAACCTTAACTTTTGATTTAGAACTTAATACCCCACCCCAACCCTCCCCTTCGCAGGGGAGGGAGCGATTCTGAGAGTTTATTCTTCTGCAAGATCCAGCCGCGCCTTAAGCGCTTTCTTCGCACTTTCCAGCAACGCATCTGAAAACTCACGATCAGGCTCACAACGTGCCAGCGACAAACTGCCCATCAGTTCCGCACTGACCGATATCGCCTGCGTTTGCGGGTCGTCCACGCCCATCGCTGTCAGCTGGCGGATAATCATCCCACGGATACGTTCGATGCCGCGCGCGAACTCTGCCTGACAGGGCGCGGACAAGCGTGGCGTTTCAGAGGCCAGCGCCGACACCGGACAGCCCTGCGCCCGGTTATCGCGGTGCCCGGGCGACAGGTAGAAATCGATATACCCTGCCAGTTGCTGCTGCGCCGTCAGCCCCTGATTTTCTTTATCCCAGCGGACCATAACCTGATTAAACATCTGCCCGATGGCGGCCTCAATCAGTGCCTCTTTTGAGGCAAAGTGCGCATAAAACCCACCGTGCGTCAGGCCAGCTTTGCTCATTACACCTGCCACGCTGACCTGCAATGGCCCTTTGGTACGGATGTCTTTCGCCGCCTCCTTCAGGATCCGCTCGCGGATTTTAGGTTTATGTTCACTCTCATAGCGCATAATAACACCCTGATAATCAGAAAATTGCTGTCATAGCTTACCTGACCGCATCGGTTAACGAAACGCGCGCATCCACGGATAATCCGGGGCGCAGCGCCGCTAAATCTGGCTGACCGGCGTCAAGCCGGATCCGCACCGGCACCCGCTGAACAATTTTGGTGAAATTACCCGTGCCCGGCTCAAATGGCAGCAATGCAAACGTCGAACCTGATCCCGGCGCAAGGCTGTCGACTTCACCGCGAAACGTCACGCCCGGCAGCGCATCCACATGCACGTCCGCACGTTGTCCCGGCTGCATTCTGCCGGTCTGCGTCTCTTTGAAATTGGCCGTCACATAAATGCCCTGTTCCGGTACCAGCGTCATCAACCGCTGACCGGGTGTAACGTAATCGCCAACCTGTACCTGCCGGTTTCCCGCTATGCCATCGATGGCAGCAACAATAGTGGTGTGATTGAGATCCTGCTGTGCCAGCGCTTGTGCCGCCTGCGCTTTCACCACAGCGGCCTTCGCCAGTACCAGCGCCGCCTGAATTTCTGCCCGCCGGGCGTGTGTCACCGCCGCCTGATTTTGCGCAACATCCAGCATTGCCGCGGCGTGTGCCGAGGTTTGTTCTGCCGTCACCGCCACCGTTTTATACCGGTCAGCATCATTACGTGATGTGGCACCGCTGACCGCCAGCGACTGATAACGCTGCTGCTCGGCTTCAGCATGTTGCTGTTCCGCACGCGACGACCGGATCGCCGTGCGCGCGGCTTCGATTTGGGTGAGTGCCAGTTGTTCCTGCGCCTGCTGGCTCAGCAACGCCGCTTCCTGTTGCGCCACCTGCGCCCGGGCATCTTCCAGTTCACCCTGCGCTGAGGCCAGACGCGCCGTAAACTCTTCGCTGTCGATCAGCACCAGTTTATCGCCGGCATGTACCCGCTGGTTATGACGCACCAGCACCGTCGAAACGAAGCCTTTTACTTTTGGCGCAACGCTGGTGGTATCTGCCGTCAGATAGGCATCATCCGTGGATTCTGACGCGGGCGCAGCCAGTAACCATGCCGCACCACTCAGGGCTACCACCAGCGCAATACCGCTGACAACAAAGATCCGCTTTGACCGTTTAGTGGCTTTTACTGCCGGGGACGGGCTCCCTTCATCTGCTGTTGCTTCACTCATTTTTAATTTCACTCATTGTATGATGGTCATCATATTAATATGATGACCATCATATAAACAAGCCCCGGGATCTCACAACCATGTCTGTCACCCTGACTCCAGCCGCGACGCTTTCGCCTGCGGATTATCCGACATCACGTAAGTTTTTGATTTTCAGCATTATGGCGTTCGGTATGTTTCTGGCGCTGATCGACATTCAGATTGTCGCCGCCTCGTTAAACGATGTGCAGGCCGGGCTTTCCGCCGGACCGGATGAAATCAGCTGGGTACAAACCTCGTATCTGATCGCCGAACTGGTGATGATCCCGTTCTCGGCTTTTCTGACGCAGGCACTTTCCACCCGCTGGCTGTTCAGCGCATCGGCGGCGCTGTTCACTCTCAGCAGCATCGGATGCGGATTGTCGTGGAATATCGAGTCAATGATCTTCTTTCGCGCGTTGCAGGGTTTTACCGGCGGCGCGATGGTACCGACAGTATTCGCGACCGGCTTCGCCATGTTTCAGGGCAAACAGCAGGCACTGATCCCGGCGATCCTCGGCATGGTCAGCGTGCTGGCCCCCACGCTTGGGCCGACTGTGGGTGGCATAGTCACGCAGTTACTCGACTGGCGCTGGATTTTCTTCATCAACATTCTGCCCGGCGCTCTGGTTGCCACCGGTGCCGTGCTGTTTATTCATGTGGATAAAGCGGATTATCCGATGCTTAAACGTATCGACTGGATACATTTATTGTCGATGGCGATAGCGCTCGGTTGTCTGGAATATGTGCTGGAAGAAGGCCCGCGCAAGAACTGGTTCAGCGATCCGCAAATCCAGATTTCGGCGTGGTTCTCACTGGTGGCCTTTGTGCTGTTTCTCGAACGATCCTTTTATTCGAAAAGCCCGATCGTACGCCTGACGCCCTTCCGTGACCCGACATTCACCTTCGCCTGCCTGTTCAATCTGGTGGTTGGATTTGGTCTTTATGCCTCTACATATCTGACGCCGGTTTTCCTCGGCCGCATCCGCGATTTCAACAGCCTGCAAATCGGTACAACGGTGTTTGTGGTGGGTGTCGGGCAATTCTTCAGCACGATTATTGCCGCCAGATTAATCAGCCGCGTTGACCGGCGGATACTGATCACCGTGGGTTTATCCGGTTTCGCACTGAGTTTATGGCTGACGACCGCCGTGACCCCTTACTGGGGAGCAGAACAGTTTTTCTGGCCGCAGGTGGTGCGCGGCCTGTTCATTATGTTGTGCATCGTGCCGAGTGTGAACATGGCGCTGACCGCGTTTCAGGGGCCGGAACTGCGCTACGCCTCCGGGCTGTTTAACCTGATGCGTAATCTCGGCGGCGCGATTGGCATTGCCACGGTGAATACCTGGTTGCAGGACTGGACCCGCGTTCATGCGGCACGTTTCGGCGAATCGCTGGGGCAATACGGGGATCATGCGCAGGAGGTGATGGGATCGCTGGCGCAAAAAATCGGTCACCTGACGCCTGATACCGCTCAGGCATTGCTGATGGCGAAAGGCGTGTTTGGGGCGAAAGTCGCAGCGCAATCGCTGACGCTGGCGTTCAACGACATCTTTCAGGTCATGGCCTGGATGTTTATTGCCGCACTGGTTATGGTACCGTTTTGCCGTAAATAAGGTCAGGAATGTGAAGGAAATGTGCAGGCTGCCGCAAAAAATGCGGTTGTGGCAGGGAACTTTTCTAACAAGGTGAGAAAGCTTTGGCCTGTTTGAAATAAATCCTTATAATTAGCGGCCCTGAAATGCGATTCGTTACACATACCGGATCCCTTTCAAGTGCTATGTGCAAGTACACTATTCCTCCGGCCGGTTTCAATCGGATCGGGGGGAATCAACATCCTGACAACTGCCAGTGTGGCATTAACGACCAACGAAAATATGAAAATGAGCATTCGCGCAATCCTTACCCTGGTTTTGGCAGTTGCTGCATATAGCCAGGCGTCTTTTGCTGTGGTCTACCCTCTTCCGGCCAATAATGGTCGTCTGGTCGGTGAAAACATCACAGTTACTGTTCCGCAGGGCAGCAGCCTGCCACTGGAACATTTTGCAGCGCAATACCAGATGGGTTTGAGCAACATGCTCGAAGCTAACCCTGGCGTTGACCCGTACCTGCCAACCCCGGGCACCGTGCTGACCATTCCTCAGCAGTTGATCCTGCCGGAAACCCCGCACGAAGGCATCGTGATCAACAGCGCTGAAATGCGTCTGTATTACTACCCGAAAGGCACCAATACTGTGGTCGTGCTGCCGATCGGTATCGGTGAACTGGGCAAAGACACCCCGATGAACTGGGTCACTACCGTTCAGCGTAAAAAAGCCGGTCCGACCTGGACCCCGACGGCGAAAATGCATGAAGAATATGCTTCTCGTGGCGAATTCCTGCCAGCCGTCTTCCCTGCGGGTCCGGACAACCCGATGGGGCTGTACGCGCTGTATGTCGGGCGTCTGTATGCAGTCCACGGCACCAACGCCAATTTCGGTATCGGTTTGCGCGTGAGCCACGGTTGTGTGCGTCTGCGTGATGCTGACATCAAATGGTTGTTCGACAACGTCCCGCAAGGCACCCGCGTTCAGTTCATCAACGAGCCGGTGAAAGCCACCGTGGAACCAGACGGCAAACGTTATATTGAGATCCACAACCCGCTGTCCTCTAACCAGGAAGAGTTTGATTCTCAGCAGCCACTGCCAATCACTCTGGCAGGCAGCGCAAGCAGCGTATCGATGGATCCGGCGGTCAACCAGACTGTTGTTCAGCGCGCTATCGAGATGCGTTCCGGTATGCCGGTACAGATCAATTAATTACGTCTTTGACGCTGTTGTGAAAAAGCCCCGTTCATCGGGGCTTTTTTTTGCATAGTGCCGATGCAAAGGCGGCTTCTCAGTTGCACTGAAAAGCTGACCGAGAAAGTTTCGGTTTCTCAGTTGCGGTGATCACTTATCGGGCAGCGCCGAAACCGCCCAAGAGGGAAACGTGCTTTTTCCCTCTTGGATCTCCCTTCGCTTTTTCAACAAGCGCTTCCGCTCGCTGACTATGTTTCATCAGCCGCAGTGATAGCCGCAAAATCCCGCCGCTGCGCGGTTCCCTTCGTTCGGGTTACAACCCGCGCACAAAGACGCGCGGTTTTCCACCTCTCCTCCGGCGGAATTTTGGAACCGGCCTCAGACTTTTACTTCACAACCTCACTTACTTCATTCTTTAAAAAGTCGCGGGCGATTCAGAAAGCTTGCTGAACGGAGCGGCCTGGAGACCAGAGGCTCCAGGACCGAGTGAAGGAACCGCAAAGCGGCAAGCTTTCCAGCCTGTCACTGCGGCAGCTGAAACATAGCCAGCCAGCGTTAGCGCAGTGAAAGAGCCCGGGATTCTTAAGGGTGGTGGCGATAAGCCACCCTTAAGGCCAGTTTGGGTGGCAACCCAAGGTCTTGACCTTGAAGTTGAAGTTGAAGTTGAAGTTGAAGTTAAACCCCTGCCTCACGGCCAGTCCGGCGCCTGTCATTAAAACGTCACAAGTCTCCCTTAACCTTCCGGTAACAAAAAATATCGATATGTATATTTTTATTTCCGATGGTTTATAAAAAGGAGTTTTGATAATGCAACAATCCGTATCTCTGGTCGCCCGCGCAGTCACTGCCGCCCTGCTGCTTTCCGCTTCTGCCTCCACCCTCGCCGCTGACACCGACACGCTGACCGACCGGGCGGCAAAAGGCGTGCTGACGGAACCGGGCGGTGCCCGTCGTCTGAACGGTGATCAGACTGCAGCGCTGAAAGCCTCGTTATCAGACAAAACGGTGAAAAACGTGATTTTGCTGATTGGCGACGGCATGGGTGATTCTGAAATCACGTCTGCACGTAACTATGCAGAAGGCGCAGGCGGCTATTTCAAAGGCATTGATGCCCTGCCGCTGACAGGTCAGTACACGCATTATTCTCTGGATAAGAAAACGCAAAAACCAAGTTACGTGACCGATTCCGCCGCATCAGCCACTGCCTGGACAACCGGCGTCAAAAGCTATAACGGTGCGATTGGCGTGGATGTAAACGGTAAAGATCACCAGACCATTCTCGAAATTGCCAAAGCGGCGGGTAAAGCCACCGGCAACGTTTCCACCGCTGAATTGCAGGATGCCACACCGGCAGCGCAAATCGCCCATGTCACCTCGCGCAAATGCTACGGCCCGCAAGAAACCGCAGAGAAATGTGCCAGCAACGCCCTGGAAAACGGCGGACGCGGTTCGATCACAGAACAGTTGTTGCAGGCTCGCGCTGATGTCACGCTGGGCGGCGGCAGAAAATCGTTCAGCCAGCTGGCGAAAGCCGGTGAATTTAAGGATAAATCCCTCAAAGAACAGGCGCTGACACAGGGTTATGTCTGGGTGGAAAACGCAGAACAGCTCAGTGCCATCACGCAGGCAGACCAGAAGAAACCGGTTCTTGGCCTGTTCTCCGAAGGCAACATGCCGGTGCGCTGGCAGGGTCCGAAAGCCACTTATCACGGCAACATTGATAAACCGGCTGTCACCTGTGAAGCCAATCCGCAGCGCACCGCTGACATCCCGACGCTTGCCGCCATGACTGAAAAAGCCATCGACTTGCTGAAAGCTAATCAGAACGGTTTCTTCCTGCAGGTTGAAGGCGCATCGATTGATAAACAGGATCACGCCGCTAATCCGTGCGGACAATTCGGTGAAACGGTGGATCTGGATGAGGCCGTGCAAAAAGCGCTGGAGTTCGCCCGTCAGGACGGCAACACGCTGGTTATCGTCACCGCCGACCACGCCCATTCCAGCCAGATTATCGAATCCGATGCCAAAGCCCCCGGTCTGACCCAGACGCTGACCACCAGGGACGGCGCACCGATGACCATCAGTTACGGCAACTCAGAAGATGATTCACAGGGACACACCGGGACGCAGCTGCGTATTGCCGCGTTTGGCCCGCATGCGGCGAATGTGGTGGGTCTGACGGATCAGACGGATTTGTTCTATACCATGCGGGATGCCATGGCGATTAAAGCGCAATAGTTTTGAAGATGAGGGTTTTGCTTTGCTCCTCCCCCGGCGAAGGGGGAGGACGGGAGGGGGTTTTAAGGGTAAATACTGACACTAAAAAAATTTAACTCTTTGATTTTTATTTAATATCCCACCCCTACCCTCCCCTTAGCAGGGGAGGGAGCAAACCCACAACCTTGACCTTAGTGCAATAAATTATCCAGTCTGTCGTCATCAATCCCGTCCGGCTCCAGATGAGCCGTCACATCCGCAGACTTAAACAACTTGCTCACCGCCATTTCAGCCGCATCACCGATATCGTGCCCGACATCCACCGTCAGATTGCCATCAACCTCGACGTGAAACTCGACAAATACGCGGTCGCCGCCGTTGCGGGTGCGAATGTCATGTACGCCGCGCACGCCTTCAACACTTAATACTGCCGCTTTCACGCGCTTGCGGTCATCTGCACTCAGTTCGCGATCGAGCAACTGGGTCAGTGCATCTGCCGCCATACCGCGCGCATTCCAGATCATATAGAAGGAAATCAACAGTGCGCCGATGGAGTCGGAACGCGTCCAGCCGAAGTAACGCTCGAAAATCAGCGCCAGCAGTACGGCAATATTCACCGCGACGTCCGTAATGTAGTGCGCGCGGTCAGCCGCGATGGCCGTTGATCCGGTACGTTTCACCACATAGGTTTGCATCAGCACCAGCCCGGTGGCGGCCAGCGAACTGCCGATGATCACCCAGATACCAAGACCGAGCTGCGCCAGGGGTTCCGGATTAATGATGCGCCCGATGGATTCACCGCCGAGCACCAGCCCCGCGCCGCCCAGTAACAGCGCCTGTACAAACGCGGCCACAGCTTCGGCTTTGCCGTGGCCGTAACGGTGGCCTTTATCCGCCGGACGGATGGCATAACGCACGCCGATCAGCGTCACCATCGAGGCCAGTACATCGACCAGACCATCGGCGGCGGAGGTCAGCAGCGCAATCGAACCGGTGGCGGTCCATGCCCAGACTTTGACGCAAACCAGGATCAGCGCGACGCACAGCGACACCAGCGAGGCAATACGTGTCAGGCCTTTATAGGAAGGCGCGGGACGGGTCATGGGTTGACCCACAATAATGGTTGTTGTTGGGAATGTTTCACAAAAATGTCCTGACGCAGAGAATCAACTTTATTTGAAAAATACAAATACCAGCCCGGCATTATAACCCATTTCCAACTTTTAAGACGTTCCCTATGGTTTGGATCTTTGTGCTTTCCCTAAGGTTAATTGACATGGATTTACTTGCATTTACATCAATACGTTCTAGCTTAAAACAAGATTTCTTTGTTCCGGCGCGTGGCGGCCGATAATCAGAAGAGCACTATTCAGAAGAGCATTATGACAAACGATAACAAGACACAACCCTCCGCGTCCGGCGACGCCAATACTGAACTCGATTCCAGCCAGGTAAAATCAGGAGGAGGTCACACTCAGGATCCCAAAGACCAGAAAAATCCCGACGACAGTAAGCAGGATAACGATGAAAAGCGTAAAGGCCCCGGCAAGAAACCCCTGATCATCCTCGGGATTGTGGTAGTGGTGATGGTGGTCGTGGCACTGGTCTGGTGGCTGATGACCAAAGATCAGGTCAGCACCGATGACGCCTTTACCGAAGGTGATGCCGTCACCATCGCGCCGAAAATTGCCGGTTATGTCACTCATCTTGCGGTGAAAGATAACCAGTTCGTGAAGAAAGGCGACTTACTGGTGGAAATCGATACGCGTGACGCGACCGCGCAGCGCGATCAGGCACAGGCTCAGCTCGGTCTGGCTGTCGCGCAGTTGCATCAGGCGCAGGCGCAATACGATCTGGCGAAAGTGCAATATCCGGCGCAGCTTGCTCAGGCGAAAGCCCAGCAGACGCGGGCGGAGGCCAATTTGCTGAATGCCACTGCCGATTTCCGTCGTCAGCGCGGCGTAGACCCGCGTGCCACCACGCAACAAAATATTGATACGTCCAACGCGCAGGTGCGTTCTGCAGCCGCTGATCTGGAAAATGCCAAAGCGCAGGTGCAGGTTGCCGCGCAGGTACAGCTGAATATCCGTCAGGCTGAAACCAACGTCGAAGCTCGTCAGCAGCAGGTTGAACAGGCGAAAGCCCAGCTGGAAACGGCGACGCTCAACCTCTCCTATGCGCAGGTACGCGCACCGTTCGACGGCTACGTCACCAAGCGTAATGTGCAGCTCGGTACGCTGGTTCAGGCTGGCACCTCGCTGTTCTCAGTGGTTTCAAAAGATATCTGGATCGCCGCAAACTACAAAGAATCGCAGCTCGAACGCATGCGCCCCGGCAACAAGGTGGAAATTACCGTCGATGCCTTCCCGGACATCAAACTTCACGGCCACGTTGACAGTATTCAACAAGGCACCGGTTCGCGCTTCTCGGCCTTCCCGGCTGAAAACGCCACCGGCAACTACGTGAAAATCGTTCAGCGCGTGCCGGTGAAAATCGTCATCGACAGCGGTCTTGATGAGAATCACCCTCTGCCACTTGGCCTGTCTGTCGAACCGACGGTGACCGTCGAATGAATGAAGATCGCAGCTACTGGAAACCCAAGGCCAATCCGTGGGCAGTTGCCGCCGTCGTGACCATTGCGGTGTTCATGGAAATCCTGGACACCACTATCGTTAACGTGGCGCTGCCGCACGTCGCCGGTTCATTGTCTTCCAGTTATGACGAATCGACCTGGGTGCTGACGTCCTATCTGGTGGCGAACGGTATCGTGCTGCCGATTTCGGCGTTTCTCAGCCGCGTGATGGGCCGCAAAACTTACTTCCTGATCTGTATCGGCATGTTCACCGTTTGCTCCTTCCTGTGCGGCATCGCCACTGAACTGTGGCAGATGATCTTATTCCGCATCCTGCAGGGCTTTTTCGGCGGCGGTTTGCAGCCGATCCAGCAATCGGTTTTGCTGGATTACTTTAAACCGGAAGATCGCGGCAAAGCGTTTGGCCTTTCATCGATTGCCATTATTGTCGCGCCGGTCGTCGGCCCGACACTTGGCGGTTACATCACGGATAACTTCAGCTGGCGCTGGGTATTCCTGATCAATATTCCGGTCGGGATTATTGCCCTGCTGGCGATTTATCAGCTGCTGGAAGATCCGCCGTGGGAGCGCAAGGCCAAAGGCAAACTCAGTATTGATTACATCGGTATCGGGCTGATTGCACTGGGTCTGGGCTGCTTACAGGTGATGATGGATCGCGGCGAAGATGATGACTGGTTCCAGTCCGGCTTTATTGTCACCTTTGCTGTGCTGGCGGCCACCGGGATTGTCGGCGCGGTTTACTGGTTACTGTACGCCAAAAAACCGGTGGTCGATCTGCGCTGTCTGAAGGATAAAAACTTTGCTGTCGCCGGTTTACTGATGGCCGGTATGGCGATGATTCTGTATGGCAGTTCGGTGGTTATTCCGCAACTGGCGCAGCAGCAACTGGGTTACACCGCCACACTCTCGGGGCTGGTGATGTCGCCGGGCGCGGTGCTGATCGTGCTGTCGATCCCGCTGGTGCTGAAGCTGATGCCCGTTGTACAAACGCGTTACATCATTGCCTTCGGTTTCTTCCTGCTGGCGGCCTCGTTTATCTATTCGGCAACGCTGACACCTGATGTCGATTTTGAAACGCTGGTGCTGTACCGCAGCGCGCAGTCGATAGGGCTCGGTTTCCTGTTTGTGCCGCTGACCACTATCGCATTTATTACCATCCCGCAAAAAATGAACGCCGACGCTGCCGCGCTGTTTACCATGTTCCGTAACGTCGCGGGATCGATTGGTATTTCGCTGGCGACAGCCGGTGTCACCGAACGAACGCAGGCACACAGTGCGCATATGGCGCACAACATGTCGCCGCTCAATGAACAGTTTAATCAGGCGGTGAGCAAAAGCGCTGAGGCGATCCGTGATTTTGCCCACGTGGTCGGCGACCCGATGCAACTGGCGACCGTGCGCATGTATCAGGAGATGATTTCGCAATCGCGCATTCTGGCCTACATCGACGTATTCGGTTATTGCGCCATCGTCGCCGTTATTTTGATCCCGTTTTGTTTCCTGCTTTCGCCAGTTAAGAGCGAAGGTAATGCCGGAGCACATTAAGTTGAACAAGAAAAGCTCTACTCTGAGAAATCAGCCATCCGTGATGCCGTCCTGCTCCACCCTCTGCGAAGGCCGGGGCCGGAAGGGGGTTTTACATTCAGGCCCCCGTTTCCTGACTCTCTCGACATTAACGCTGGTATTAGCAGCGTGCTCCGTTGGCCCGGATTATCAGAAGCCGAATCCGGTGACACCCTCGGCCTATAACGATATGTCCCAGCCGAAAGACAAAGACAGCGCATCGATTGCCCTGCCCTCGGAGCCAAATCCGCTGTGGTGGAAAGCCTTCAATGACCCGCAACTCGACAGCCTGATCACCCGTGCGATTGCCGGGAATATTTCCCTGCAACAGGCAGTACTGCGTATCGCCGGTGCCCGCGAGCAGGTGAAACAGGCCGAAGGCGCCTGGCTGCCATCGGTGCAGGGCAGCGCGAAAATGACCCGTCAGCAGCTCGGTCTGAAAGGTATTCTCGATTCCAGCGGCGCCTCGCAACAACTTGACGATCTCGGACCGGAAGCCTCCGGCGCGATCAGCACGGCTACGCGGCCGGTGAATTTGTATCAGGGCAATTTCGATGCCAGCTGGGAGCTGGATTTGTTCGGCGGCACACGACGTCAGGTCGAAGCCGCCAATGCCCAGACGCAATCGTCCATAGAACAACGCAACGATGCATTAGTTTCGCTGGAAGCTGAGGTCGCCCGTGCCTATCTGCAACTGCGTGGCGCGCAAAGCGTGACGGCAGCGATACAGACGCAAATCGATGTCGCGCAGCAAACCTTAGATCTGACACAAAACCGTCAGCAAAACGGGCTGTCACCGCAGCTTGATGTCGAAAATGCCCGCGCACAGTTGGGTTCCCTGCGCGCCCAGTTGCCGCAATATCAGGCGCAGGAACGTCAGGCAATGAACGGACTGGCCGTGTTGCTCGGTCAGACGCCTGGCTCGCTGGATGCTGAACTTTCTGCCCCTAAACCGATGCCTGCCCTGCCCGCGGCCGTGCCGGTCGGTGTGCCGTCACAGCTGGCACGCCGTCGTCCGGACGTACGCAAAGCCGAGGCTGATCTCCACGCGGCAACCGCCAATATTGGTGTATCCGTCGCGCAGATGTTCCCGAGTATTTCGCTTACCGGCCAGTTCGGCATGCGTAATACCGACGTCAGTTATCTCGACAACTGGAGCAGCCATTTCTACTCCTTTGGCCCGCAGATTTCCCTGCCGATTTTCCAGGGCGGACGTCTGGTGTCCAGCGTGCATCTTTCCCGTGCGCAACAGGCGAATGCGGCGCTGAATTATCGCCAGACCGTGCTGACAGCGTTGCAGGATGTCGATAATGCGCTGGTGAATTACCGCACCGATCAGGATCAGGTCAGCGGTTTAGACCAGACGACCGAAGCGCTACAGACCGCCTTTGATCTGGCGAGCGACAGCTACCGTCAGGGGCTTTCTACCTTTATCAACGTGCTTGATGCCCAGCGCCAGCTGGCACAGGCGCATCAGCAATCCGCTGAAGCGAAAGTGAAAACCAGCACCGATCTGGTCTCGCTGTATAAAGCGTTAGGCGGCGGCTGGGAGCCGTATCAGAACGTCGATTTGCCGACCTACACCGTCTTTGGTCCGGCAGCCACGCCGGATGTGAAGGTACAAACCACGTCCGGCGTGACACCGTAACGCCTTATTAATGTGAAGAGATAAAATCCGACGGCGTGGACGGGGCAGGCAATGAAAAATTCTGCCTCATCCGCGCCACTTCTCTCACCGGCGTCAGCCCGAATAAGCGTTTAAATTCGCGGCTGAACTGCGACACACTTTCATAGCCTACCTGTGCGCTGGCCGCCGAGGCGGTCAGGTTATTGCGCAACATCAGTAATCTGGCCTGATGCAAACGGGTGGACTTGAGATACTGCATCGGCGACGTATCAGTGACGGTTTTAAAGTGACTGTGAAACGTCGGCAGGCTCATCCCCGCTTCTTTTGCCAGCGCATTCACATCCAGATGCGAGTGGTATTCTGCGTGCAGTTTTCGCAGGGCTTTTACCACTTTGCCAAATTGCCCTTGCAGGGTCAGTGCGCAGCGCAGCGTGCCGCCCTGAGCACCGGTCAGCACGCGGTAATACAACTCACGCATCATCCCCCTGCCCAGAATTTTTGCATCCAGCGGAGATGCCATCACCTGCAAAAAACGTAATACGCAAGCCCGCATCGCGTCATCCATCAGGCTCGACACCATACTTTTCGGCGATTCCCGCTGCGGGGCGTCATAAGTATCGAGCTGCAACATCAGTTCAGCCGCCAGACTGAAATCGAGCCGCAGGTAAATTGCCAGCATCGGTTCACTGGCGGTGGCGTCAGTTTCCATGGTGAAAGGCACCGGCACCGATACGGTCAGATAATGCTGTGCATCATACAAATAGACATCATTACCTAAGAATCCGCGTTTTCTCCCCTGCACCACAATCACGATCCCCGGCTCATACAAAACCGGCGTGCGCAGCAGCGGACGGTTTGAACGTAAAAAACGCACATCTGCCAGCGTCGTCAGGTTGTAGCCTTCATGGGGCGTAAGCTGGTCTAAAAGCGCGATCATTTGCTCAGTCACTGTCAAAGATGGAAACGTCATATGAACCTGAAAATATGCAGCGGAAAGTGAATGAAGTGTCGCACCGGGAATCAGTTGCGTCCAGACGCCTCAGAGGAACAGGCAAACATCAGAGAGGATCGGGGCTACGGATTTGCTGCTGTCCCCCCTATTCTGCAAGTCCGCTTTTTACCGAGGAGTTTGTATGAGTCAGTCAAAATTACTATTCATCACCGGCGTCAGCAGCGGATTTGGCCGTGCGCTGGCTGAAGAAGCCCTGAAAGCAGGACATCGCGTGGTCGGCACGCTGCGTAATGCACAAGCCTGCGCAGAATTTGACGCGCTGGTCCCTGGCCGTAGTTTTGGTCGCATGCTGGATGTCACTGATTTCGAGGCTATCGCCCCGCTCGCGGCTGCCGTGGAACAGGAAATCGGCGCCGTTGACGTGCTGGTCAACAATGCCGGTTACGGACATGAAGGTATTATGGAAGAGTCGCCGTTAAGCGAGGCGCTGCATCAGTTTGACGTCAATGTTTTTGGCGCGGTTGCGGTCATCAAAGCCTTCCTGCCGTATTTTCGTCAGCGTCGTAGTGGACATATTCTTAACATCACGTCGATGGGGGGCTTTATTACAATGCCGGGCATCAGCTATTACTGCGGCAGTAAATTCGCCTTGCAGGGGATCTCTGAAACACTGACCAAAGAACTCAAACCGTTCAATATTGCCGTCACGGCCATTCAGCCCGGGTCTTTTCGTACCGACTGGGCGGGACGTTCGATGGTGCGCTCACCGCGTGCCATCAGTGATTACGATGCCAGTTTCGACCCCGTGCGGGAAACGCGGGAAAAACGCAGCGGTCATCAGCCGGGCGACCCGCTAAAAGCCGCACAAGCGATGTTGCAGTTGCTCGATGCGCCTGAGCCGCCTGCCTCGCTGTTACTCGGCAGTGACGCCGTTAAATTTGTCAGGGAAAAGATGCAACAAATGCGTGAGGATATCGATATCTGGGAAACGGTCAGCCGGTCTGCCGATGGCTGAAACATTCTTTTAAAGATCCCGTCAGCGCATTTCCCGGAGACTGCGCTATTCTGTTCAGACACTGAAATCATCCTGCCTGCGGGCAGGATTTTCGTCTGAATAACAATCGGGTAAAACAATGAATTCCATTTCCAACGAAGATAAAAAACCCAGCTGTGATTCAGTGATTAACAGCGTGGCTTACCGCGACGGTAAACGATTGCAGGATGTGACGGTCGAAGACATCAGCGAAGTCCTGAAAGAGCCCGATACCTTTGTCTGGCTCGGACTGTGGCAGCCGGAAGATGCCTATATGCGCAGCATTCAGGAAGAATTCGGTCTGCACGACCTGGCGATTGAAGATGCACTGACCGCCCATCAGCGACCGAAAATTGAGCAGTACGGCGAATCGCTGTTTATCGTTACGCACACTGCGCAGAAAGTGAATGAAACCATCGAGTACGGCGAAACACACCTGTTTCTCGGCAAAAACTTTCTGATCACCGTGCGTCACGGTGCGTCATCCAGCTATAAAGAAATCCGTAAACACGCCGAAGAACGCCCGGAAATGTTGAGTAAAGGGCCGGCTTATGCACTGTATTGCGTACTCGACTCCATCGTGGATAACTATCTGGAAATCCTGCATCAGTACACCGAACAGTTTGATGCCATCGAAAAACTGATGTTCCGCAACACCTTTAATCAGCAGGCGGTGCAGCAGGTTTATAGTCTGCGGCGGGATCTGCTCTCGTTGCGCAACGCCGCGGTACCGATGGAAGATATCTGTAATCAGCTCAGCCATCACTACGAAGAACTGATGCCTAAGAGCCTGCGGGCTTATGTGCGTGATGTGCAGGACCACGCCAATCAGGTGATCCGCACGACTGACGATGTGCGCGAAATGCTGTCGAACGCCATGCATGTGAATCTGGCGCTGGTGTCGGTGCATCAGAACGAAGTGGTACAGCGACTGGCGGGCTGGGGCGCGATTCTGGCGATCCCGACAGTGATTTTCAGTCTGTACGGCATGAACTTCAAAAACATGCCGGAGCTGGATGACTGGTGGGGATATCCGGTAACGCTGGGCGTCACTGTCGCCGGTTGTGTGTGGTTATACTGGAAGCTTAAAAAATCAGGCTGGCTGTAAGTTAATTATCACCTGAAAACACACGTTAATTAACATGCGAATAACAGAAACCGCTGTTATTCGCGTTCTTTAATTATCCTGACAATTTTAATCCTGACTTATTCTGTTTGTCCTTTCCTCTTCGCCTTATTTCCTTATATACTCGGTCGCATCTTCCTTACGGAAATAATATTCATCATGTCAGTCCGTTTCGCGATTTCACAGTTCATGCATTCGCTGCGCTTGCCCGGCAAGCGGGTCAGTGCGTTGCTGTTCGCGTTATGCTGGCTTGTCCTGAATGCCCAACTGGCGCTCGCCAGCCATCAGTGCGATATGCGCCCGCCGGTGGAAAACACCGCCATGGCACACAACATCACCATGCAAATGCCTGATTCTCCAGAGCACATGCAGAGTCAGTCGCTGTTGTGTGAGAAGCACTGTGCCCCTGAAAGAACCCAGTCTGACAGTGGTTCCGTGCCACTGGTGGCATTGTCCGTCGCTCCGGCATTAGCCATGCTCACCGTCGATGCCAGCACAGCGGTCACCACCGCGGACTGGATTGCGCCGACCGTCACTCCGCCTCCCGCTGAAGTTCAGTTCTGCCGATACAGAGAATAGCCCCTGCTGTCCTGAGTGTTTTTCCGCACTCAATATTAAATGAAATTGTTTTGCCAGATTAATGGCCAGTTTTTATCTAATGACAGTATTGGAGTATTTCCCATGCGTGCAATTTTAAATGTATTTACCGCAAGTCTTTTCTTTATTTCAGCTTATTCTTTTGCCGATGCTATGCCAATGAATCACGATGCTATGGCGATGCAGCATAATATGCAGGCCTATGAATCCGAAGGCGTGATCACTCAGTGGCAGTCTGATCGCGTGGGGATTTCCCATCACGCCATTCCTGCGCTGAAATGGCCGGCCATGACCATGAATTTCCGTCTGCCGCCGGAGATCGCCGCCAACTCCCTGCCCGCCGGTACGCCGGTCACCTTTAGCTTTGTCAAAACTGAGTCCGCTTATCAGTTGCAGACACTGACACCGCTGAAACGCTGACCGGGAGATTCACCATGTTGACTTTACCGCGCCATCACCGGATGACGTGGCAATGGCTGCTGGCTTTTGTGCCGGTCAGCGCGTTTGCCACACCCGTTACCCTGCCGCAGGCGCTGGTCGCTGCACAGGATTATTCCGCCGAGCTTTCTGCCAGTCGTCACCAGATCAATGCGCTGGATAACCGTGCCGATTCGGCCATGCAACTGCCGGATCCGAAGCTGAAATTCGGTATCGAAAACCTGCCGGTCAGCGGCGGCAACACCGACCGGTTTACCCGTGAAGGGATGACGATGGAACGTATCGGCATCATGCAGGATTACATCAGCAGCGATAAGCGCCAGCGCAAAGCCGACACGCTGCGTGCAGAATCCCGGGAAGTGGCGGCTATCCGCCAGAGTATCCGGGCACGTTTGCAACGCGATGCGGCGCTGGCCTGGATGGAACTGGCCATCGGCGGGCAAACCGTCTCGCAATTACAAAAACTGGTGGATGAAAGTCAGCGCCAGATTGGGGTTCAGCGTGGCGGTGTCAGCAGCGGCAGTTCGCTGCCCGCCTCGGTGCTGGACGCGCACCTGACGCTCATCAGCATGCAAGACAAACTGACCGAAGCCGAACGGGATGTTCAACTGGCGCGCACCCGCTTAAGCCAGCTGACCGGCATCGATCAGCCTGAAATTAACGGTGCCATTCCGCCTTTCACCGAACTTCCTCCACAGGCGTTACAGGCGACAAGCGTCGAACAACATCCTGAAATTATTCAGGCACGGCGTGAAGCCGATGTGGCGCAGGCGAAATCCTCGCAGTCGGCTATTGCGGCGCTGCCGGATGTCGGCGTGGAAGTCTATTACGCCCATCGTGCCGACAGTTATGAAGATCTGGCGGGGGTGATGTTTACCGTCGATCTGCCGCTGTTTACCGCTTCGCGTCAGGATAAAGATCACGCCGCCGATCAGTCGATGGCAATGGAAAGCAATGACCGGCTGGCGCAACTGATGCGCGACCATCAGGCGCAGCTGACCAGTTTGCTGGCGCAATATCAGGCCGCCACCACGTTATGGCAGCGGCAAAAAAACGACGTTATTCCCCTGCAACAGCAACGCATCAGCGTGATTCAGGCACAGTATCGCGCCGGAAAAAGCAGCCTGAATGACGTTCTCGACGCCCGCCGCAACCTGATCGACAGCCAGATTTCCGAACGCAATGCCGGGCTGGAAGTGGCCCGCTATTGGGTCGCCCTGCGTTATCTGGCCCCCCAGGAGATTCATTAATGACTTCCGCTAAAACTTACAGCCTGCTGGCCGTCGCCATCATGGCCGCACTCGCCGCCGGTTACGTGGCTGGCCGTCACAGCCCTGCGGCGCAAACGCAGGCTTCTGCTGCTCCGGCCGAACGCAAAGTGCTGTACTGGTATGACCCGATGACGCCCGGCCAGCGTTTCGATAAACCGGGCAAATCGCCCTTTATGGATATGGAGCTGATGCCGCGTTACGCCGATGAAGTCACGGATGACGGCGGTGTGACGGTCAGCGCCCGTCAGCAGCAAAATCTCGGTATGCGCAGTGAAAAGGTACAGCGACGGATGATTTCCGCACCGCTTAATGTGTATGGCACGGTCAGCGCCGATGAACGCAGCCTGCGCACGGTCGCCGCCCGTGCGAATGGTTTAGTCGAAAAACTTTACGTCGCTGCCAGCCAGCAGCCTGTGAAAAAAGGTCAGAAACTGGCCACACTGTGGATCCCAGACTGGACCGCCGCGCAGCAGGAATATCTGGCCGTGCGTCAGCTTGGCGACCGCAGCCTGACCGCTGCCGCCCGTCAGCGGCTGGCGTTGCAGTTTATGCCGGAAGACATTCTGCGCCGCGTCGATAAAACCGGTCAGCCGCAAACCCGCATCGACGTGGTCGCGCCGGAAGACGGTTATATCAGCCTGCTTTCCGTGCGTGAAGGGGCGCAGGTCAGCGCCACACAGCCGCTGTTCGAACTGACCAGTCTGAAACAGGTTTGGATTGTGATGGATTATCCGCCTTCTGCCGCCAGTCAGATCCAGATCGGCGGCAAAATTACGGCCAGTGCCGACAGTCAGCCGGGCGAGGTATTTCACGGTACGGTCAGCGAATTGCTGCCGGATGTGGATGCCGTCAGCCGTACGCTGAAAGCCCGCGTGGTGATTGATAATCCGCAGGAAAAACTGCGTCCCGGCATGTACCTGAATTTATCGCCGGATGTCAGTGCGCAGACCGCGGTTCTGGCCATTGCGCAGGAAGCGCTGATCCAGACCGGCAGCCGCAATACCGTGCTGCTCGACGACGGCAACGGACATTTCACCCCGCAGAAGGTCACCATCGGCGTGACGCGTGATGGCTGGACGCAGGTACTTTCAGGCCTGGAAGAAGGTCAGTCTGTTGTCACCTCCGGACAATTCCTGATCGACTCCGAAGCCAGCCTGCGCAGCGCACTGCCTGCCACCGACGCCCCCGCGCCGGACACGCACCAGCACGGAGGTGATTTATGATTGCCGCTGTGATCCGCTGGTCGCTGAAGAACCGGCTGCTGGTGTTACTCGCCGCGCTGATGATGGCGGGCTGGGGCATCTGGTCATTGCAGAAAGCGCCGCTCGACGCCCTGCCGGATCTCTCCGATGTGCAGGTGATCGTGCGCGTGAGTTATCCGGGCAAGGCACCGCAAATCATCGAAGATCAGGTGACCTATCCGCTGACCACCACTCTGCTGTCAGTGCCCGGCGCGAAAACCGTGCGCGGCTTTTCGATGTTCGGTGATGCCTATGTTTATGTGTTGTTCGATGATGGTACCGATCCTTACTGGGCGCGCTCCCGCGTGCTGGAATACCTGAGTCAGGTTCAATCCTCACTGCCCGCCGGAGCCAAAGCCTCGCTGGGGCCGGATGCCACCGGCGTCGGCTGGATCTATGAATACGCGCTGATCGACAAAACCGGCAAACACAGCCTCGAACAACTTCGTGCCCTGCAGGACTGGACGCTGCGTTATGACCTGAAAACCGTACCGAATGTCTCTGAGGTCGCCAGCATCGGCGGCATGGTGCGTCAGTATCAGGTGGTGGCCGATCCGCAACGGATGCGCGCCCGGGGCGTGACGCATCAGCAACTGGTGACCGCGCTGCAAAACGCTAATCAGGAAAGCAGTGGCTCGCTGCTGGAAATGGGCGAGGCCGAATACATGGTGCGCACCTCCGGCTATCTGAAAAGTCTGGATGATTTCAACAATGTGGTCGTGACAGTCAACAGCGGTATTCCGGTGCTGCTGGCGGATGTCGCCACCGTCCGCACCGGCCCTGAACTGCGGCGCGGCGTGGCGGAACTTAACGGTGAAGGTGAAGTGGCGGGCGGCGTGATTGTTATGCGCTCGGGTAAAAATGCACTGGAAACCCTGAAAGCGGTGAAAGAGCGGCTACATGCCCTCGCCCGCACGCTGCCTGCGGGGGTGGAAATCGTGCCGGTCTACGATCGCCAGCCGCTGATTGAAAACGCCGTCGAAACGCTGTCGCATAAACTGCTGGAGGAATTCGCGGTAGTCGCGGTGGTCTGCGCGCTGTTTCTGTTCCATTTCCGCTCGGCGCTGGTGGCGATCATCACCCTGCCGCTCGGCATTCTCGGCGCGTTTATCGTCATGCATTATCAGGGGGTCAGTGCCAATATTATGTCGCTCGGCGGTATTGCGATTGCCATCGGCGCCATGGTCGATGCGGCGATTGTGATGATCGAGAATATGCATAAGGTGCTGGAGCAATGGCGGCACGATCATCCCGGCCAGCAGCCTGCGTCGGCGGATTACTGGAAGGTGTCTGAGCGTGCCGCCACGGAAGTGGGTCCGGCGCTGTTTTGCAGTTTGCTGATCATCACCCTGTCGTTTATTCCGGTGTTTTCGCTGGAAGCACAGGAGGGCCGGATGTTCTCCCCGCTGGCATTCACCAAAACCTACGCGATGGCGGTGTCTGCCGGGCTGGGCATCACCCTGGTGCCGGTACTGATGGGCTATTTTATTCGTGGCAAAATTCCTGATGAAAATGCCAGCCCGATCAACCGCTGGCTGATTGCCGCCTATCAGCCGGTGCTTTCTGCCGTGCTGAAACGTCCGAAAACCACGCTGTTATTCAGCGGCCTGTTCCTGCTGGTGTCTCTGTATCCGCTGGCAAAACTGGGCAGTGAATTTATGCCGCCGCTCGATGAAGGCGACCTGCTGTATATGCCGTCGACGCTGCCGGGGATTTCAGCCCGCGAAGCCGCACGGTTGTTGCAGCAAACGGATCGGTTAATCAAAACTGTGCCCGAAGTCGCCAGTGTATTTGGCAAGGCCGGACGCGCCGACAGCGCCACCGACCCGGCGCCGCTGACCATGATCGAAACGACCATCCGCTTTAAACCGAGGGACCAGTGGCGACCGGGCATGACGCCGGACAAACTGGTGACTGAACTCGACAACGCGGTGAAATTGCCCGGCATCGCCAACGTCTGGGTGCCGCCTATCCGCAACCGTCTCGACATGCTGGCCACCGGCATCAAAAGCCCGGTGGGGATCAAGGTGAACGGCAATAACGTTGCACAAATCGAGCAGATCGCCCAGCAGATCGAGCATATCGTGAAACAGGTGCCGGGCGTGACCTCGGCACTGGCCGAAAGGCTGGAAGGTGGCCGTTACGTCGATATTGATATTAACCGGCGTGAAGCGGCACGTTACGGTGTCACGGTGGCTGAATTACAGTCGCTGGTCTCAACGCTGGTCGGCGGGGAAAATATCGGCGAAACGCTGGAAGGCCGCGAGCGTTATCCCATCAACCTGCGTTATCCGCGTGAGCTGCGCGACAACGTGCAGGCGCTGCGGGATTTACCGGTGCTGACCGCCTCCGGCGCACAGGTGCCGCTGTCGGCGCTGGCATCCGTCAACGTCACCGATGGCCCGCCGATGCTGAAAAGTGAGAACGCCCGTCTTTCAGACTGGATATATGTGGATTTACGCGGACGAGATTTGAAATCTGCCGTCGAAGACATGCAACAGGCGGTCAGCCAGCAGGTAAAATTGCCGGAAGGGGTGACGGTCAGTTGGTCGGGGCAATTCGAGTATCTTGAACGCGCCACGGCAAAACTGAAAATCGTGCTACCGGTGACACTTTTGATCATCTTCGTCCTGTTATACGTGACGTTCAGCAGCGTGCGCGACGCCCTGCTGATCATGGCGACACTGCCGTTTGCCCTGACCGGTGGCGTCTGGCTGTTGTACCTGCTGAGTTTCAATCTGTCGGTCGCCGCCGCCGTCGGGTTTATAGCCCTGGCCGGGGTTGCCGCCGAGTTCGGGGTGATCATGGTGCTGTATCTGAATCAGGCAGTGCAACGTCAGCAAAAAGCCGGCGGGGATATGAGTGAGGCAGAACTGTGCGACGCCATTCACCACGGTGCGGTGTTGCGCGTCCGGCCAAAAGCCATGACTGTTGCCACTATCATGGCGGGTTTACTGCCGATCATGTGGGGCGGCGGAACCGGTTCAGAAGTGATGCAGCGTATTGCAGCGCCGATGATCGGCGGCATGGTGAGTGCCCCGTTGTTGTCGATGCTGGTGATCCCGGCGGTGTATTTGCTGATGCATCGGAGAAGGAATAAAAAAGTTTAAGGGAAAGCCCCTCTTCTTCGCAGCGGGGAGCCGAACGGATCATTCTTAGGGTTTTGTCCTGGCTCCTCCCCCTGCGAAGGGGGAGGTCGGGAGGGGGTTTTAAGGGCTAACATCTTGTCAAGGTATACTTCAACTTATTGATTTTTCTTTAATACCCCACCCC
>NZ_CAWOJA010000019.1:0-45632 GCF_963881615.1 Rahnella sp. CJA17(1/100) | reverse complement strand
CCTGCTGAGTTATAACCTTATTCGTTACCAGATGATCAAGATGGCGTTCAGCCTGAAGGGAGATTATCTGCCTTATCAGCTGAGTTTTAGCGGTGCAGTGTCGGAGATATTACGGTTGTTAATCGGGCTGCCGTGGGCATCAGCGGGAGCCATCCCGGGTCATCTGAAGCATTTTTACAGCAACGCAGCGATGCTCAAACTGGCCTCTAGGCGTGAGCGTGAATATGCCAGGGAAGTGAGAGAAAAAAGGTCGAAATATCCCTTAAAAAACAATGCCGGTCACCTTAAGTGACCGGCATTAGCCGCTTATGCGGGTTTTTTAGTTACAGGCGCAATACGGGGATTATGATAAATACAAGTGACCGGCATGTTTATTCTAAAACGACAGGAGTGGATTTTGAGAACGCAGAAAAGATGGATGGGATATGTGGCTATCGTTGTAGACGATTACGATCGGGCGATTGAGTACTATACAAGCAAGCTTGGATTTACGCTTGTCGAAGACACACCTCAGCCAGGTAAGCGCTGGGTAGTTGTGACACCGAACCCGAAAAGCGACTGTAACCTTCTTCTGGCACGCGCCTCAAACGACAGACAGGAGGCGTTTGTCGGCAATCAGTGTGGCGGGCGGGTGTCAAGGTGACGCCATTTGCGCCGCCGGTGATCATGTATGGAGCAGGATTTACCGCAGGTTGGGCAGGTTAGTTGTGCGTGCCCAGCAATGCCGACAATGACCGTCACAGAACCGGATTTTTCATCAAGAGAAAGCGATTGAACTTGCCACGGTGCGGACAGGTTAAGGATAAGGATTTTTCGTCCATGAAAGTGCTCCGGGTTGATTAGATACTTAAAAGATTTACACATTCTTCTGGCACCCAACCAGACTCTCCAGAGTGTTTAAGCGCCCAGTACCAGCCATTAAGAGACTTGATGACAGTAATTTTCTCGCTGGACCTGACTGATAATTCAAGGGCCGTGTAGTCTTCAAGACAGGTAACTTCATTAGAACTTAGGGGAGAAAATATTTGTTGGGGAGCCCATCCGGCTCTGCCTGAGGGGAGTGTTATCCATACCCACCCCTGATATTCAAGGTCACAATGGCTGATAACGACAGTATCATTCTTCGTTATCGAAATGGGGTCAGGAAAAGCAGAAGTGTAATTTCTGATAACAACAGCAGCATTATTCAAGTGGCATCTCCCATTGTTCGGTGAACAGCCAAAATCCTACAATAGCCACCACAACAGGGGAAGACCCGAATACACACAGTAATAATCTTTATCTTCCAGGAGGAATTTATATGCCCGATACAGATCCAACGAACTCCGGTCCAGGCTGGGGTGATCATGATACCCCATACGGCCCCATTCATAGTTATACCGACCCCGGCACGGTAACCGCTGGTGGTAATGCAGGTAAGCAGACCGATATTGGCCCCGAAAGGACTATTAATATCCCAACAGCCAAAAGCTATAATGGGGTGTATATGTCAATGTGTGTAACAAATCTGAAAAATCACGAGGGCTTTGTTAATAATATTTATGCTGACGGAGATGGCAATCCTACTGTAGGGATCGGTCACTTACTGGCAAATATTGATGCTGCTTTAGCTCTACCTTTTAGAAATACTTATCATCAAGCCTTAGGTCATGGTGACAGCAATAATATTGAACAAGCTGCAACGGTTGAGCAGATCAAAAAATAATAATAAAACTTAATGTTTATTTTAGAGGGCTGTTAACGTCTATTTTATTAACGTCCCAAACCGGCGAGGTTTGAGATATGACCTGATAACTCGTAAAGTCCCAAACATCCTCTGGGTTTTTAAAGTTCGCCAGTGTGAGGAATAGATGCACAGTACCTTTTTGATCGACATAATTATGAGTGGTAAAAGGGAAGTAACCCACTTTATTTGTTTTTGAAATGTACGCCCCATTATCTGTCATGCTCCAGTCCGTCGCCGTATCACTGATAGTTTTGGCTTTTATATCAAAAGTGCTCAACGTTTTCATGGCAAGTTCAGCAGGAAAATGCTCAACAATATCCTTGATACTTACAGGCTGTGTTGTTGCGCTAACGTCTTGCCACCCCTTCGCTGTGGCGTAAGCTTTCATGAAGCATTCGTCTAAGTTTCGGGTTGCCTCACCTAACTCCTGAAGATCGCGACCTGGATATCCAACAATTTTTTTCCCTGCCTTACGCAAGGAGACATATTCATCACACGTTTTTACTTGTACCTTACTGGCATCGTTAAGTTTTAATAAAACGGTTGCATTATTAAGTTCTAACACATCATCAGTTTTGCTTTCCTTGCTGACGGCATTGCTAGATATAATTATCGCCACTAATGTGAGTAATGTTTTAATCTTCATATTTTCTCTTTAAACATCAAGTTTAAAATTGAATGCCGATATTTGTCATGTGAGCGCAGTAATTAATGACACATTGAGCATGTGTTCAATAATTCTTCATGTCAGTGTAGACGTAATTTCTCCTACTTTTCAAGACTTGCTTTAAGTAATTATCGGTTAACTCTTTGCCAGTGTTGCCCTCAGGGAACGTTCGTTCACGGCTGAAAAATCCGGAATTTTTACCAAGCTTACTAAAGGCGTTTCCCCGGATGAAGATTTAAACCCAAAGTGCGCAATTCCTTTAAGTGGGCGGCATTAGAGTCTGGGTCTCATCACTCGTTTTCACACCTTCCAGATTCAGCATGACCCCGTACAAATGGTTGGTAAAGCGCTTGTCTACTTCCTGTGGCCAGCGTGGCGGATCGGTTTGTAACGTTCCCAACGTGCGCATCCCTTTATGCTGCTCGGCTTTACGCTCGCAGTACTCATCATCGGTGTATCCCATCGCCTCAATGATCACGCTATGCTCCCGGCCATCTGGCGTTATGGCCTGAATGATAAAATCCGGCAGCACATAGCCTTTCTCTTCCTCGACATCCACCTCAATATCAAACAGGGGTTTCAGCAGGGTGAGGTCGCCCGCTTTGCCTTTGAGCCATCTGACCACTTCTGCTATCCCTTCCAGCGTTTGCCGCTCCAGTCCGCTGTCTACCGGTACCGGGCGTGCGCATATCCTTCACTGCATATTACCGAACCCTCAGCCCCGCGCCGAAAGGCCAGGGTCACCCAGTAAGGCGGCCTCACGCCTTCCTGCGACTCTCCGTTGATGCTGACACTTTTCTCCGGGGCGAACGTGCGTTCACCGCCGTTCCACGCAAAGGTTACGTGCTCACGGCTGACCAGGTCCGACATGAATATTTGATAAAAAACCCGGGCTTTGCCAGCAGGCCAGTTTGTGTCCGGGCGCTCCAGTGCCAGCATCAGCCTTTCCTGAGCAGCTTCGCCCATCGCTGGCTGAAAGCGCACGATTTCCGAAAGCCGGCGGCCGCGGATAAACTCCTGCGCATCCGCTGAGGCCGCGAGGGCGTCAAGCCAGATTCTGGCCGTCTGGTTAGGCAGCGGGCTGACCGGGCTGAAGGTGTTCAGTCCCGCATCCTCAATGAGCGTCAGGAGGAGGCGCGCAAGGCGGGGACGGCGTTTGCGCCGGGTTCGGTCATCGCCTGCCGTCACCGGCTTGCCCGACGCTTTAATGGTCGTTTCCGACTCGTCGGCGGGTAAAAAATCTCGGTAATTGAGGCGCTTGCTGCCGGCAGCTTGCCGGGTTCCTGAACGGGTGGCATCCTCATCGCCTTTAAAGACCCGGAACATCGGACAGGACGGATCATGACTGTGACCAAATCCTGACAGGAACAGCGTCTGGGTTTCAGACATCAGCTTGGCACTGTTGAGCGCGGGCGTGTCGCCGGCGATGCAGCTGCACTGCAGCCAGAGTTCACTCTCACGCATTTCAAGGATAACGTGTTCCGCCAATGCACGATCCTGCGCATTGCGCGCCTGCTTGTGGCCGAAGATATTTTTAACAGCAGTTTCTTCTTCCTCTGTTAGCCAGCGTTTCAGGGCACCCCGTGGAGCTTTTTTTCTAATGAGCTTCATGACCATGTTTATCTCCTGTTCCTGCACAACGGCTTTAAAACACACTTAGCGATGCGGCGTTTTTGGTGATCATCTCTTTTACTGCATAACGAAGCTAGATAAGAGTTCCAGAGGAGAGGAAAGCCTGTACTGGAATTTTTTGAGGAAAAAGAACATGCAGTTGAATGATTGGAATTTAACATAATGATGAAGCACTGCATGACAGCCAGTTTTAAGCGAGGAGCTGACATTGGCTTTTGGGCTGGTGGTTTTTTAGCGTGTCATTGCCAAACTTGTGTTCCCTGATGGAAAGCCAGCTCCCATCGCCCCCTGTCAGAATACAGCCAGCAAGAAGAACGTAGGGATACTCGGCTGCCGGCGCAGTACTCTCCTATGCTGAGCAGCCGGATATCACTGTTAAGAATGATCGTTGGACTTAATTCGCCCGCCAGAGATGCTATCGTCTCCGCCGGGCACCGTGAAGACTGCATTCAAGTGTTTTCAGCTTTTCCAAGAGCATTTTTCTCACCCTAATTGAACCCTGACAGTTGAATGAATTTATCATAATAGCCAAGGCCAATCTTTAGTGCCCCCGAGAGGTAACCTCCGCTTTTGGCACAGGAGTACCAAAGGGCATCTATTATAGTAAAGGAAATACCTCAAGTACCTAAATTAAAAGATTAAACGATTATTAACAGCTCTGCTTTGTTTCGTGAGGGGGTGTTGGCTATCGATCGCTTATATAAATTGATGGACCCTACATCAGAAACATGGGAGCCCGTGCGACTAATATCTCCCACTTGATTATACCAGCATGGGCCTTTCACCATCAGATTTGATTTAATGCGTCCTCACGCAAAGAAATTTATATTCATTAAATGTTTGCCATTTACTTCTTGAACTAACCCATAGGCAAATGTTAATTATATATACAAATTTAGCCGATGGGGTACGGGTATTTCCAGTGTCCTGGGTCTGTAGAGTCGACAATCGGGTCATTTCTGGCACGAGTCGAATATGCGTGGGCATGGTCCGATTTGAGATCATAGCAGATCAATCAATCCTTCAGAGCTGCTGACATGAACAGCATGAAACTAACTAACGTTTCTCACCACCAGATAATTATTACTTAATATAATCAATTTCTTACCGCGAATTGTTGGATTATGGTTTGAGGGCCAACCGTACGAAAACGTACTGTAAGCGAAAAATTAACGTCTGAAAAATCGATTAGTAGACAATGCTGTCCGTTAAATACCTTTTTTCGATTAAAAAGACGCCATTTTAAGAGCTTTTTTCTATGTCCATTATGTTTCGATATATCAGCCAGTTACTTGACTAACATACGTTTTCGTTCCATTGGATTTCAAACCCCGTTACCGAACGACCAGGACAGGACATCTGGCGTGTCTCACAACTGCTGCAGCGTTTGAACCTAACAGATAGGTAGAGATATCGGGCCGATGGGAGGCAATGATGATTAAATCCGCATCAATCGAATCGGCGAGCTTGAGGATTTGATCCTTTGGCGATCCGGTTACCACATGGGTTTGGATCTTTTCGGCGGGCAATTTGAATTGCTTAGTAAGCTCATCCAGTTTTGATAACGCAGCATGCTGTATTTCTTTCATTTTCGGCATTTCAAGCGAATAGGCCAGACCCAATGTTGAATAATACGGTAACGAGGGTATAACCGTGAGAAAATGTACTTTGGCGGTATTCATTAAAGCGTGCGTCTGAACAAAGGGGATGACCTGGCGAGTCAGTTCTGTTTCAGAAATATCGATGGGGACCAGAATTGAATTGTACACTTTAGATCTCCTATATTATTTTGTTCAGCTGAGAATAAACTGTTTACAATTAAAAAAATGTGTACCTGCTACCAAATTTGGATGCTGTTTCAGTCTTTATCGAAGATGAAACATACCTTAAGGCCGGTGACGAACGGGACATATTAAAAAAAGCCGCTGTAGATTCAATTTATCAATGTAACACATACGCGAAAATGTGCTGTTGCGAAGGATTATTGATGAAGCGAACATTTACAGCCAAGGAGAAAACGTCGGTTTTTGAGCTCAGGAAAAATGGGAAGGGGTTTAGGAAATAGCTAAATTTCTGGAGTCGAAACCAGGAACCATTTTCACCATGCTAAGAGACACCGAAAGGATAAAACCCAACGAACGCAGGCGGGCTGTGGCTCACTTAACACTGGGTGAGCGTGAGGAAATCTGTGCTGGTGTAAGCACGGCATTCAGCCCTGCCTGCTGTAGCCAGCTTAAAACGGCAGTGTCACAACGGTTTTATTGAATAAATCGAGTTTAGATAAAACTACCCCATGGGGTATGTAATGCCATTCTGCTGCCTTATGTTGAGTACTTTAACTTGATTGGCAACCTTAATCGCTTCCGCGATATTGCAGAGACCATGGGGGAAAACGTGGCCGGGCTCTCTACCGATGAGGCTGCGGTTAAAGCCATTAAAGCCATTAAAGCCATTAAAGCCATTCGCCGCCTGAGCAGGCAGGTTGGCATTCCTCGCGATCTGAAAAGCCTGTGCGTCAAACCTGAAGATTTTGCCATCATGGCCGAGAATGCGAAAAAAGATGTCTGCCAGTTAACGAACCCGCGCAAAGCGACTAAAGAGCAGGTCATTGAACTCTATCGTCAGGCTTATGAAGGCGAAGAGTAACGTTAGATAACTGCGCGACGATGGGCCCGAAAAACCTTCACCGTAAATGAATTAAGGCCTGGCTGCAGGAGACCTGCAGCCAGACTGTGTCCCTTAATCATCTGAATTAAGTCATGTCTTCATCGACTAAGCTTTTAGGCTGATTAAACCTCGCGTTTTTCCGCCCATTTCAGCATGGCATCGAGAGCAGGGCACAGCGCTTGCCCCCATTCAGTGAGCCGATATTCCACTTTCGGCGGCACCTGAGGATACACCGTCCGCGACACGATCCCATCGGCTTCCAGCTGTCTCAGTTGCTGTGCCAGCATCTTCTGCGAAATGCCGGGGATCAGTTTTTCAAAATCTGAATAGCGCTGTATCTTCCCGTCAAAAAGATGAAAAAGAATGATCAATTTCCAGCGACCTTCCAGCAGTCTCAGGACATATTCCACACCGCTGGCGGCAGATTCCGGGTTATATAACTTACTCATAATTCAGTAACTCACTTTTTCGTGCGTACTTGTCAATTTCACAGTCTATGTTGAATATAACAGTACTGTAAATAACGGGAGTACTGGGCCATGTCATTCACATTACCGCACGCTATTTCTACCTATTTCTCTATCAGCAATGGTGCAGATATCGCCAGAGTTAAGGATTGTTTTACCGTCGATGCCGTCGTAACCGACGAAAATAAAACCTATCAGGGGCACGTGGCGATCGCAGCATGGCAACGTGCCGCGCAGGCCACGTTTGACTACAGCGTTGAGCCAATTAAGGTTCTTAACGAAGGCGACCGGGTGACGGTCACCTCGAACGTCGTCGGTAACTTTCCCGGTAGCCCGGTAAAGCTTGATCATTCTTTCGGCCTGATCGGCGACAACATCAACACCATGGAGATTATCTAATGTCATTGGATCTTGATTTCCAGGGTAAACGCGTGCTGGTTACTGCGGGTACCAAAGGCGTCGGTAAAGCGGTGGTCGGGCTGTTAAAACAGCAGGGGGCCAGGGTGTTAACAACCGCACGCCACGCGCCCACGGAATGTATTGCAGATGCCTTCGTGGCGTCGGACCTGACCACGGTCAAAGGGTGTGCCTCAGTAGCGGAGGCCGTTCAGGCACACCTGGGAGGAGTCGACATCATCATCCATGTGGCGGGCGGTTCTACCGCACCCGGAGGGGGATTTGCGGCGTTGGGCGAAGAAGAGTGGCAGCAGGAACTCAATCTTAACCTGTTGCCCGCGGTACGTTTAGATCGTGCGCTGTTGCCAGGGATGCTGGTGCAGGGAGGCGGGGTGATCATTCACGTCACCTCTATCCAGCGTGAACTGCCGTTACCGGAATCCACCACCGGCTACGCGGCAGCGAAAGCGGCGCTGTCAGCGTACAGCAAAAGCCTGTCGAAAGAGGTATCGCCGAAGGGAGTTCGGGTGATTCGCATCGCGCCCGGCTGGATAGAAACCGAAGCTTCGGTGGCAATGGCGGAACGACTGGCGCAGCAGGCTGGAACGGATTACGAAGGCGGTAAGCAGATCATCATGAAGGCACTCGGGGGTATTCCGCTGGGGCGCCCTTCAAAACCCATTGAGGTGGCTAATCTCATTGCCTTCCTCGCGTCATCTTATGCTGCCGCCATCACCGGCACTGAATATGTGATAGATGGCGGCACCATCCCGACTGTATAGACAAGTATCTTAATCGGCTCCTGCTGGTAGCGAATGATAGGCTTGCGCCCTCCAAGGTAAAGGAGCCAGAACCAGGAACTCAACTCAAAGCCACGTAAGTGGCTTTTCTATGAAGTCTTAGACGATACTGCTGGGCGATACCACTCTCCCATTCTCTTCTTCGCTAGTGTCCGCTCCTCGCTCAGGTTGTGTGAAAACTTTTTTGGCCGCTGAAACTGCCAAAAACAGAGCTGAAAACCGCGCTCATACATAAAATTCGGCTCTACTAACCAGTCGATCAATTCCAGATTTTGCGTAGACGTGCGCCCTTCAGTTTTTGGTCAGGGTTTTCACACAGCCTGCGCTCACAGCGGACAGATTCATCATTCTGGTGACCTGAATATACGCAAGCTGGTTAAAAGAATTTAAAAATGTCCAATCAGATGATCCAGGAATGCCCGAACAGCAGGATTCGAGCGCCGACTTTCATGCCATAGTGCAAAAATATTATGCCGCTCTACGGTAAAATCCGTCAGCAGGGGAACTAAATTTTCATTCTTTACCCACGAATCAGCCATAAAGCTCGTCGCCATTCCTATCCCAGCACCGGCAACAACTGACGCCAGCACGACCTCGCTTGCATCAACAACGACATTTGATGATGGCAAAATTTCAATCTCTCGGCCCCCAACCTGGAATGGCCAGCGAAAAAGCTGCCCGGTGTTCTGGTAACGAAGATTGACCGTTTTATGCCCCATAAGGTCATTCGGGTGTTTTGGGGGGGCGCATTTTGCCAGATATTCCGGAGAAGCATAACAACCCATCCTATAGGATGAGAGGCGACGCGAAAGGAGATTGGAATCCGCGAGGTCGCCCAGACGGACAGCAATATCAATATTCTCATCAACGAGACTTAACACGCGATCGCTCAATCGTAGATCAATTTTCACATTGGGGTATATCGTGCAGAAATGTGGAATGACAGGAGCAATCATATGCAGACCGATCGGATACGATGCCGAAATTCGTAATGTACCTGCTGGCTCCGCGCGTTTTCGTTTTGCTAACTGCTCAATGTCCTCAGCAACCTGCAGTAATTGTAAAACGCGCTCGTGAAGATCGCGGCCTTCCGCAGTCAAAACCAATGAACGCGTGGTCCGTGCAAATAAAGTGACGCCCAGATGATTTTCCAGCCGCTGAATGCTCTTACTGATTGCTGAAGGTGAGACTGTCAGCGAACGGGCAGCGGCAGTATAGCTACCGAGCGCGCCTGCGCGAGCGAATGCGATAAGACCCGTGAGTCTTTCAAAACCTATTTGTTCCTTCATGGCATAATTAAAGCGAAATCCAGCCTGATTATCAATCTTAGAGAGTAGTTATATCATTTGTCACCTGAGCCCTTTTTGAGTGAGGTTATGATGACTGACGTAATGAAAGCAGTACAACTGCATACCTTTGGCGGACCAGAGAATCTGTTGTATGAAGACGCGGCGCGACCATTTGCGGGAAGCGACGAAGTACTTGTTCAAGTGCACGCCGCCAGCCTTAATCCGCCTGACTGGTATCTGAGAGACGGTTATCGGGCGGTTCCGCCTGAATGGTGGCCAAACCCAACATTCCCGCTCATCCTGGGAACTGATGTATCCGGAGTCGTTGCCGCGGTCGGCAATAACGTCCCTGGGTTCAGCCCAGGAGATGATGTCTATTCAATGGTGCGTTTTCCAGAAGGGATAATGAATGGCAGCGGTGCCTATGCAGACTATGTAAGTATTCCTTCATCAGAGCTGGCGTTAAAACCTCAGAGGATCACACATGTTGAGGCTGCGGGTGCGCCGATGTCGCTTCTTACGGCCTGGCAATTCCTTGTTGAACTGGGTCACGACGCACCAAATCCATTCCAGCCATTTCAGCATACAGCAGTTCCATTGGACGGCCGGACAGTACTGGTAAACGGTGCCGGTGGAGGCGTGGGGCATCTTGCCGTACAGATAGCGAAGTGGAAAGGGGCGCAAGTCATTGCCGTAGCCTCGTCCCGACATGAGAAACTTTTACGCCGCCTGGGTGCGGATGAATTCATCGATTACACCCTTACAGCAGCCGAGACTGTAGTAAACAATGTCGATCTCGTGCTGGATGCTGTGGGGGGTTCAAACATGGAGCGCTTCCTGCGCTGTATAAAAAAGGGCGGCGCATTATTTCTTGTTAATCCTATGGGTTTTTGCGGCCAGAATGAGGCCAATAAAAAGAATATTACCGTGTCATCAACGCAAGTACGATCAAGTGGTGCGCAACTCGTTGAAGCCGGTAATCTTCTGGAAAAAGGAATTATCAGGGTGGTTATTGATAGCACCTATCCCTTAGCCAGGGCAGCAGATGCGCATAAGCGTGCTGCGTTAGGAAGTATCCAGGGCAAGATTGTGCTCACGAATTTTTGATTCTTACTTCTCCGGGTTGTGATTACTTGAGGTTAGGTGAATCACAGTAAAATGAAGGTAATATGCTAATTATTATAGGTTATGTTCACGTCGATCCTTCGGCGTTGCGGCAATTTATGGACGATATGAAGTTATTGGCTAACTCAGTGCATAGGCGCGGAGGAAACATTTCGTACAATATCGCCGTAGAGGATCGTCTTGCAGGAAAACTGCTGATATCTGAGCGTTGGAAAGACCAGGTTGCGCTGTGTGCCCACCTTGAATCTGCCGACACTGTAGCGTTTATTGAGCGATGGCAGAATTCAATGAAAGGAGAGGTTCTAAAGTATGACGTATTCAATGAAAGGGGGCTGATGGCATTATAATTAGACGCTATGACCTGTCCTCGTTAATTTGAACACGGCAATGTTAGTAATGCCTCTTAAACATTGAGAACAACTGTGAACTTCCGCTTTTCGCTGTGAGTTCAACCGATGGATGCAGCACACTTGTTAAAACGTTCTCCGGGTGACTCATAGCGGCCGTCTTACGCTTCGGCCTAACCCTTTGTACCAAAGCGGACAGTGATTTTATTATGCAATAAAATCTCGAAGCTTTCGGTAAAGGTCACATAGTAGTGAAGGTAGTTCCTTGCAATCCCCTTACATTACTGACATCACTGATATATATTACTCAATGAGTGGCAGGTCATGCCTCGTTTGTAACGGGTACCGAAAACTTGCCACAGTAAATTGTGAATAATTCTTAAATGTGGTTTTTTGCATAAAATTTTCAAACGCCATGTTTTACGTTTATTATGAAATTTTCCGGTGGTTAATGAGGCATAATGTCATGAAACAATTAAGAATTTACACATTGAAAGATAAAACAAGTGCTGATAATTACTTCATAAATTGCTGGCCAAAGCACATGGTCAGTTTACCCAAGTTTGGTATATATGTTAATGATGTATATGTAGGCGGAAATGAACAATCAAATCAAGTTATAGCTGTCGTAACATTACCTGATGGATGCGATGTTAAGCTTTTAAATGAGGAATATATGAAAAGTCACGATTTCCATGAAGATATGTCAGGATTCAATATATCAGATATTATACGGGTTGATGAAATCTGCATTAGCAAATCTCTTTTTTAATTATCAACTATAAGTAGATTACTGTTTAAAGTAAACGCATAAATAATCTTTTCAAGAACATAGAAAACATTTCTCTTTCTGTAAAATTACATACTGTGTAACAGGATTGATAAGATCATTTCGTTAGCATCTGTAATTGATTCCCCTGCCCCTCTCATCGCATCTGGAATATTCACCAGATGCGATGAGCCTGAGAAGTCACTCTACTTGCCCGAATTAAATTAAAAGCTATATTCACTGGTTCGGCCAGCTTTCATAATGTCCGCTTGTACGCTTTCGCTCATTGACCTGCCCCCAGGATTAGATACAACGCTCAGTGAGTAATGTCGGATCCTTCACTATCAGAATTACCCTTTCTCCAACCCGCGGCAAATTCAGACGGCGTCTGATAATTCAGCGTGGAGTGCGGGCGGCACTCATTATAATCCTGACGCCATTCACTGATGGTTTTCCTGGCATGGCTGACGTCGCTGAACCCGTGTTCATTCAGGCATTCATCGCGAAAGCGTCCGTTAAAACTCTCAATAAATCCGTTCTGTGTCGGCTTGCCGGGCTGGATAAGCCGCAGCTCCACGCCATGCTCATAAGCCCACTGGTCAAGTGCTCTGCAGGTAAACTCCGGCCCCTGGTCAGTTCTTATCGTAGCCGGATAGCCGCGAAACAGCGCAATGCTGTCCAGAATATGCGTGACCTGCACACCTGAAATCCCAAAGGCAACAGTGACCGTCAGGCATTCCTTCGTGAAGTCATCCACGCAAGTAAGGCACTTGATCCTGCAACCAGTGGTCAATGCGTCCATGACGAAATCCATCGACCAGGTCAGATTGGGCGCCGCCGGGCGGAGCAGCGGCAGATGTTCTGCTGCCAGCCCTTTACGACGTCGTCTGCGTTTTACGCCCAGCCCGCTCAGATGATAAAGGCGGTACACGCGCTTGTGATTAACATGAAGCCCTTCACGGCGCAGCAGCTGCCAGATGCGGCGGTAGCCAAAACGCCTGCGCTCCAGTGCCAGCATCAGTGATGCGCCCTGATAAATGCGCATCAGCAAGTGAACGATGAGCGTCATAGCGGCAGGTCGACAGGGACAAACCTGTGAGCCTGCAGGAACAACGTTGCGACAGACCGGTCGCATCACACATCTACAGCACAGCTTCCCGCTTCTGGTCTGTCGTCAGTACTTTCGCCCAAGAGCCACCTGTGGCGCCTCCTTATCCAGCATGGCTTCGGCAAGCAGCTTCTTGAGTCTGGCGTTCTCTTCCTCAAGCGACTTCAGGCGCTTAACCTCAGGCACCTCCATACCTCCGTACTTCTTACGCCAGGTAATGGGATGGACTACCTCCTCCCTTTGCGCTTAATTGAACAAAATACGTTCAGCAGGAGAGTAAACATGAATATCGTCTATCTGGGTATCGATCTGGCTAAAAATGTTTTCCAACTCTGTGGTTTAAACCAGGCTGGAAAACCCCTTTACACGAAACGCGTTCACCGAAAAATACTGCTTCAGACAGTAGCCAATATACCGGCCTGCCTGTTGGTATAGAAGCCTCAACGGGCGCATTTTACTGGCAGCGCGAGTTTGAAAAACTGGGACATAAAGTAAAAGTCATCAGTCCCCAGTATGTTAAACCTTTTGTCCGCGGGCAAAAAAATGACGGCAATGATGCGTTGGCGATCGCTATAGCGCTGATGCAGCCTACGATGAAATTTGTCCCGCCAAAGAGCCCGGAGCAGCAAGATATTCAGGCCTTACACCGTGCAAGACAACGGATTGTCAATCATCGTACTGCGACGGTCTGTCAGATACGAGGCTTGCTGCTTTATCGAGGGATCCCCATGGGTATCTCTGTCACAAGGGCCCGTCGAGCGATTCCCTTGATCCTCGAAGATGCTGAAAATGGTCTCAGTGCACGTATGCGCAGAACGATTGCGGAGCTCTATGATCTCTTTTTAGATCTCGAACGGCGTATAGGTTTTTTTGATAAAGAGATCGACACTGTTTTTAAACAGTCTGAAGCCTGTCAGCGTATTGCTAAAGTGAAAGGCATTGGCCCAAAAACCGCCATAGCCGTTATTGCGGCGATTGGTAAAGGGACCGAATTTAATAATGGCCGCCATTTTGCTGCGTGGCTTGGCCTCGTGCCACGTCAACACTCTAGCGGAGACAGACAGGTGCTCATGAACATGACGAAAAAAGGCGACAAGCATCTACGAACTCTGCTTATTCACGGTGCTCGTGCTGTCGTCAGAGTGGCTACAAACAATAACGATGGCTATCTAAACCAATGGGTTAATCAACTTAAAGAGCGGCGCGGATTTAGCAAAACAACCGTGGCAGTTGCCAACAAGAATGCCCGGATTATCTGGTCAATTCTTCATAACGAGACAGAATATCGGCCAGCAGTAATATGATACTTACCTTAAAAGTTGCAGAGTATTGAAAAATGGTAGCAGGTTGCACCTGCACAATCTGAACCTGATTTTTATACAGGTCTTCGAGGCCGTCCAGTTGTTGAGGCGATTGTGTGCGGATTACCCATTTGGGCACAGGTATTCCTGATGCCGGATAGATGTAAGCAACAACCTAAAACCTGATTCAGTGCTTGCAAAACGGAGGTAGTCCATAGATGTAAAACGTGGCGTCGGAAATGGCATGCTTGCGGCAGAGTTCACGGGAAGAAACCCCGGCTTCAGCCCCGCGGAGAATACTGATGATCTGTTGGTCGGAAAAACGCTTCTTCATGGGGATGTCCTCATGTGGCTTATGAAGACATTACTAACATCGGGGTGTACCAATCAATGGGGAGCAGGTCAGACCTTTACACACAAATGTCCCCGGAACCCGCCATCTGCTTGTTTGTTTTACAACAAACTGTACACAGATTGTTCTATCTGCTTCTAATACTTCCACCTCATCAAATTAAAATTCTTTATTTCTCAATGATATATATGTTTTGGCATCGTGGTACGAACACTGCAATGACCTGTACGTCAACTGGACACTACAGGAGAGAAAACGATGGCAATGCGTCAATGTGCAATCTACGGGAAAGGGGGTATTGGGAAATCCACCACCACCCAAAACCTTGTAGCGGCTCTGGCCGAAATGAACAAGAAAGTCATGATTGTCGGCTGCGACCCTAAGGCTGATTCCACCCGCCTTATTCTGCATGCGAAAGCACAGAACACCATCATGGAAATGGCCGCTGAAGTGGGTTCCGTGGAAGATCTGGAGCTGGAAGATGTGATGCAAATCGGCTATGGCGGCGTGCGCTGTGCGGAATCAGGTGGCCCTGAGCCTGGTGTGGGTTGTGCCGGACGCGGGGTGATCACCGCCATCAACTTCCTCGAAGAAGAAGGCGCATATGTACCGGATCTGGATTTTGTGTTTTACGACGTATTGGGCGACGTGGTATGCGGCGGTTTCGCGATGCCGATCCGCGAAAATAAAGCGCAGGAGATCTACATCGTGTGCTCCGGTGAAATGATGGCGATGTATGCCGCCAACAACATTTCCAAGGGCATCGTGAAATACGCGAAATCGGGCAAAGTTCGTCTGGCCGGGCTGATCTGTAACTCCCGCCAGACGGATCGCGAAGATGAACTGATCATCGCGCTGGCTGAAAAACTTGGCACGCAAATGATCCACTTCGTGCCGCGTGACAACATTGTGCAACGCGCTGAAATCCGCCGCATGACGGTCATCGAATACGACCCGACTTGCGCGCAGGCAGATCAGTATCGTGCACTGGCGAACAAAATCGTCAACAACACCAAAATGGTGGTGCCGACACCGGTCACCATGGATGAGCTGGAAGCCCTGTTAATGGAATTCGGCATTATGGAAGAAGAAGACCTGACCATCGTCGGTCGTACCGCCGCCGAAGAGGCGTGATTTCGTCCCCTTTATCCAGAGATGCACAGACCTGCGGGAATGTGCACCTTTTCAGGCAATCAGCGGAGTCTTTATGACCAGTGAAACACGCGAACGTAACGAGGCGTTGATCCAGGAAGTGCTGGAGATCTTCCCCGAGAAGGCGCTTAAAGATCGTAAGAAACACATGATGACCACCGACCCGGCGATGGAATCTGTCGGCAAGTGTATTGTCTCAAACCGAAAATCGCAGCCGGGCGTGATGACCGTGCGAGGCTGCGCTTACGCCGGTTCCAAAGGCGTGGTCTTTGGCCCGATCAAAGACATGGCACACATCTCCCACGGCCCGGTTGGTTGCGGCCAGTATTCCCGTGCCGGACGCCGTAACTATTACACCGGCTGGAGCGGCGTAAACAGCTTCGGCACCATCAACTTCACCAGCGATTTTCAGGAACGGGACATCGTATTTGGCGGCGATAAAAAGCTCGACAAATTGATCGACGAACTGGAGATGTTGTTTCCGCTGACCAAAGGCATTTCGGTGCAGTCAGAATGTCCGGTCGGTCTGATCGGTGATGACATTTCTGCCGTCGCCAAAGCCAGCAGCGCCAAAATCGGTAAGCCGGTCGTGCCGGTACGCTGCGAGGGTTTCCGCGGTGTGTCGCAGTCGCTCGGCCATCACATTGCTAACGATGTCATCCGCGACTGGGTGCTGGATAACCGCGAAGGCAATGAATTTGAAACCACGCCTTACGACGTGGCTATTATCGGCGACTACAACATCGGCGGTGACGCCTGGGCCTCACGTATTCTGCTCGAAGAAATGGGGCTGCGTGTGGTGGCGCAGTGGTCCGGCGACGGCACGCTGGTGGAGATGGAAAACACCCCGAAAGTCGCACTCAATCTGGTGCACTGCTACCGCTCGATGAATTATATCTCCCGTCATATGGAAGAAAAACACGGCATTCCGTGGATGGAATACAACTTCTTTGGCCCGACCAAAATTGCGGAATCTCTGCGCGAAATTGCGGCGCGTTTTGACGATACCATCCGGAAAAACGCCGAAGCGGTGATTGAAAAATATCAGGCGCAAACGCAGGCGGTGATCGACAAATACCGTCCGCGTCTGGAAGGCAAAAAGGTGCTGTTGTATCTCGGCGGTTTACGTCCGCGCCACATCATCGGGGCGTATGAAGATCTGGGAATGGAAATCATCGGTACCGGCTATGAATTCGGTCATAACGATGACTACGACCGCACCTTACCGATGCTCAAAGAAGGCACGTTGCTGTTCGACGACCTGAGCAGTTATGAGCTGGAAGCGTTCGTTAAAGCGCTGAAACCGGATCTTGTCGGGTCAGGCATCAAAGAAAAATACATTTTCCAGAAGATGGGCGTGCCGTTCCGCCAGATGCACTCCTGGGATTATTCCGGCCCTTATCACGGCTACGACGGTTTCGGCATTTTTGCCCGTGACATGGACATGACGCTGAACAATCCGGGCTGGAGTCAGCTGACCGCCCCCTGGTTGAAATCGGCCTGACAGAGACGACAAACATTCCGTCAGTTCACAGATTTGTGGCGCGGAAGGAGAGAAACATGAGTCAAGATCTTGGCACCCCAAAATCCTGTTTCCCGCTGTTCGAGCAGGATGAATACCAGAGTATGTTTACCAACAAACGCGCGCTGGAAGAAGCACACGGCGAGGCGAAAGTGCGGGAAGTGTTTGAATGGACCACCACGCAGGAATATCAGGATCTGAACTTCTCGCGTGAAGCGCTGACCGTCGACCCGGCGAAAGCCTGCCAGCCATTAGGCGCGGTGCTTTGCGCGCTGGGTTTTGCCAACACGTTGCCGTATGTCCACGGTTCACAAGGCTGTGTGGCGTATTTCCGTACCTATTTTAACCGTCATTTCAAAGAGCCGGTGGCCTGTGTTTCCGACTCAATGACCGAAGATGCTGCCGTTTTTGGCGGAAATAACAACATGAATGTCGGTCTGGAAAACGCCAGCGCGCTGTACAAGCCGGAAATTATTGCTGTCTCCACCACCTGTATGGCGGAAGTGATCGGTGATGACCTGCAGGCCTTTATCGCCAACGCCAAAAAAGACGGATTTGTGGATGCCGGTATGCCAATCCCATATGCCCATACACCGAGTTTTCTGGGCAGTCATGTCACCGGCTGGGACAACATGTTTGAAGGCTTCGCCCGTACCTTTACCACCGACACCACGCGGGAATATCAGCCGGGCAAACTCGCCAAACTGAACGTGGTGACCGGTTTTGAAACCTATCTCGGCAACTACCGGGTGATCCACCGCATGATGAGCCAGATGGGGGTCGAATGCAGCGTCTTGTCCGATCCGTCGGAAGTGCTCGACACCCCGGCTGACGGCCATTACCGCATGTATGCCGGCGGCACCACGCAAACCGAAATGCGTGATGCACCGGATGCCATCGACACCTTGCTGCTGCAACCGTGGCAGTTGCAGAAAACCAAAAAAGTGGTGCAGGACGACTGGAATCAGCCGGGCACCGAAGTCAGTGTGCCGATTGGCCTGGCGGCGACCGATGCCTTGCTGATGACGGTAAGCGAACTGACCGGCAAACCGATAGCTGACGCGCTGGCCACTGAACGTGGCCGTCTGGTGGACATGATGCTCGATTCCCACACCTGGCTGCACGGCAAGCGTTTCGGTGTGTACGGTGACCCGGATTTTGTGATGGGCATGACCGCATTTCTGCTGGAACTGGGCTGTGAACCGACCACCATTCTCAGCCATAACGGCAACAAGCGCTGGCAGAAAGCCATGAAGAAAATGCTGGCTGATTCGCCTTACGGGCAGGACAGCGAGGTGTATGTGAACTGCGATCTGTGGCATTTCCGCTCGCTGATGTTTACCCGTAAACCGGACTTTATGATCGGCAACTCTTACGGAAAATTCATTCAGCGCGACACGCTGGCCAAAGGTGAACAGTTCGAAGTACCGCTGATCCGTATCGGATTCCCGATTTTTGACCGGCACCATTTGCACCGTCAGACCACCTGGGGATACGAAGGTGCGATGAGCATTCTGACGCAACTGGTGAATGCGGTGCTCGAACAGCTGGATCGCGAAACCATGAAGCTCGGCAAAACCGATTACAACTTCGACCTGATCCGCTAAAACCCTCGCCCCGTCACTGAACTGTGCCGGGGCTTTTCTCTTTACCGCCAGGGCGCGTGTCGCCGGGAGGGGCTTATGCCGATGGTTATTTTCCGACTACGTAATAACAGTCTTTATTGCTATATCGCGAAACAGGATATGGAAGCCAAAGTGGTGCAACTGGAGCATAACCATCCGCAACAGTGGGGCGGACGTGTTTGTCTGGAAGGAGGAAAAGCCTATTACGTGGAACCTCAGCCGGGCATTCCGTCGTTTCCCGTCAGCCTGCGGGCAACACGTTCAGAACTGTGAGAGGAGTGACTCCGATGTCAAAAGACGATCTGCTGTTCTGGCGTTTATTCGCCGTGGTGCAATTATTCCCGGAAATCCCGCCGCCGGAGGTGCTGGCCTGGCTGACACAGGGTTGTCGCGAAAGTGACGGCAATATCGGGCTGGCGCATTTACAGGCCATGAGTCTGGAAGCACTGGAGGTGACATTTCCGGGAGATGCCGGAAAGGTGACGATCAGCCGCTGGCAGTCGCTGATGAGCTGCCTGCAGGGGCAACTGCCACCGCATCTGACTCTGGCTGAAAATCGCCGCCAGCCACAGCAGTTAAGGGTGGCATTTTCGTCTCTCGACGGCATCACGGTGAACGGTCATTTTGGGCAGTCTCATCTGTTTTTCATTTATGCGTTCGACAGCGACGGGCCGTATCTGATGGCGCTGCGCCGTACGCCGGTATCGCACGAAGGCGAAGAGTCGAATCAAACCCGTGCGCGGCTGATCAGCGATTGCCATTTGCTGTTCTGTGAGGCCATTGGCGGCCCGGCAGCGGCGCGGGTCATCCGCCATAATATTCATCCGATCAAAGTGCTGCCCGGCGTGAGCATTGCGTCACAGCTTGCTGCGCTGCAACGCATGCTGACCGAAAATATGCCGCCGTGGCTGGCGCGCCGGTTAGGCAAAAGTAATCCGCTGGAAAACCGTCTGTTCAGTTAACGTCCCTCTGCGGGGCGCGGTCTGCGCCCCGACATCCGTCGTCTCCTTTGTTTTCTTTGTGTCGTTTGTCATAAACACGACAATGAGATCCTGTTTAAAATCAGTAAGTAATCCACTGGCCTGCTCCTTGCAACCTTCACCGTGATACTTATCTGTCATGACGAGGTTGCGATGAAGGCAAAAGAGATTCTGGCGCTGATTGATGAGCCAGCCTGTGAGCATAACCACAAGCAGAAGTCGGGTTGCAGCCTGCCGAAACCGGGCGCGACGGCAGGCGGTTGTGCGTTTGATGGCGCGCAGATTGCGCTGCTGCCGGTCGCGGACGTCGCGCATCTGGTGCACGGCCCGATTGGCTGTACCGGCAGTTCATGGGACAACCGTGGCAGCCGCAGTTCCGGGCCTTCCATCAACCGCATGGGCTTCACCACCGACATGAGCGAGCAGGATGTGATTATGGGGCGCGGCGAGCGACGCTTATTTCACGCCGTGCAGCACATCGTCAGCCATTATCATCCGGTGGCGGTCTTTATTTACAACACCTGCGTACCGGCGATGGAAGGGGATGATGTTGAAGCCGTGTGTCGCGCCGCATCGGCCGCTGCCGGTGTGCCGGTTATTTCAGTCGATGCCGCCGGTTTCTACGGCAGCAAAAATCTCGGTAACCGCATTGCCGGGGACGTGATGGTCAAAAAGGTGATCGGCCAGCGCGAACCCGCGTCGTGGCCGGAAAACTCACCGATCCCCGCCGGACACCGCCACAGCATCAGCCTGATTGGAGAATTCAATATTGCCGGCGAATTCTGGCACGTTCTGCCGCTGCTCGATGAACTCGGGATCCGCGTGCTGTGCAGCCTTTCCGGGGATTCCCGTTTTGCTGAAATCCAGACTATGCACCGTGGCGAAGCCAATATGCTGGTGTGCTCGCGGGCGCTGATCAACGTCGCCCGCAAAATGGAAGAGCGCTACCAGATCCCATGGTTTGAAGGCAGTTTTTATGGCCTGCGTTCCATGGCCGATTCCCTGCGTACGATCGCCGTGCTGCTCAAAGACCCGGATTTACAAGCGCGCACAGAACGTCTGATTGAACGCGAGGAGGCGGCGACACATCTTGCGCTCGCGCCTTACCGTGCACGGCTCAGCGGGCGTAAGGCGCTGCTGTATACCGGTGGCGTGAAATCCTGGTCGGTGGTCTCGGCGTTACAGGATTTAGGCATCACGGTGGTCGCGACCGGCACCCGCAAATCAACCGAAGAAGACAAGCAGCGTATTCGCGAACTGATGGGCGAAAACGTGCTGATGCTCGACGAAGGCAATGCCAGAACCTTGCTCGACACCCTCTATCGTTTCGGCGGCGACATCATGATCGCCGGGGGCCGCAACATGTATACCGCGTACAAAGCCCGCCTGCCGTTTCTGGATATCAATCAGGAGCGCGAGCATGCGTTTGCCGGTTATCACGGGCTGGTGAATCTGGCCGAACAGTTGTGTATCACCCTGGAAAGCCCGGTCTGGGCGCAGGTCAACCGTCTGGCGCCGTGGCGCTAAACAGACACATTGTGAGCGATGTTTCGACTCATTGTTTTGGAGACTGTGTATGGCTCAAATTCTGCGTAATGCCAAGCCGCTTGCCACCACGCCTGTCAAAAGCGGGCAACCGCTCGGGGCGATCCTGGCCAGTCAGGGGCTGGAAAATTGCATCCCGTTGGTTCACGGCGCGCAAGGTTGCAGCGCGTTCGCCAAAGTTTTCTTCATCCAGCATTTTCACGATCCGATCCCGTTGCAGTCCACGGCGATGGAATCGACCACGACTATCATGGGCTCGGATGGCAACGTCAGTACGGCGCTGACCACGTTGTGTCAGCGCAGTAATCCAAAAGCCATTGTGATTTTGAGCACCGGACTGTCAGAAGCCCAGGGCAGTGATTTGTCGATGGCACTGCGTGAGTTTCGCGACAAAGAACCGCGCTTTAATGCCATCGCCATTCTGACCGTTAACACGCCGGATTTTTACGGCTCGCTGGAAAACGGCTACAGCGCGCTGATGGAAAGCGTGATCACTCAGTGGGTGCCGGAAAAGCCGCCGACCGGCATGCGTAACAAGCGCGTGAACCTGCTGGTCAGCCATCTGCTGACGCCGGGGGATCTGGAATTACTGCGCAGCTATGTCGAAGCCTTTGGCCTGCAACCGGTGATCCTGCCGGATTTATCACAGTCGCTGGACGGACATCTGGCGAATGGCGATTTCAATCCGGTCACGCAGGGCGGCACCTCGCAACGCCAGATTGAACAAATGGGGCAGAGCCTGACCACCATCACCATTGGCAGTTCGCTCAACTGCGCCGCCAGCCTGATGGCGATGCGCAGCCGCGGCATGGCGCTGAACCTGCCGCACCTGATGACGCTGGAAAACATGGACAGTCTGATCCGCCATCTGCATCAGGTGTCAGGCCGCGAGGTACCGGCATGGATTGAGCGCCAGCGCGGGCAACTGTTGGACGCCATGATCGACTGTCATACCTGGCTGCAGTCACAGCGTATTGCGCTGACGGCAGAAGCTGATTTACTGGTGGCGTGGTGCGATTTCGCTCAGAGCCAGGGAATGCGCGTCGGGCCGGTGATTGCGCCGGTTAATCAGCAGTCACTGGCCGGGCTGCCGGTCGAACAGGTGGTGATCGGCGATCTGGAAGATTTGCAAACCCGGCTCGACAGCTACCCGGTTTCATTGCTGGTGGCGAACTCCCACGCTGCACCACTGGCGGAAAAAAACGGTATCGCGCTGGTGCGTGCCGGTTTCCCGCTTTACGACCGTCTCGGAGAATTTCGCCGCGTGCGGCAGGGCTATGCGGGTATTCGCGACACTTTGTTCGAACTCGCTAACCTGATGCAGGCGCGCCATCACATGCTGGTGGCGTATCACTCACCGCTCAAGCAGGTGTTCAGCCTGAGCCCGGTACCGGAGGCCAGCCATGAGGCGCTCTAACCGTTATCTCGATACCGTCAGCGTCACGCAGTGGCCGATGCAGGTGGCATTCGCAAGTTCCGATTATCACCACGTCGACCAGCATTTCGGTGCCAGCACCCGGCTGGTGGTGTACGGCGTAAAACAGGATCAGGTGCAACTGCTGCGGGTGGCGGAATTCAGCGCCGAATCTGGCCATCAGCAGGAAAAAATCGCCTGCCGGATGGCGGCGCTGGAAGACTGCGTGACGCTCTATTGCCTGGCGATTGGCGATTCAGTTTTCCGCCAGTTGCTGGAAATTGGCGTACGGGCGATCAAAGTGCCGCAAGACACCGACATCGCGCATTTGCTCAAACAGACGCAGCAACACTGGTCGGCTGCAGAGCGTCAGGTGACGCGCCGCCGCCGCGACCCTGGCCGTTTCGACAAACTGCTGGCGGGGGACGAATGGCAGGAGGAAGACCGCCCGTAACCTCGTGTCATCTGTATGACAAACCTGACAAATAGCGCGACATCTGTGTGGGATTTGATGCGGGCATCAGGGGCTATGTGGTTGAAATAACGCTGATAATGTGACTGGCATCACAATTGCTCAATAGTCATAAATCCGTAGAGGAGGCGACCCGATGATGGTAATTGAACCCGCGGTTTTTGACCGCTTGCTGGCGTTACAGCGGCAACTGTCGCCGCAGGGGGGCGGCCTGCGGATGACATTAGGCGGCGACCCGTGCGGCGGCTGGAAAGTGGGGCTGCACTGGAGCGCGGCCTTTCAGCCGCGTGACCACGTAGAAATGATTAACGGGTTACGCCTGCTGGCGGATCCGCTGCACTGGACGCTATTACAAAATGCCACGCTGTCTGCCGGTGAACAGAACAGCCGCGCCGGAATACGGGTGGTTTTGCCAGCGGCATCCGCTTGTCACTGCGAAAGCGGCAGTTGTACGACATCACCCGAACCGGACTAACCAAAGGGGTTAAAGACATGTGGAATTATTCTGAGAAAGTGAAAGAACATTTTTTTAATCCGCGTAACGCCAAAGTCGTGGATGAAGCGAATGCCATCGGTGACGTCGGTTCACTGAGTTGCGGCGACGCGCTGCGCCTGATGCTGAAGGTGGATCCTGAGACGGAAATTATTCTTGATGCCGGATTCCAGACCTTCGGCTGTGGCAGCGCCATTGCGTCCTCGTCGGCGCTGACCGAACTGATTATCGGCCGCAGCCTGACGCAGGCGCAGCAGGTGAGCAACCAGCAAATCGCCGATTATCTCGACGGCCTGCCGCCGGAAAAAATGCACTGTTCGGTGATGGGGCAGGAAGCGTTGCGGGCTGCCATCAGGTATTACCGTGGCGAAGCGCCGGATGAAGATCATGAAGAAGGCGCGCTTATCTGCAAATGTTTTGCGGTCGATGAAGCGCAGATCCGCCGCGCGGTGCTCGCCAACGGCCTGACCACGCTCGAAGACGTGATCAACTACACCAAAGCCGGGGGCGGATGCACCTCCTGTCACGAAAAAATTGAGCTGTGTCTGGAAGAAATCCTAAAAGAGCATCCGGTGAAAAACCCGGTGGCGGCAACAGTCAGGGATGAAAACTGGCTGGCGGTGGAAGAAGTGGTGGCGTCTTTACGCCCGCACATCAGGGCTGACGGCGGCGACATGTCGCTTGTGCGCGTCGACGGGCAGGAAGTGACGGTGGCGCTTTCCGGCAGTTGCAGCGGCTGCATGATGACTGACATGACGCTGGCCTGGCTGCAACAGAAACTGGTTGAGCGTATGGGCCGCTATATGCGCGTGGTCGCCGCCGCCTGACTGGGGAAAAGAACAAACACATCCGCCCGGTAATGAGGAACAGACAATGAAAAATGTGTATCTGGATAACAACGCCACCACCCGTATTGATCCGATGGTGCTGGAAGCGATGATGCCGTATCTGCGCGATTATTACGGTAATCCGTCCTCGATTCATGATTTCGGTGGACCGTGCCGGGTGGGGCTGGAGTGCGCCCGCGAGCAGGTGGCGAGCCTGCTGGGCGCGGCGTATACCAGCGAAATTATTTTCACCTCCTGCGCCACCGAAGCCACGTCGACGGCCATTTACTCGGCCATTGCGCTGGCACCGGAACGCCGTGAAATTATCACCACCGCCGTGGAACATCCGGCCACGCTGGCAGTGTGCGAACACCTCGAGCGTCAGGGTTACATGATCCACCGTATCGGCGTTACCGAAGAAGGCGCGCTGGATACCGCCCACTATTACGATGCGCTGAGTGAAAACGTCGCGCTGGTCACCATGATGTGGGCGAACAACGAAACCGGCGTGCTATTCCCGGTCAGCGAAATGGCCACTGCCGCCCATGAACGCGGCATTCTGTTCCACTGCGATGCCGTGCAGGCGGTGGGCAAAATTCCGATTTCGCTGCGTGCCACCGATATCGACATGCTGTCCTGCTCGGCGCATAAGATTCACGGGCCGAAAGGTTGTGGCTGCCTGTATCTGCGGCGCAATACCCGCTTCCGCCCGCTGGTGCGCGGCGGCCATCAGGAGCGCGGACGCCGTGCCGGGACCGAGAATATCGCCGGGATTGTTGGCATGGGCGCGGCCTGTGAACTGGCGGACGTGCATATGCCGATGATGGAGTCGGTGCAGGAAATGCGTGACCGGCTGGAAACCGGCCTGCTGACCACCATTCCGCACACCTTGCTGATGGGCGCTAACCAGCCGCGCACGCCGAATACTGTCAACATTGCGTTTGAATATATCGAAGGTGAGGCCATTTTGCTGTTGCTTAATCATTGCGGTATAGCGGCATCCAGCGGCAGTGCCTGCACATCGGGTTCGCTCGAGCCTTCGCACGTGATGCGCGCCATGAATATTCCTTATACCGCGGCGCACGGCAGTATCCGTTTCTCCCTGTCACGGTTTACCCGTGAGCGGGAAATCGAATGGGCGATTGAACAGATGCCGGACATCGTGGCACGCCTGCGAACGCTGTCACCTTACTGGCAGCAGGATAAAGTGCAAATTGCACAGGGCGGCCTGTTTGCGCCGACCTACGGCTGAGACAGGAGACGGGTGATGGCGGCTTCAGAAGCGGAACGGACTGGCGGTGGTAACCGGCCCGTGGCGGTCATAATCAACGACACCACGTTGCGTGATGGCGAACAAAGCCCCGGTGTGGCATTTCGCGCCAGTGAAAAACTGGAAATTGCTCAGGCGCTGGTGAATGCCGGTGTCCGTGAGCTGGAAGCGGGGACACCGGCGCTCGGCGAAGAAGAGTGCGTGCGACTGGCGATTTTGCGCAGACAACTGCCGGACACGGTGATGATGTCGTGGTGCCGGATGAATTCATCAGAAATTCACGATTCTGCGCGGGTTGGCATGGACTGGGTCGATATCTCGGTACCAGCGTCAGATTTGCTGCGCGAGCAGAAATTACATCGGCCGTGGCCTGCGGTGATTGCCTCGCTTAAACCGCTGGTGCAACTGGCGCACCGTCTCGGTATGCGGGTATGTATGGGCTGTGAGGATGCCTCGCGCTCCGCCGATGAAACCCTGCACATGCTGGCGGAAGTGGCGGCGGATCTGGGTATAGAACGGATGCGGTTTGCCGATACGCTGGGCATTCTCGATCCCTTCAGTACTTTTGCCCGTATTTCGGCATTACGCCAGCACTGGCACGGCGGGTTGGAAATACACGCGCATAACGATCTGGGTATGGCAACTGCCAACACGCTGGCGGCGGTCAGGGCGGGTGCGACGCATGTGAACACCACGGTGCTCGGACTCGGCGAACGGGCGGGGAATGCGGCGCTGGAAAGTGTGACGCTGTCACTTGATCGTTGCCTGCATCTCGACTGCGGTATCGATTTCACCGAACTGCCGGCGTTGTGCCGCCTTGTGGCGGCGGCGGCGGGGAGAACCATTGACCTGCAGCATCCGCTGGTCGGCGGGCAGGTTTTCACCCACGAATCCGGTTTGCATGTGGCGGCACTGCTGCGCGATCCGCGCAGTTATCAGGGCATAGATCCCTCGCTGGTCGGACGGGAATTTACTCTGGTGCTTGGCAAACATTCCGGCAGGCAGGCGGTGAGTGGCATCTGCGCGCGTCTGGGGTATATCCTCAGCGAGACACAAACCCTGTCGATGTTGCAGGAGGTGAAACGCTTTGCCGAACATCTCAAACGTAATCCGGGTGAGGATGAAGTCATCGCCATGTGCCAGATGCGGATGGACGATCAGATCCCGTTCGAAGGACAACTTCAGGCTCAGGGAGGCTGACATGGACTGGTTTACCCGTATTGAAGGTGTTGATGAGCTGGAATCAGCGCAGTCGTTTTTTGATTTCTTCGAACTGGAGGTGGATCCGGTCCTGTTACGCAGCCGCCATCTGCACATCATGGCGCAGTTTAACCAGCGGCTGACGGCAGCCGTGCTGGTGCACTTTGCCGATGAGGAAGAATCAGACCGTGCTGACTGGCGGCTGGCCCGGCGTCTGCTGGCCGAAAGCTACCAGCACACCGTGGCCGGGCCGCTGAATACGCAGTCCGGGCTGGCGGTGTATCAGCGCAATAACGGCAGCTTTATCGACTGGAGTGATTTGCTGGAGGTCAGGCCATGAAACCGGTATTTGAGGTCGACCAGCAGGTGAGAGTGACACGCATCGTACGCGATGACGGTACGTTTGCGGGTAAAACGCGCGGTGACTTACTGATCCGCCGCGGCAGTCTGGGATACGTGCGTGAATGGGGGGTGTTTTTGCAGGACACCATCGTGTATCAGGTGCATTTTCCCGACGACGACCTGATTATTGGCTGCCGCGAACAGGAGCTGATCGCCGGTGATGCCCCCTGGCTGGCGGGCGCTTTTCAATACGGTGATTGGGTCAGTTCGCGTCGCAGTCTGGTTATCCGTGGTGAAGTGGTGGTGCCGCAGGGCGGCATGGGCCGCGTGATGGGCTGTGAACCGCTGGACAGCATTTTTCATTATCAGGTTTTGTTTGCGCAGCGGATATTTCAGGTGCCCGAACATGCGCTGAAGCTCGAGGAGGAACTGGCATGAGTATGCCTGTGTGGCACCGTTACAGCCGCTGGAAGCTGGCAAAACAGATGAAACTGAGTGAAGAACTCAACCCGACGCCGGCACAGTATCAGCAGTTTATCGAAGCCTGGCAGCGTCAGCAGGTGATAGAAGAAGCTGTGGCGCAGGCGGCCCTGGAACACGCGTTGAATATTGAACCGCAGTCGGTGGAAGTCACGCGGCAGGCGCTGGCCGCCGAGCTGCCAGAGCTGGAACTGACGGCGACCGAGACCGAAGAACTGCTATTACATCAGACGCTGTTGCGCGAACAGTTAAACTGGGTGCAGCAACAGGCACCGCTGCCGGATGATGCGCAGGTTGAGGCGTGGTATCGCGGACATGCGCAGCATTTTGTTCGCCCCGAACAACGTTACACCCGCCATCTGCTGCTGACCGTGGAGGGCAATTCTTCGGCGGTTCGTGAACAGATTGATGCCATTGCGCGCCGTTTGCGTGACGGGCATGCGCTGTTTGCCCGCCAGGCACTGCGCTATTCCCACTGCCCGAGTGCGATGGGCGGCGGCCTACTGGGCTGGGTCGGGCGCGGCATTCTTTATCCGCAACTGGAAGACATATTATTTCGTCTCGAGGCCGGGCAATTGAGCGGCGCCGTTGAAACCGAACTGGGCTGGCATCTGTTGTTGTGCGAACAAATTCGCCTGCCGCAACCCTTGCCGAAAGCCGAAGCCTTAACGCGGGTGCGTCAGCAACTGATTGCCCGGCAACAGAAACATTATCAGCGCCAGTGGCTGCAACAACTGATAAATGCCTGAGCCTGTTCACCTTCTTGTTGGTGCAGACGGGCTAATGCCCGATTTGCACGAAAAATGCACAAAAACTACCTGCGTTGCCTTATAACAGCGCAGGGAAATCCCGCCTCCGGCCTTGTGCCACACCGCGCTTTACCTGGTCTGTGGTAAAAACCGGTCTGCTTTGCATCCTGATGCTTAAAACACCCCGTTCAGATCAACCTTTGGGCAGATAGCCCCGCAAAAGGCCTGTAAATTGCACGGTTATTCCGGGTGAGTATAGGTGTGATTTGGGTTCCGGCATTGCGCAATAAAGGGGAGAAAGACATGAGCATCACGGCGTTATCAGCATCATTTCCTGAGGGGAATATCGCCATCCGCTTGTCGCTGCAACATCCTTCACTGTTTTATACCGTGGTTGAACAATCTTCGGTGGCGATTTCGCTGACCGATCCGCAGGGGCGCATTTGTTATGCCAATCCTGCATTCTGCCGCCAGACGGGTTTTGCACTTGAGACACTTTTGGGCGAGAACCACCGTCTGCTGGCCAGCCAGCAGACGCCGAAACATATCTATGACGAAATGTGGCGCACTTTGTTGCAGGGCAAACCCTGGAGCGGGCAGCTGATCAACCGGCGCAATAACCGTTCGCTTTATCTGGCGGATGTCACTATCACGCCTGTTTTAGGCGCGGACGGGCAGGTGGAGCATTACCTCGGCATGCACAAAGATATCAGCGAGAAATACGCACTGGAGCAGCGATTGCGCAACCACATCACCTTGTTCACGGAAGTGCTGAACAACATTCCTGCTGCTGTGGTGGTGGTGGATGAGCAAGACAATGTGGTGATGGACAATCTGGCCTACAAAACCCTGTGCGCTGACTGCGGCGGAAAAGAGTTACTGGCCGAAATGGGCTATCCGCAACTCAAAGATGTGCTGAGCAGCGGCGAACCGGTGCCGGTTTCCATGCGCCGTAACGTACGCTGGTTTTCTTTCGGCCAGTGGTCATTGCAGGGCGTCAATGAAGAGGCCAGCCGCTTTTTTACCGGCATTAAAGCACCGGGAAAACTGATTGTTCTCACCGACTGCACCGATCAGCATCACCGCCAGCAGCAGGGGTATCTTGACCGGCTCAAGCAAAAACTTACCAACGGCAAATTGCTGGCAGCCATCCGCGAATCGCTCGATGCCGCGCTTACCCAGCTTAACGGGCCAATCAATATGCTGGCGGCTGCGCGTCGTCTTAACGGCGAAGAAGGCAACAACATGGCGCTGGAATTCGCCTGGCGCGAAGGTGAGCAGGCGGTGAGTCGCTTACAGGCCTGCCGTCCTTCGCTGGATTTTGAGCCGCAGGCAGAATGGCCGGTCAGTGAATTCTTCGACGATCTGAGCGCGCTGTACGACAGCCATTTTCTCAGTGACGGTGAGTTGCGTTACGTGGTCATGCCATCTGATCTGCACGCTGTCGGGCAACGAACGCAAATCCTTACCGCGCTGAGCTTATGGATTGATCACACGCTGTCACAGGCGCAGGCCATGCCGTCTCTGAAGCTCTCGGTGAACATTGTTGCGAAGCAGGATGCGAGCTGGTTGTGCTTTGACATTACCGATAATGTGCCGCGTGAACGGGTGCGTTATGCCCGCCCGGAAGCGGCGTTTTCCCGTCCGGGGAATGGTATGGAGCTGCGCCTTATCCAGACGCTGATCGCCCATCATCGCGGTTCTTTAGATCTCTCGGTCTGCCCTGATGGCGGCACCTTGCTGACGTTACGCCTGCCGGTACAGCAGGTTCTCACCGGAGGCTTAAAATGACCCAGTTACCTACCGCGGGCCCGGTTGTCCGGCGCTTTGATATGTCTGCCCAGTTTACGGCGCTTTATCGCATCAGCGTGGCGCTGAGTCAGGAAAGCAACACCGAGCGCGCGCTTGCGGCGATCCTCGAAGTGCTGCACGATCATGCATTTATGCAATACGGCATGGTGTGTCTGTTTGATAAAGAACGCAATGCACTCTTTGTGGAATCCCTGCACGGCATCGACGGCGAAAGGAAAAAAGAGACCCGCCATGTCCGTTACCGCATGGGGGAAGGCGTGATCGGCGCGGTGATGAGCCAGCGTCAGGCGCTGGTGTTACCGCGCATTTCAGACGATCAGCGTTTTCTCGACCGCCTGAATATTTACGATTACAGCCTGCCGCTGATTGGCGTGCCGATTCCCAGTACGGATAATCAGCCTGCGGGTGTGCTGGTGGCACAGCCGATGGCGTTGCACGAAGACCGGCTGACTGCCAGTACGCGGTTTTTAGAAATGGTTGCCAATCTTATCAGCCAGCCACTGCGTTCCTCCACGCCCCCGGAATCATTGCCTGCTCAAACGCCGGTCCGGTGCAGTGTTCCGCGCCAGTTTGGTTTCGAGCAGATGGTCGGGAAAAGTCAGGCGATGCGCCAGACGATGGACATTTTACGGCAGGTTTCCAAATGGGATACCACGGTTCTGGTACGTGGTGAAAGCGGCACCGGCAAGGAACTTATCGCCAATGCCATTCATTACAATTCACCCCGTGCGGCCGCGCCATTTGTGAAATTCAACTGCGCCGCGCTGCCGGATAACCTGCTGGAAAGCGAACTGTTCGGCCATGAAAAAGGGGCCTTTACCGGCGCTATCCGTACCCGTAAAGGCCGCTTTGAACTGGCGGACGGGGGCACGTTATTCCTCGATGAAATCGGCGAATCGAGTGCGTCGTTTCAGGCCAAACTGCTGCGCATTTTGCAGGAAGGTGAAATGGAACGGGTCGGCGGCGATACCACGCTGAAAGTCGATGTGCGCATTATTGCTGCCACCAACCGTAATCTTGAGGAGGAAGTGCGTGCCGGGAATTTTCGCGAAGATCTGTATTATCGCCTGAACGTGATGCCGGTTTCGCTGCCTGCACTGCGTGAAAGGCTGGATGATATCGCCGATCTGGCGCCGTTTCTGGTCAAAAAGATTGCGCTGCGTCAGGGGCGGGAACTGCGCATCAGCGACGGCGCGGTGCGTCTGCTGATGACCTACGGCTGGCCAGGCAACGTGCGTGAACTGGAAAACTGTCTCGAACGGGCGTCGGTAATGACCGATGAAGGGCTGATCGACCGCGACGTGATCCTGTTCAATCACCACGAATCCCCGACGCTGTCCGTCAAATCCGGCCTGCCGCTGGCGACAGATGAAAGCTGGCTGGATCAGGAACTCGACGAACGCCAGCGGGTGATTGCCGCACTGGAGAAAACCGGCTGGGTGCAGGCCAAAGCGGCTCGACTGCTGGGCATGACACCGCGCCAGATTGCCTACCGTATCCAGATTATGGACATCAACATGCACCGTATCTGAGCTGACATCCTCACACGGTGGTGTGCCGGCCTTGTTGCTTTTGAAACAATGTCGGCACAACGCCCTGAACCTGACAAAAAAAACGCGCATGCATTAGTTGTAATGTTCTAATAAATAACAATTTTTATCATTTTCCCGGCGGTATAACTTTTGCAAATATTCAGAACCTTCTGCTGATTAAGGTTTACCGCTATGACATCCTGTCCTTCCTCTGCGGGTTGCTCCGGCCAAAGCCCGTCCCGTGTAAATGAACAACTGGCCCGTAAAGCGGCGCAACATCCGTGTTATTCCGTCAGCGGGCATCACCGCTTTGCCCGTATGCACCTGGCCGTCGCCCCTGCCTGTAATCTGCAATGCCATTACTGCAACCGCAAATATGATTGCAGTAACGAATCACGTCCGGGTGTCGTGTCGGAATTGTTGCTTCCCGAGCAGGCTGTCGCCAAAGCCCGTCAGGTGGCGGCGGCGATCCCGCAACTTTCCGTGGTCGGTATTGCCGGACCTGGCGATCCGCTGGCCAATATTGGTCGTACGTTCCAGACCCTCGAACTGCTGCGCCAGCAATTGCCGGATCTCAAATTGTGTCTTTCCACCAATGGCCTGATGTTGCCGGATGTGGTGGACCGGCTGGTGGATATAGGTGTGGATCACGTGACAGTGACCATGAATGCGCTTGATGCGGCAGTCGCCGAAAAAATCTATGCCTGGCTGTGCTATGAAGGTGAGCGTTATACCGGGCGGATGGCGGCAGACTTACTGATCGAACGGCAGGCTGAAGGCATCAGAAAGCTGATTGAAAAAGGTGTATTGGTTAAAATCAATTCGGTGCTGATCCCGGGGATTAACGACCAGCATATGCAGGCGGTCAGCCAGCAGGCGGGCGAATGGGGCGCGTTTTTGCATAACATCATGCCGCTGATTTCACGTCCGGAACATGGCACCGTTTTCGGGCTGAACGGGCAGGAGGAACCGGATGCCGATATGGTGGCCTCGGTGCGAAAATCCTGCGGTATTTCGATGCCGCAGATGACGCACTGCCATCAGTGCCGCGCAGACGCCATCGGCATGCTGGGTGAGGACCGCAATGCGGCTTTCCCGCTGGCATCCTTGCCGGTTAACCCACCGCCTTACTTACCGGTGCTGCATCAGCGCGCACAGCTTCACGCAAGTATTGTATCGCAGGGCGAATCCGAAGAAGCGGACGCCTGTCTGGTGGCGGTCGCAACGTCACAGGGGCAGGCTGTTGATCAGCATTTCGGTCACGCCGATCGTTTTACGCTGTACAGCCTGTCGGCGGCAGGTGTGATGCAGGTTGGGCAGCGTTTTACGCCACGCTATTGCGGCTCGCCGGATGACTGCGAGCCGGAAGATGCGGCGCAGAACATGGATGCATTGCTGGAACTGCTGGCAGATGTCAAAGCGGTATTCTGTGCCCGCATTGGCCTGACGCCGTGGAAACGTCTGGAAGCGGCGGGCATTGAGCCGCAGGTGGACGGCGCCTGGCAGCCGGTAGAAACCGTGCTGGCGCAATGGTGGCAGCAACGAAAGCTGGCCGGGGGTGAAATCAGCATTCGCGGGGTGGCGTAATGAACGGCGCGCAGGGGTGGTTAAGCCGGTTGCTGTCACTGCACCTGACCGGACGCTCACGTTTTCCGCCACAGATGGGGCTGGGAGACATCGCCTGGCAGGCTTTACTGCAACATACCGGACGCGCTGCGCCTGTGCTTTCAACGTTACAACTCGAGCAGCAAAAACTGCTCGGGTTGTTACAGCAGGCACGCACCTGTGAGCGGGAACAACTGGCGCAGTGGCTCGCACAGTCACTGGTGCCGGAGGCCGCGCCGATGCATGAACTGATCGCCACAGCATCGATGGGGTTTGACCATCTGTGGCAGGATCTGGGACTGGATTCCCGCGCTGAACTGCGCGACCTGATGACCGATTGCTTTCCCGAACTGGTCAGGATGAATCACCAGAACATGCGCTGGAAAAAGTTCTTCTACCGCCAGCAATGCCTGCAGTCGCTGGGAGAAATCGTCTGCCGTTCACCAAGCTGTAATGAATGTTGCGAATGGAACACCTGTTTTGCGCCGGAAGATTAGGCGCAGCGCCTCAGGTTCTGCGTATTTCATCCGCAATGACCAGAGATAATATGCGAAAACCGGATACCCGCCGACAGAACAAAACCAGCCAGACGGCTAATGCCAGTCACTTAAGGAAATGAGGCCCGTGAATTTGGGCCTTCGATGAAGAAAAATAGCGCTATAAGCCTGATTCCTTCATTATCCTTTGAAGCACAAAAATGAATTTGTATTCATAAAAATGCTTAAGTGACCAGCATTAAGCCAGACGGCTGGTTTTATATTTTTTGCAGAGGTGCCATCACCGGAGGGTCAAAGCACTGCTTGTTTAAGCTTATCAAGCCAAGTGTCAATACGCTCTTCTGTCAGGTCGTATTGATTTTCCTGATCCAGTGGCAGGCCGACAAACTCATTGTTTTCCAGCAGTGCAGCGGAAAACGAGAATTTATAGCCTTCACGCGGCCAGTTACCGACAACACAGGCGCCACGCTCAATGACGAGGTCATAGAGGATCCGCATTGCGCTAACAAAATTTTTGGAATAGTTAAGCTGATCGCCCAGCCCAAACAATGCCACCGTCTTACCGCTCAGATCAGCTTCAGACAGCGTGTTGGTGAACTCCTGCCAGGAGTCGTACTGACTGCCTGCATCCACACCAGGTAGCTCCCCATCGCCCAGTGTTGGCGTACCTAACAGCAAGACCGGGTAGGATAAAAACTGTTCGCGGGTTGCGCGCCGGACATCCAGGGGCGCGTCGGCAATCCCGTCTAGTTTCTGGTGTATAAGCTTCGCAACTTTTCTTGTTTGTCCGGTATCAGACCCAAAAAAAATACCGATGGTAGCCATAATCATCTCCTGATATATCTCATGTTTATTAAAAGATTAGTGCCATGACGACTCGCCGTTTTCTCTCAGGATGACGCGAGTTTTTTATAGCCTTCAAGTCTTTCGCGTGCATCGTCTTCGGTCTTTTTAAACAGAGACTCGGCAAATTCCGGATACAGCTTTTTCAATGACGAGTAGCGCACTTCGCCTGCCAGAAACGCCTGGAAATCCTCTTCAGGTTCCTCAGAATCGAGAATGAACGGGTTTTTACCGGCCTCTTTCAGTTGCGGGTGATAACGGTAATTAGCCCAATATCCTGCCTCGACAGCGCGCCTGGCTTCACGCTGACTGCATCCCATACCGATACGCAAACCGTGGTTGATGCAGGCCGCGTAAGCTATAATGAGGGAAGGTCCCGGATACGCCTCGGCTTCGGCAATTGCCCGCAATGTCTGATTTTTGTCGGCCCCCATTGCGATTTGTGCGACATACACGTAGCCGTAACTCATCGCCATCATGCCCAGATCTTTCTTTCGGGTTTTCTTGCCGCTGGCAGCGAATTGCGCAATGGCTGCCGCTGGCGTCGATTTAGACGACTGACCGCCCGTGTTGGAATAGACCTCGGTATCAAATACCAGAACATTGACGTCCTTACCCGATGCCAGCACATGATCCAACCCTCCGAAGCCGATATCGTAGGCCCAGCCGTCACCGCCAAATATCCAGTGAGAACGCTTCGCCAGATAATCGCGGTGGGCATAGATACTGTCGGTGTGCGGATTTTTCCCTGGTGTCTGCGAAGCCAGAAGTGCCACTACTTTTTCAGCCCGCTCACGGGTGCCTTCGCCCTGATCTTTATTTGCCAGCCAGTCACTCAGACAGGCTGACAGTTCTGCATCCAGTGGCGCATCCGGCGCATTGTCGAGCGCCGCTTTAACCTGTGTGGCGAGGGTATCGCGAATCGCATCCACACCCAGCAGCATGCCAAGGCCAAACTCGGCGTTATCTTCAAAAAGTGAGTTGGCCCAGGTCGGCCCTTGCCCTTTGTGGTTAGTGGTATAAGGAATAGAAGGTGCGCTCGCGCCCCAGATCGATGAACATCCGGTCGCATTGGCAATCATCATTCTGTCGCCAAATAACTGAGTCACCAGTTTGGCGTAAGGCGTTTCACCGCAACCCCCGCAGGCGCCGGAGAACTCCAGCAGAGGCTGTTCAAACTGGCTGCCTTTCACGGTGAATTTATTTTGCGGATTGGCTTTGGGTGTCAGGCTGAGCGCATATTCCCACAGCTCAATTTCGTGTTCCTGCGATTCCAGCGGTTGCATCGACAGCGCCTTGCCTTTGACCGGGCAGACATCCGCACAGTTACCGCAACCGGAGCAATCGAGCGGAGAAACGGCGAGGCGGTACCAGGCATCTTCTGTTGTTCCGCTGGCCAGTTTGGCGCTGAACCCTGCCGGTGCGTTTTGCCTCTCTTCTTCAGAAATCAGGACAGGGCGGATAGCCGCATGCGGGCAGATAAAGGCACATTGGTTACATTGGGTACATTTGTCCGTCTGCCACACAGGCACGTTAATCGCCACCCCGCGTTTTTCATATGCCGACGTGCCGGACGGGAAGGTGCCGTCCTCGATGCCATCAAAAATGCTGACTGGCAACGAATCCCCTTCCTGACGGTTCATCGGGATCAGAATATCTTTAATAAATGCAGGCAGCATCTTGTGTGGCACCACGTTGTCCTCAAGGTGCTTCCACGCCTGCGGCACGCTGATTTTCACCACCGATTCAATGCCGCTGTCCACCGCAAGATTGTTCATATCGACAACTTTCTGACCTTTATTACCGTACGCATGCTCAATACTTTGTTTCAGGTATTCCACTGCGCGGGCCTGGGGAATGATGTCTGCCAGTTTGAAGAAAGCCGATTGCATGATCATATTAAAGCGCCCGCCCAGCCCCAGTTTCTGGGCTATTCCTACGGCATTGACGATATAAAACTGAATATCGTATGCCGCGATATAGCGCTTCATGGCAACGGGCAGTTTTTCGTCCAGCTCCGCAACATCCCAGCTACAGTTTAGCAGGAAGGTTCCACCCGGTTTCAGCCCTGCCAGCAGGTGATATTTGTTAACGTAGGATTGTTGTGAGCATGAAATAAAATCAGCTTTATCGATTAAATACGGGGATTTGATCGGGCTATGACCAAAGCGCAGATGCGACATCGTGACGCCGCCGGACTTTTTAGAGTCATAAGCAAAATAGGCCTGCGCATACATATCGGTTTTGTCGCCGATAATTTTGATGGCACTTTTATTGGCCCCGACGGTCCCGTCTGAACCCAGTCCCCAGAATTTACAGGCGGTCGTTTCGCTGGCTGAGGTATCAAGATCACGACCTGAGAGCGGCAATGAGGTAAAGGTGACATCGTCGTTGATCCCCACCGTAAAGCCATCGCGCGGACGTTCAGAAAGCAGGTTATCGAAGATAGAAATAATATGAGAAGGCAGAATATCTTTACCGCCCAGCGCGTAGCGGCCACCGACAATCACCGGGCGCCAGTCGCTGTTATAAAACGCACTTTTCACGTCGAGATACAGCGGTTCCGCCAGTGAACCCGGCTCTTTAGTCCGGTCGAGAACGGCAATATTACTGACACTTTTCGGAATGTATTTAAAGAAATGCTTCAGGGAAAAAGGTCGGTAAAGGTGCACGGTCAGCACGCCGACTTTCTCTCCGCTGGCATTAAGGTAATCCACCGTTTCCTGAATGGTTTCACACACCGACCCCATCGCGATAATCATCCGGCCAGCATCCGGCGCACCGTAATAGTTGAACAGGTGGTACTCGCGGCCGGTGAGCTTACTGATTTTGGCCATGTATGACTCCACCATTTCCGGCAGAGCCATATAGAATTTATTCGACGCTTCACGCTCCTGGAAATAAATATCCGGGTTTTGCGCCGTACCGCGTACGACGGGATGGTCCGGATGTAACGCATTCTGACGAAAACGCGTAACAGCATCCCAGTCCAGCAACGCGGCCAGTTCTTCATAATCGAGAACTTCGATTTTCTGAATTTCGTGAGAGGTACGGAAACCATCAAAGAAGTTGATAAACGGGATACGTCCTTTGATGGCGGTCAGATGTGCCACCGCCGCCAGATCCATCACCTGCTGGACGCTGCTTTCCGCCAGCATGGCGCAACCGGTCTGGCGAACAGCCATGACATCCTGGTGATCCCCAAAGATATTTAACGAGTTGGTTGCCAGAGCACGCGCACTGACATGAAAAACGGCAGGCAGCAGTTCACCGGCAATCTTGTACATGTTAGGCGTCATTAACAACAACCCCTGCGAAGCGGTATAAGTGGTGGCCAATGCGCCGGCTTGCAAGGCACCGTGTATCGCCCCGGCAGCGCCAGACTCGGACTGCATCTCCATGACTGTTACGGTTTGACCAAACAGGTTTTTTTTACCCTGTGCGGCCCATTCATCGACACTTTCTGCCATCGGAGTTGACGGTGTAATAGGATAAATCGCGGTAACATCCGTGAAGGCATAAGACACATAGGCTGCCGCCGTATTCCCGTCCATGGTTTTCATTTTTCTCGGCATGACTCACTCTCCAGCTTGATGTTGCTCAATTCAAGGTTTGGAAAGGAACAAGCATGGGACATGCCATACGGGATATTTACATTAATGCATTGAATTAAATGAAGTAATTTTGGGTGTCTATCAGGAGGGTTTGTCGGAATTGAATGTTTCGCCACACATTTCTTAGCAACTTGTCGCTACACTGACATTATCCGCTCCGATTTAGGAACTTATCCACCCAGGTTTTCAGACTGTAGTCAAGCTGATGTCTTTTTATGCCTGAAATTCAGCCCGGCAAAATATGGCCGGTACGGTTTTTCTCAGCGGGGTTTTAGAAATCCAGCTCAAGTGCAAAACACAGGTAGGACATCAGCGGCGCGCAATGCCTGAACTGCTGTGCGCAAAAATCCATAACATCCGGCTTGCACAGATCCTCAAACGCAATGCTTTTAACCGAGATAAAATCTTTGCGTTTTGATTCCGCTAACAACAGAATCTGTTGCTAACATTACTGAAGATCCTCAGAGGTATCGCTTCAACGTATACCTTTCAGATCGTAGTTTGATGTTGCGTGAAAGGCTTGATGTAGAAGGTGAGTATCGTGTGCTCTACGATTTTGACGGCACGAATATTGAGATACTGCTTTTTGTTAGTATGAAACAAGATTTTGGGAAGTTGCTTTACCGTTATAACATTCTGAAATAATGCTCAATGCCCGGTTATACCGGGCTTTTTTATGTCTGCTTTAAGGGAGCGGGTCAAAGGTCCGACATTACTAACTGAGCCTTGTATCTAATCCTAGGGGCAGGTCAGCAAGACGCCATTCTTTATTGGCATTGGCGTGTGCCGGGCAGCAATTAACATTAGCTGATAATATGCAGTATTTGAGGCAAATCGCCTTCTTATGTAGAAACGTTCAGTATCATCATCGCGGCAGCCCATCACTCCGCTGCATGCCGGATTATTCATCCATTTTTACGACACAATTCCGCCCCTGCCGCTTGGCTTGATATAAAGCAATATCTGCGCGCTCCACCAAGGATCTCAGTTCCTCATTGCCTTGGGTCTCTGCAATTCCACAGCTTATGGTGATCGGTATGGTTTTGCTTCCTGAGATTAACGGTGATTGTGCAATGTGCTCGGACAGGGTTCGCATACGCGCCACAGCTTGTTCACCGTTGCATTCCGGCATCAACACCAGAAATTCATCCCCCCCCCAGCGACACATGCCGTCGGTGTACCGCAGAGATGTTTGTATCAGCCTGGCGATGTGCCCAATGGCCAGATCGCCAATGCTATGACCGTGAAGATCGTTGATGGGTTTAAAATAATCTATGTCGATTATCGTCAAGCTCGCCAGCTTGCCCTGTTGCAACATATTTGAACGCATACGCAGGAAATGATGTTCAAATGCCTGGCGGTTCATGACTCCGGTGAGCTTATCTTTGGTGGCCATTTGCTCCAGCCGGCGCTGATATCCGCCGATGGTCAGCCATAGCAGTAATAAAAACAGCACACTGACCACAATGCCGATGCTGAGGTTCTTCAGTAGCGTGATGAAAAGCACCTTTTCCAGAGGATGATTGCTTTGTTCTACCATCAAATACCAATCGAACTCGGGTAATAAACGAGTATTGAGTAGCACTTGCTGCCCCTGGACCTGATACCGGTAGCTTCCGCCGGGAACAGTAAGAATAGCGGTAGTCAGTGGACCTAATCCTGGTTGCTGCCTGATATTCGCTGCTCGTTGGAAGGATTGACCATGCAGGACTACTTGTCCGCTTTTATCTACAAAGTAGATAGTCCGGCTATAACGCTGCTCATATTTTTCAATCAGCACCTTAATCTTTTCCACTGAAATACCAATACCAGTAACGCCGATAAAGTCACCTTTATAGTCATTGACCTTATGGTTAACGAATACATCAAGATGGGTATGATCCTCTGGATCTGGACGGACATCAATCGAATAGGGTTTGTCCACGGGCAGCGCTTTAACTAGGAAGAACCAACGGTCCCGTAGACTCTCTTCAGAGACTGTTTCGAGGATGCGTTTGGGGTCATAGTAACGGTAGGTTTTATCAGAAACGAAATAGGAAAAAATAGTATCGAAACGATGGTCTATTTCGTTGAGGTAACGAATCATTGCATCAGGATCCTGTTCATGATTTAGAACCCAATCACGAACAAAAGTATCGTGAGCCATCAAAGATGCAATAAGAATGGGTTTCAACAGATCTTGCTGAATTTCTGAATAGACATTATCGCTGGTTAGAGGCAGGATATTTTCTTCAATTTCATTATTTAGGGATTGCCGAGCGACTTCGTAACTGCTCCAGCTGATGAGCATAAAAGCGGTTAATAGCATGAAAGTAAATAAAATAATGACCCGTGTTTTCGTCAACCAATAAGGGCTGTTCATTCAATTTCCCTAAAATGTCTTTTAATGGCAAACATGGTAAATGCACTTTGTCTAGGCAGCTAAGCCGGGCCTGTTACTCTTATTAGTTAGTGACCCTTTTGAACCTAAATGATCTCATCTGTGCTCCCTCGTGCCAATAATTCTAGCCGTTTCGCGATCCCGTGATCCGTTACGGCGCAGCAATATTATTACGAATTTCGTTCTACTGAGCGACAGACTCCTGTATAGCATTTATTTATGCACCGTATTGGAGGCTGAGGGCCAATGATGTAAAAAAACACGCTAAAAGTTTAATTCATTGTTTATCTTGAAATTTAATGCTCCTAACTCGCCCGTAAAAATATCTTCCGGTAATTAAAACATATAATGCACCCCCCAGCATAACCCGTGGTGTAAGTCGTTGCCAGCAGGCTGGTTCCGACGGTGTAGAGAAAATTCCAATCTAGTCCCATCAGGACTAATGTAATGGCAAATATCCCACACAAGACATCCGAAACAGCCAGAGCAATATAGGTAAGCATAAGAAGCAGACCCGTCAGCTTATTTTTAATGACACCGAACAGGTCGATCAGTTTTCCTGTGCAAAACGACGTTACAAACCGGCTCAGTATATAGAGTTGGATCTCGGCGGCGATTTGTGACAAGTCGAAACCGTAATGCTTCATTGCGATGGGCGTCGTCGTCAGGCCCAGCACCATTATTCCAATTCCTGATGCACCGAAAAAAGTGCGTAGAATTAAAACAGGTGTGCTTCCACATCTATCGAGAATTGCCCAAAGGCATAGTGTATTGACAATAGATATACAATCTTATAATGTATATCTATTGTCAATACAGGAATATAAAAAATGCGTGACGCTGCGATTAATTTGCGTGCTTTGCCGGAACAACGTGATCTCATAGATCAAGCTGCCAGCCTATTAGGTAAAAACCGATCTGATTTTATGTTGGAAGTAGCGTGTGAGCGCGCACAGGCTATTCTGCTCGACCAAGTTTTTTTCCAGTTAGATACTGAGAAATTTCATGAATTCACAGCGATGCTTGACGCACCTCAAAATGCATATCAAGGTCTGGAACGTCTGATGGCAGTTAAAGCGCCTTGGGCATGAGTTTACAATTGTCTGCTCCTGAGCCACTTACAACTGCACATATCCTTGACGCTTTCGGTTGTGGGGAAACAACGTTAGATGAATGGTTAAAACGGCGCGCTCTGACAAACCACTTAAACGGTGCAAGTCGTACTTTTGTTGTCACGGCTCACGATAAAAGTGTTGTTGGTTATTATGCACTCGCAGCCGGTGCTGTGTCGCACAGGGAAGCGGCAGGATCTGTTCGGCGTAATATGCCTGATCCTATTCCGGTCATAGTATTGGGAAGACTGGCGGTCGACCTTCGCACTCAAGGAGTAAAGTTAGGTTCATCATTGCTACAGGATGCCGTTCTTCGAGTTCGCTCAATTGTTGAAAACACAGGGGTCAGAGCATTGCTCGTACATGCACTTCATGAACCGGCTAAACAATTTTATGAACACTACGGTTTTACATCATCGCCAATTAATCCGATGACATTAATGCTACGCCTTTAGCGTTTCCAAAGACCATGAAGCACAGCATGTGATGAAATCGAAAAACATTAAATATGAAGTAATACTTCATAATGATGAAGTGTGATTTTTGTTATTTTGTATTATTATGATCTAGAGTGCTTTTTTCCATGATATCGGTCATCGCACCTTCATGCGCCTGAAGATTACGGATATAACGCATTAATGTTTCAGGTTTTTTCCATGTCCCTTCCTGCATGATCTGAGCGACAGCATAGCCACGTCCCGCCATATCCTGTGCAGCGCCTACGCGGGCACTGTGACCAGTCCAGGCCGTATAGCGCCCTTTGTTTGGAATTATAGGTTCACCTGCTCCAATCGTAAGCCAGGCCTGTGCGAAAATTGATTCAATCGCAGGCGTGCTCAGCGGACGGGTGACTGAAAGAGTTGCACTCCCAGAGCGGTGCACCGGACAAAAGAGGAAGGCGTCAGGTTCAGCATTGATACCAGACACCGACATCCACTCAGTTAGCCGGCGGGAGGACTGCGAACTTAGGGACTTGATCAGGCCGCCAGTTTGAACAATAGTTTTGGTGTAACTCACATTAAGGATGATCCTGCCATCTGTTGCCCGGGAGATATCACGAACACGGAGACGGGCTAATTCACTGATACGCAGCAGCGTGCTGTAAGCGACATGCAGAAATGCCAAATCACGTTTATGGCGAAGCGATATCGAGTCAGACCAGAGCGCATCAAGCTCAAGCAGATCTTCAAGACGAAAGGGTACGGCCTGGCCAGTACGTTCACCCGTGACAACTGCAACACGATTTATTTTCTTCACTGCGCGGAAAACCAGCGGTGAAGTATTAGGGGGGATTAGGCCAGCGTTACGGTGTAACATTGAAATCAATGATCCATGCGTCGCAATCGTTGAAGAAGCGCGACCGCTCTCTTGCAGCCAGTTCAGATAATCGCGAAGGTCGGCCGGAAGCATGGGCAAAAACGAGCGGTTATTTTCAATCGACCATCTGTGGCAGATCCGCATAACACTCATCAGCTGTCGCCAGGTATTAGGTGAAAACGCCTCTTTGTCTTGAACAAATTCCTTAAGCCTCGCCAGAACATCCTCTTCAGCCTGGATAGCAGGTAGTGTCTGGTTGGTTGGTGACAATTTACCCATATATAGCTTAAAAAGCGAACTCCCGGTCACTGACAACGCTACGTGGATTCTGAGAAAGATGCAGGGGATTTCCCTTGCAGATTTCACGTAGCAAAACCTGCAAGGTCATAATAACTACTGGATAGATTATCAGCTACTGTAGCGAATAGCTAACTTTATATAAGTCCCATTATATAAAGTTATAAATATTATCTTGGAAACTTACAGTCTGGGTCATAAGTTAACAGGGTGAACATTATATCAAAAGGTGTACTTGATTAGGTACAAGTGCTATAGTTGTACGCGTGATATATATGACAGGAAGGTAAAAAATGCATTCATTAACGTTTACTGATGCCCGTAAGCATTTTGCTGAGACAATGCAGCAGGTTAGCGACAATGCCGAGCCCGTGCGTATTCTGCGACGTGATGCTCCTGATGTTGTACTGATTGACGCCGCCGAATATGACGCTATTTTAGAAACACTATATTTATTCAGCAATCCTGCGAACGCTGCACATATTAACGCATCGCTGGCTGAGTTAGATCGCGGTGACACTGTCGAAATTGAAGTATGAAAACGCGATTCACTAAGAGAGGGGCAGCCGATTATCAATACTGGCAGGGAAGTAACGCCAAAATATTCGAGCGCATCCGTATACTGATACATGCGATTCATGCCGACCCACTGGGCGGTATTGGTAAGCCAGAGCGGTTGCGCCATTATAAAAATCCGGCACTTTATTCCCGGCGCATAGACAGAGAACACCGACTTGTTTACAGCATGGTAAATGATGAATTAACTATAATTGCCTGCCGGTATCATTATGACGATGTTTAGCCAAGAGTCTAACGTCTGGTGATGTAAAAACCATTCTTAATGAAATTAATACTCGATTGAGTAAAGTCATATTACAAGTTATAAATTTAACATAAATAGCATTATACGAACTTAACTTATTTATTTTACAGGTGCGGCATTAAAGTGTAAACAGAACCACGTAAAGTTAGCCGTACGCTTTACACACCGCCTCATCATAACCCGATGATAAAAAACCATTTGTGATGATACAGCTCATCTAAACTTTGGGTTAATGCCATACTAGACCTCTCCCACGGATTTCATGCTCACTGAATGAAGGAGCGAACTGTATTGAATGCATCCTCCAGCGATTCGGACCGCTATCTCCTCCGCCTGAGAGGTATGAAACGCCCTGTTACGACTCTGGTTATATTGGCTACAGCGTTTGTCTGTCTGTTGATATTGGTCCTCGCCGGCGCATTTATTTCTGTATCCCGCACAGCGCAACTGGGCGATGCTGAAGTGGCCAACACGAATATTGCCCGAATGATCGCTGTACAGATGGAATCCACCCTCAAAACCGCAAGTGTTGCGTTGACCGATCTTTCGGAACGTCTGGAAGTCGACGGTACCGGTGCACACGAACTCGGCCGGCTGCAGGCTCACCTGGTTGAAACAGCCAAGGCCAACTCCGAACTACACGGATTATTTGCCTAAATACGCCACAAGTCGTCCAGCATCGTTCCATTGTGTTTGTCACCTAAATTTTAAAGTATCTATGTTAATTAAGTTGCCTCAGATCACACGAGGGCGTACCTCTAGCCAATAGAATGAATATTCTTGAAAAATTTATTAGGGATATATATGCGTCTGCTAACTAAGAGTGAAGTTGAAAATATCTCTGGCGGCAACAATGGCAACGTTCCATCATCCGGCATGACGGGTGGTGGTGGCGTTGTTGCTGGCAGTTATGGTGGACTAGGAGGAATGATTGTGAGTGGGATGGGAGGGCTGATTGAAGTGGTCAACAAAAACTGGCCACAGTTTTAGAGTTTTTCCAGAACAATCGCTCTGACTCATTGGGTGTTAAGCCACCGTTATATTGGTGGCGTCTGAGCTGGCTGTAATAACCAATGATGTAAT
>NZ_CAWOJA010000018.1:0-49245 GCF_963881615.1 Rahnella sp. CJA17(1/100) | reverse complement strand
TCTGGCTCTGGGTGGTACCGTCCTGATTGATTTGCTGACGCGAGGATTTGCTGCCGAACGTCACGCCCAGTCCGCCGCCGCTGAACATGCCGCTGGTTTTGGTCTCACTCAGGCGATAACTGGATTGTTCCTCTGTCGCCGCCGCGATGTTGAGGTCTTTCCCCGCTTTCAGCGTCACATCCCCGTCACCGACCACGGACGAGCCTTTCACCGTCAGGTCTTGTCCGGCAACAACTGACACCTTGTCGCCACTCAGCTGTGAAGCTTTCTCTGTGGTGGCATAGTCCTCTGCAACGGTGTGCGTGGTCGTGCCGGAGAACAGGTGTTTTTTGGTTTTGGTTTTTTCGTCGTAGCTGTACTGGCTTTCCTGTGCGGTAGTGATATTCACGTCGCGACCGGCGTTCAGGGCCAGGTCGCCGGTGGCCTGTACTTGCGCGGCCAGTGTCGTAATGTCACGCCCGGCGGCAATGCTGGTGCTTCCGCTGCTCACCACTGCTGTCCCTTCCTGCCCGACATTTTCACGGATACTCACGCTTTTGCTGCCGTGGGTTTCGCTGTAGGTGCTGGTCTGCTGCGCGTTCAGGTTGACGTCGCGACCGGCGCTGAGTGAGGCGTTGAGATCGGCGGTCAGTTGCGCCGCCTGCGAGTTGAGGTCGCGCCCGGCGCTCAGCGTCAGGTCGCCGCCGCTGCTCACCACCGTGCGGGTGGCGTTGTTGCTGTCAGCCTGATTTTTGCCGCTGGTCTGATGGCTGCTCTTGTCCATCGTGTTGAGGTTGATGTCATTAACTGCCGCCAGCGTGGCGTCGCCTTTGGCGGTCACGGCGCTGCCTGCGTTGTCTCCGGCAGATCTCGAAGACCATTCGTTCAGCAGGATTTTGAGTGCGCCAGCGATGTTTTTTAAAGTCAACGTCTGACGGAGTTTGAAGATTTAATTTGGATGTTGGGATTATGCAGAATTATGGGCAGGGACGTCTATTCAGTGTGCATTACAAAACGTGGAAGAGACGTGTTTTGGGTGTGCTAATATCTCAGGCATCACACCCATGGCAAACATAATTAGGGCAATCATGGACAGCAAGATGCTTAACGAAATAAGTAAATTTCTAAGTTATATTTTACGTCATAAACCTGACACCATCGGATTGCAACTTGATGTAGAAGGCTGGGCAGATATCAATTCTTTGATTCTCGGCGCGGCGAAAGAAGGCCGCGTACTTGATCAGGCAATAATTCAGACAGTAGTAAATAGCAGTGATAAGAAACGTTTTACTCTCTCCGAAGATGGCCAGCGTATTCGTGCAGTTCAGGGACATTCTACACCAGACGTGAACCTTCAACATATGGAGAAAAAACCGCCAGAATTCCTCTACCATGGCACTGCAACACGCTTTCTTGAATCTATTCTTCAGCAAGGATTGATTGCAGGTTCACGTCACCATGTGCATCTATCACAAGACATAACCACAGCCGTAGCTGTCGGACAGCGATATGGAAAGCCTGCGGTGCTAAAAGTTGAAGCCCTGCGGATGCACCAACAGGGATTCAACTTTTTTCAGGCTGAGAATGGCGTATGGTTAACGAACCATGTCCCCAATTTTTTCATATATCAGGAATAGCCATTGTCTTTGTCTTCGACTTGCTCGGCTTTATAGCGGGAAGACTCTTCTTTGGCAGCACTAAACCATTCAGAGAAACCAGAATAAGACAAATTATCCCAAGGACTTAACTTCGGTTTTGAATAATCATAAATCCGGACACCCGTAGTGCCATCCTTACCTCCCCCATCAAAACAAGCAAGAACAACCCAGCCATCATTATACAGCCCTGACTCATCTTGAATAATTGCAAAGGGAACCAGGGCAGCCCCCGAAAACTTCAAAAGCATCGAGCTGTAATAAAAAAGAGATGTCGCCATATCTTTCGATAGAAGCCGCCAAGGCTCTATATCTAAAAACTCATCAGCTAAAACCACATCTAAATAATCAACAGGGAATTCAAAACTATTGGGTAAAATTGGAAGGTCGTACAAAAAAGGCTTCATTATTTAGCACCTCCAGAAATACGTGGTGGTTCTGTTGAACCGTAAGGATTAGAAGTAGAACCCCCCCCTGACTGTTTGTTTATACGACCAGTAATGGCCTCACCCCAAGTATTAAAATTCTGCCACCCTCTAGCCTCTTGAATAGCTGGCGTCAATGGATCATCAAATCCACGGACGCTAGCTTTAACGTCGATCCCCGACTCTCTGGCCGCGGCAATTCGAGTGTTATCCATGCTAGTCAGCTTGCCATCAGGCATTTTAACGACGTCAACTGGATCACCTTTCCAACCATTAGTCCGCATGCTTTGTACCAAATCGTCGTATGTGTAATTTTTACCCGTGTCTCGGTCAGTTTTATTGAATGAAAAGCTATTTTGCGAGAACCGAATATCATCAGCCGCATGGAATGTGACACTGCCAGCGCCTTTTGCACCCACATCGGCAGTAACTGACGTCGCTTTTCCTACTCCGCCAATCCCCGCCGCGCCCACCTGCGTCAGGCCGTAAATCCCTTCCGAGTACTGTGGAGAGACTCCCAACCCTTCCAGCAAATACGCACCGCTGGTTTTCTGGTTGACACCAGACAGGAAGGTGTTAAAGCCTGCATTAGCCGTATCTATCCCTGAGGCTGCCAGATAACCGCCTGCCAGGCAAGCTACACCCGCGGTGGTCGTGCATATTGCTGCCCCACCCACCGCCTGGAGTTCCCCGGCGGTAAATTGCGTCAGGCCACCTAAACGCGTCCCCACACCGTAGTGGGATAGCGCATCCCCGGTTTGATCACTAACCGAATAGCCGTAAGGCAGATTAACGCCCGCCTGCACGCTTTTCGCGTCATGGTCGCTTGCGCCGTCGCTGCTGCGTGACGCACTGACAAACCACTGATCCGCCAGCCCGAGCAGGTTATTGCCGGTCAGCGAGCCGCTGACCTGTCCGGTGCCGGTGCTTTTCTGCCCTGAGTTATCAAAACCGGCGCTGGCCTGCAGGGGAAACTCAGGCTTTGAGGTGAGGTTGACGATGGAGTATCCCGGCTGGCTGCCGGGCTGGATTTCAATCTGTACCGGCGTTTTGCGCAGCCGGTTAATCTGCTCCATCCCCTGTTCGATATCGCGCAGGTTAAGAATTTTGCCGGTCAGCCACGGAAACGCCATCGCCAGCATTGCGCCGCGCTGGTTTTCCATTTTGATGGCTTCCAGCTTGCCTTCCATCACCGTCAGACTGAGCGCGCCGGAAGACAAATCCTGTTCAGTGAGAAACGCGCGGCTGGTGATATAGCCCTGGCCGATATACCAGTCGGAGACCTGTTTCACCAGGGCATTAATCTGGCCAATGCCGAGGCACTGTTGCAGATAGGGTTGGGTCAGTTTTTGCTGTATTCGCGCGGGCATATGGTCTGCGCCGCTGAGGGTAATGTCGTGAATATCAAAGCACGGGCCGCCGGGTTGCGCTGGGGTTTGCGGTGCGGGGGCGACTGACGTGCTGCGCTCCAGTTCCTGACGCTGCTGCTGGTTCTGCTGCAGAAGTTGCCGCTGCTGTTGTTCGATACTGCCGCGGTCGGCGGGGCTGAGCGGCGCGGCCTGCGCAGTGAGGGAAAATATTCCGGTAAGTACCAGCAGGCAGGAAACTCGCCACCGCAGGGAAAGACACGCGCACGCCGAAACAGTGCGGGCTAATGGTGTAAGAAAGCTTATGATTTCCATATCCGGTGTTTTCTATGGCCTGAACCGCTTTCCTGTACGCCTCAAAAACACAGCATCAGAAGTGGCTATGGCATTGATTTAAGATTAAACATTCGGTTTCTATCGGCAGGGATAAGATTTACTTTAGGTTTTTTTTAAGTTTATAAAAAAAATTCTGCAAGAAGCATAGCGCGAAACATAAGAAATCATGGTTTATAGGGGTATTCATCCTGTTGCCCCTGCCTGCGCCGTTTGTGGCCTGCAGGGATATTTTCTTCTGGCTTACAAGCAGGATACAGGGAATATAATTGAGAGGCTTAATAGCCATCCGCTTATTTAAAATTCAGTGCAAGATGCTGGTAAAAATAACCCATAAAAAAGCCAGAGGATTTCTCCTCCGGCTTTTCTGCATAATTTCCCGGGGGAAATTACAGACCGTACACCAGGTTTACAGACGTCACGGTGTCGGTTTTATCCGGCGCACTGGCTGGTGGTTTGGTGTTATAGGTTACGTCATACGCCACTTTCAACGAGAAGTGGGAGTTGATCGCAACGGTCAGCGCGGTTTCTGAGTTCAGCGTAGTTTCGTCGTTCGCTAATACAGAAACACCCTGCGTGAAGCGCGCAGTGTCGCTGATCTGGTAACCGTAAGTGCCTGAAGCGTAAGCCAGCGCACGGGTGGTGTTACCGCCCTGTTCGAATTCATCATGACGAACACCAGGACCTGCTTCCAGGTTCAGCGTATGAACCGGGCCGCTCCAGATCTGACGACCATAACCGACAGCGCCCACAGTCCGCGAACGGTAACCGTTATAACGGTCGCTCAGCCAGCTCCCCTGACCGAAAATATAGTTCGCGTTGTCAAGGTTATAACGCGTACGGGCACCGGCCTGATACTTCTCGGATGAACGCACACCGGAAGAAGAGGTGTTACGCGCAGAACCCCACAGGCTGTTAGCCGTGTTGGTATCAAACCAGGTCATGGTGGTATCAGCATTCAGCGTGGAGTTGCTGGTGTTACCGGTTTGCGCACTGTAACCCGCCTGAATATTGCCCTCGAACGGCTTTTTCGCCTGAGCCGGATCATCTAACGCGGTGAAGATGGTGGTGTCTGCAAGGCTTGAAATACTGAACAGCGCTGCACCGCAGACTACGGCACAAGCTGGTAAACGACGTACAACCCGAAAAAACATTTTGTTTCCCCAATAAGACTTAAGGCAAATAACGAGACTGGAACCACACGATTTATGCCATTAATTAGGATCCGTTAATCAAGCCTGGCAACTCCATTTCGATGGCATATGCATACAAATATTTCTACCGCAACAAATATAACGCACTCAGCCCGGAATATCTTAATAAAGCGGCTTTTTTGGATAGTTCCGAGTGACATATATTTCCGGCAATAGAAACATACAAAATCATTACCCTTTCTTGCATTGATTTCTTATTTCAATGAGGAATGGAAATGGTTCATTACGCGCCACACTTTACGTCTTCCGGCCACTTTGGTTCGAAATATTGCGAGCCGGCAGCGTACAGATTTCCGCCTAACTCGTCGCTGAATCTTGTCCTTTTGAGCGATGCGGGGTAGTTTTGTCCTGATAACGTCTTATTTTTGCCTCGGGTTCCTCGAAGGCAGCCTTCAGGAGGAGTGGTCATGGCTTTACAACAAGAGATTATTCAGGCTCTGCACGTCAAACCCCACATCGATGCCGCACAGGAAGTTCGTGTCAGCGTCGATTTTCTCAAAAGTTATCTGCTGGCCCACCCGTTCATCAAGACACTGGTTCTGGGTATCAGCGGCGGGCAAGATTCTACTCTTACCGGCAAACTTTGCCAAACAGCAATTAGCGAATTACGCGCACAAACAAATGATAGCGCTTACCAGTTCATTGCGGTGCGCTTGCCATATGGCGTGCAAGCTGATGAATCGGACTGCCAGGATGCCATTGCGTTCATCCAGCCAGATCAGGTTCTGACCGTTAATATCAAGAATGCCGTCCTGGCAAGCGAAGCGACCTTACGTGAAATCGGTATTGAACTGAGCGATTTCATTAAAGGCAACGAAAAGGCCCGCGAGCGCATGAAAGCGCAGTACAGCATCGCCGGGATGAAAAAAGGCGTGGTGGTCGGGACTGATCATGCTGCCGAAGCCGTGACCGGTTTCTTCACTAAATACGGTGATGGCGGCACGGACATTAACCCGATTTTCCGTCTGAACAAGCGTCAGGGAAAAGCCCTGCTCAAAGAATTGGGTTGCCCGGAACATCTCTATACGAAAGCCCCGACCGCTGACCTTGAAGACAACCGCCCTGCCTTGCCAGATGAAGCTGCGCTCGGCGTGACTTACGAACTGATCGACGACTATCTGGAAGGCAAGAAAATCGACGATAAATATGCCACCATCATTGAGGGCTGGTACCTGCGCACTGAACATAAACGTCAGCCGCCGGTCACGGTGTTTGATGATTTCTGGAAGAAAAAATAAGTCTTTCGTCACCGCTTAGATCACGGGCACCTGCGGGTGTCCGTTTTTATTCACAGCGCCCGCCGCTCTGATTATCACAAGCTTCTTTCCATTCATTAACGAAATCATTACCCTTAGCGTCCTTTCGGATGACTGACAGTGATGTTTTCAATGCAAAAATTCCTTTTCCTGCTGCTGAGCATGGTGCTGCTTGGCCCTTTAGGTATTGATTTGTACCTGCCCGCCATTCCCGCCATCGCGCTCGGTTTACAGAGCACCGAGGCGGTCATTCAGTCCTCGATTTCCTTATTTATTCTGGTGATGGGGCTGGGACAACTGGTGGCCGGTCCGCTGGTGGATAAATTTGGTCGTCGCCCGATCGCCATTATCGGCGTCATGGTGTATCTGGCAGGGGCGATAGTTGCTGCGACCTCCGTAACACCGTGGATGTTTTTATTATCCCGCGTCATTCAGGGACTGGCAGTGTGCTGCACTTCCGTGGTGATTTTCAGCGGCGTACGCGACCGGATGAGTGGCAACGATGCCGCCCGTGCGTATGGTTTCCTCAATGGCACGCTGAATATCATTCCGGCACTGGCACCGCTGATCGGCGGCCTGATCGCGCAATATTATGGCTGGCGTGCGCCGTTCTGGGCATTAACCGGTTATACACTGGCAGTCTTACTGCTGGTTATATTCAAACTGCCTGAGACTCGCCCTGCTGATACGCAGACCAACACCGGCCTGCCATTCCGTCAGTACGCCCGCATTTTATTCAATGCGCGTTTCATTACTTTTGCTCTGGTGAATGCAGGTGCAATGGGTATGGCGCTGACCTATGTCTCGCTGGCGCCGACCGTTTTGATGAACACTGCCGGGCTGACGCCACTGCAGTTTTCACTGGTATTCGGCGCAAACGGATTCTGGATCATGGGGATGAGCTTTATCGCCAACCGGATTATCCGTAAAGTGGGGCGTCCGATATGTCTGAAAACAGGCGGCATCCTGATGTTTATTGGCTGCCTCGGGCTAATCGCTGGGATCACGCTGGTTCCGCCTGCGGAACAAACAGCAACCTGGCTGTATATGGTGCCAGTCGCCAGCGCCTGTGCCGGTCTGGCTTTCCTGATGGGCCCGGCCACCAGTTATGCGCTGGAACCGTTCTCCGGTGAAGCAGGCGTGGCTTCGGCACTGGCAGGTTCGGTGCAAATGGCGGGCGGTGCACTACTTGGTTTTATCGCGATGGCATTACCGTTACAGCCTAAGCTGAGTCTGTCGCTGGTGATGCTGGCAGGAGGATGTCTGGCGATGCTGGCTCGACGCGCCAGCAAAAAATCGACGGGCCAGCTGACCCGCCTGGGACAGTAATACGTTTTTTAACCGATTGTCGACACCGGTACGCGGGGTGCCAGCGCACTCAGCAGTTCGTAACCCAGCGTACCGGCCGCTGTTGCCACGTCATCCACCGGTAAATTATTCCCCCACAACTCAACCGGCGCACCCATCTGCGCCTGCGGGCATGGCGTTAAATCCACAGCCAGCATATCCATTGAAACCGTGCCCGTCGTCGTCGTTCGCACGCCGTCTACCCAAACCGGTGTACCGGAAGGCGCATGGCGCGGATATCCGTCCGCATAGCCACAGGCCACCACGCCGATACGCTGAGGACGAGTTACACTGTAACGCCCGCCGTAACCCACGCGCGCACCGGCGTTAAGTTCCTGTACGGCAATCAGCTCGCTTTTAAGCGTCATTACCGGTTGCAGACCGGTATGCGCAATATCTTTCCACTCACCGCTTGGCGACGCGCCATAGATAATAATTCCCGGACGGATCCAGTCATGATGTGTATGCGGATGCCACAGCGTCGCAGCGGAATTGGCCAGACATCGCGGGCCGCGAATGTTTTGCCCGGCGAGGTTAATCACACTCATCTGCGCATCGACACCTTCCACACTGTCAGCGGTGGCGAAATGGCTCATCAGCGTGATCTCCCCCACCTGCTTCAGCTCGCGTAACTGCTGCCAGACAGCACCGGCGCGCTCAGGCGCAAAACCCAGGCGGTTCATGCCACTGTTCACTTTCAGGTAGATACAGACCGGCAGGCTGACGCTGGCCTGCGCAAGGGCTTTTATCTGCCATTCGCTGTGTACGGCCGTGGTCAGGCGATATTGATCAACAATAGCCAGATCCTCGGCGGTAAAAAAACCTTCAAGCAGTAATATCGGTCCCTGCCAGCCGGACTCACGCAGTAAAATCGCCTCATTGAAATCAAGTAAAGCGAAACCGTCAGTGGCGGATAAACTGCGCCAGATACGGGATATACCGTGGCCGTAGCCGTTGGCTTTCACCACCGTCCAGACTTTACTGTTGGGGGCAAAACCGCGAATGATGTTCAGGTTTTGAGTTAACGCAGACTGAGACAATGTGGCTGAAATCGGGCGAGGCATACCAGCTCCGGCAATAAGCAAAGTAAAAACCATGCGGCATCAAACCCCGCATGGGATCGGATTACAGCAGGTTCAGCCTACCGGATGCATTTTGTGCGGGCCAGCCGGACGGGCAATGAAATCCGGGCTGTAACGCTCAACCGAGAGATCATCGGATGGGATCGCAGGCGTCACGCCGGACATAATGTCCGAGAGCAACTGCCCGGAGCCGCAGGCCATCGTCCAGCCCAGCGTGCCGTGGCCGGTATTGAGATACAAATTCTTAATGCGCGTACGCCCGACAATCGGCGTGCCATCCGGCGTCATCGGACGCAACCCCGTCCAGAACGTGGCCTGTTCGACGTTGCCGCCGTTCGGATAGAGATCTTTGACCACCATCTCCAGCGTTTCGCGGCGCGCCTGCGCCAGCTTCAGGTTGAAGCCGACAATCTCCGCCATACCGCCGACGCGGATGCGGTCATCAAAACGGGTGATAGCAATTTTATAGGTTTCATCCAGTACGGTAGACACCGGCGCAGAAGCCGGATCAGTAATCGGAATCGTCAGGGAATAGCCTTTCAGCGGATAAACCGGAATGGAGACCAGATCACGCAGCAACGCGGTGGAATACGAACCGAATGCCACCACGTATGCATCCGCCCTGACGACCTCATTGCCACACTGCACGCCAGTGATTTCGCCGTTTTCAATATGCAGCTTATCCACCGTGCGGTTAAATTCGAAGATAACTCCCGCCTGACGCGCCATGTCTGCCAGCTTGCGGGTAAACATCTGGCAGTCGCCGGTTTCATCATTGGGTAAACGCAGGCCGCCGGTCAGTTTGTGCGCAACCTGAGCCAGCGCCGGTTCTGCAGTCGCCAGCTGGCTGGATTCGAGTAACTGATACGGCACACCGGCGTCTTCCAGCACCGCAATGTCTTTGGCTGCGCTTTCAAACTGCTGCGCGGTGCGGAAAAGCTGCAACGTGCCGCCCTGCCGACCCTCGTACTGAATGCCGGTATCTTCGCGTAACGCTTTCATGCAGTCACGGCTGTATTCCGCCAGACGCACCATGCGGCTTTTGTTGGTCTGATAGTGGTCCATGTTGCAGTTACGCAGCATTTGCCACATCCATTTAAGCTGGAACTGTGTTCCGTCGAGGCGAATCGCCAGAGGCGCGTGCTTCTGGAACATCCATTTGACGGCTTTGACCGGAACCCCCGGAGCCGCCCACGGCGCAGCATAGCCCGGTGAGATCTGTCCTGCATTACCCGCACTGGTTTCTTCTGCCGGGCCGGACTGGCGGTCAATAACCGTCACCTGATGACCCGCTTTAGCCAGATACCATGCACTGGCGACACCGACCACACCACTGCCTAAAATCACCACACGCATATCGACTCCACTCCACGACAAAACAAAGCATAATATTCTGATGACAGGAAATTAACCTGACTGAGAAAAATCACCAACACAGGCACTCACAACCGTGAGGTCTTTCACATTTATTTATCGTTCATGACAGCATTTATTTCAATAGCCAGAAATAAATAACGATATTCCGCAACATTCCGGCCATGCGGCAAGAAATTTATGGCGTAATGACAGCATTGATTGCATTGATGTCACAAGACTCCCGACGCTTCAGGGTCAGTTTTGTTGCAGGTTTTTATTCTTGCATACAAGCCATGCATCAGCACAAAACACCACAAACAAACAGGCATGTGATATTCCCTCACGCTGCGCGGAGAATTGACGTTCAGGTTGAACGGGGATTTATAAAACGAGGCAAAGCGGAGGTGGCTGCGTAAAACATTAAGGCCACTATTCATAGTGGCCTTATATTGCGGGAATTTACCGGCGTAACAGAAAAAATCAGGCAGACGTCGTTTCCAGTCTCATCAGAGAGACAGGTTTAAACAGGCCCGTCTGCCCTTCCAGTTGTACGCAACTTTCGCGGCGAATTTCTTCCGGTGAACTCGATTTCACCCTGAACGCGGTAATTTTGCCGGTAACGCCCGTTTCGGCATCCATTACACGAACGCCCTGGCCGATACGATTTCTATATCTATCATAAGTAAAGGTATTTACCATTTTCTTGACCTCCTAAAGCATCAATAACAAACAATAGCGGGTTAATGCTATACCCGTAAAAATTAAGTTTCAATATATAAACCCTGCTAAGTATCAGGTTAAATTTCATACCCTGTCCCGCCACGTTGCCATTTTAAAAATGTGACTCATATCGCAACGACGCAATTACTGACCTACACTTCAATCGGTTTCTGTTTTGCACCGTTCATTTCAGCAATTTTCAGCAATAAGGAGTCGATTGTGAATAACTCAAACTTTCTGAAGCTTAAAGATGGTACACAACTTTTTTATAAGGATTGGGGCAGCGGACAGCCGGTGGTTTTTAGCCACGGCTGGCCCCTGTCGTCGGATGCTTTTGAAGATCAGATGCTGTTTCTGGCAGAACATGGTTATCGCGTTATTGCCCACGACCGCCGCGGACACGGGCGTTCTTCCCAGTCATGGGAAGGCAATAATATGGACCAGTACGGAGATGACATGGCCGAACTGACGGCTTATCTGGATCTCAAAGACGCGATACACGTCGGGCACTCTACCGGCGGCGGCGAAGTTGCCCGTTATATTGGCAGGCACGGCATCTCGCGGGTGGCAAAAGCGGTATTAATTGGTGCAGTGCCACCGATTATGATCAAAACAGATTTCAATCCCGGTGGATTACCTCTTTCTGTTTTCGACGGTATCCGTGGCGGTGTGACAAAAGATCGTTCCCAATTTTTCCTGGACTTGCCCGACGCATTTTATGGTTTCAACCGCCCCGGTGCTGAGGTGTCAGAAGGTTTACGCCAAAGTTTCTGGCTCCAGGGTATGCAGGGTTCAATAAAAGCACTTTATGATTGTGTTAAAGCGTTTTCTGAAACCGATCAGCGCGAAGACCTGAAGAAGATGACGATCCCGACGCTGGTGATTTACGGTGATGATGACCAGATTGTGCCACCCGCCTCCTCCAGCGAAGCTGCGCTTAAGTTGTTGCCAAATGGCAAAGGTAAGGTTTATGCGGGCGCATCTCATGGTCTGTGCAGCACACACAAGAATCAGATAAATCAGGATTTGTTAGAATTTATCCGCAGTTAATCCCCCGCTGTTTGCGCCTGTCTCCTGATATTGTTCGCCCAAAGCCAGACTGTACGCGGCTTTGGGCTCTTTATTGCCCGCCGATTGACAGTCTCCTGCCTTAAGGATATAGATTTGTTGAGGAATGGATTCATGGTGTTTATCTAACGACACACTCAGATTGAGCTACGATTATCAATGGACGTGCGAAATCTTAAGAAAAGGTTGTGAATCAAACACTCTGTAGCGTCCATAACTGAATGAGGGTGCGGCTTATGACGACAGTGACCCAAAAGCAAAAAACTGAGGACAAACGTCTTAGCGATGGACCGGACTGGACGTTTGAGTTATTGCAAACCTATCTCGAAGAGATTGACCGGGTGGCGAAGTCCTACCGGCTTGAAACTTATCCGCATCAAATCGAGATCATCACTTCCGAACAAATGATGGATGCCTATTCCAGCATTGGCATGCCGATCAATTACACTCACTGGTCGTTCGGCAAGAAATTCATCGAAACCGAACAGCTGTATAAGCACGGACAACAAGGTCTGGCGTACGAAATCGTCATTAACTCCAACCCGTGTATCGCTTATCTGATGGAAGAAAATACGATCACCATGCAGGCGCTGGTGATGGCCCATGCCTGCTACGGGCATAACTCTTTCTTCAAAAATAACTATCTGTTCAGAAGCTGGACCGATGCCAGTTCCATCGTCGATTACCTGCTGTTCGCCAAGCGTTATATCAGTGAATGCGAGGAACGCTATGGTGTCGATGAAGTTGAACGGTTGCTGGATTCCTGTCACGCGCTGATGAATTACGGCGTTGACCGCTATAAACGTCCGCAAAAAATCTCCCTGCAGGAAGAACTGGCGCGGCAAAAAAGCCGTGAGGAATACCTGCAAAGTCAGGTGAATTCTCTGTGGAAAACGCTGCCACGCAAAGACAGTGTAGACGCACCGGAACAGGCGCGACGTTTCCCGCCGGAACCGCAGGAAAACCTGTTGTATTTTATGGAAAAAAATGCGCCTTTGCTGGAATCCTGGCAGAGAGAAATTTTGCGCATTGTGCGTAAAATCAGCCAGTATTTTTATCCGCAGAAACAAACTCAGGTCATGAACGAAGGCTGGGCGACATTCTGGCATTACACCATCCTGAATCATCTGTATGACGAAGGAAAAGTCTCCGACCGTTTCATCCTGGAGTTCCTGCACAGTCACACGAATGTGGTGTATCAGCCGCCTTATAACAGCCCGTATTACAGTGGTATCAACCCGTATGCTCTGGGTTTCGCGATGATGCAGGATATCAAGCGTATCTGTCAGGAGCCGACGGAGGAAGACCGTTACTGGTTCCCGGATATCGCTGGTTCAGACTGGCTCGACACGCTGCATTTTGCGATGCGTGACTTTAAAGACGAGAGCTTCATCAGCCAGTTCCTGTCACCGAAAGTGATGCGTGATTTCCGTCTGTTTACGGTGCTCGATGACGATCACAATAATTATCTGGAAATCGCCGCGATCCACAATGAGGAAGGCTACCGTGCAATTCGTCAGGAGTTGTCGGCGCAGTATAATCTGAGTAATCACGAACCGAATATTCAGGTCTGGAATGTGGATTTGCGCGGAGACCGCTCGCTGACATTACGCTACATTCCGCAGGACCGGGCACCGCTTGATAAAAGCCGCCGTGAAGTGATGAAACACGTCCACCGCCTGTGGGGCTTCGATGTCTTTATCGAGCAACTCAATGAAGACGGCAGCGTCGAGTTACTCGAACGTTGCCCGCCACGTCCGATACCGCTGTAAAATTTCCATTTTCAGGCATTAAAAAAGGGCGCTAAGCGCCCTTTTGTTATTACTGGCTCCCTCAATCCTTCAAATTATATCGAGGCAGCCAACGATGAGACTGTTTGAAGGATAAAGGGAATTAACGATGTTTTTGTTCGGCCAGGTCACCCGGCATAGCACCCTGCATGCTGTGCCAGATTTCACCGCTCTGACGGCCATAATTTCGCACACAATCCACAATCTGCTCGTAGCTTTTCTCGTGGCAGATATCAGACAACTTTTTATAGAAAGTGATCGCCAGTTTGCGCGCTTCAGGATTGGAGAAATAATAGCGTCCGACGCGGGTATAAAGACCACGCAGTCCGTTGATGATCAAACCATAAATCGGGTTGCCAGAGGCGAATGCCAGACCACGGAAAATGCCGTAATCGAGCGCCGTAAAGGCTTCGGCATGATCTTCAACCTGAGTCGCTTTCGCGAGAACCTGTTGGGTTTCTTCCGGGTTGGTACGCATCGCCTTGCGGATAAAGATCGTCGCGATGTTGGTACGCACAGACAGCAAATTATCAATCAGCTGCGGTACGCTGTCATGATCCAGACGCGCCAGCGTTTCAAGAATATTCAGGCCGGATGTTTCCCAGAAATTATTCACTTTCGTCGGTTTACCGTGCTGAATGGTTAACCATCCATCGCGGGCAAGCCGCTGTAACACTTCACGCAATGTGGTTCGGGTTACACCAATGAGTTCTGAAAGCTCTCTTTCAGCAGGCAAAATTGAACCCGGAGGGAAGCGGCTATTCCAGATACTTTCGATGATATACTCTTCGGCAAAACCGGCAGGACTTTGTGCCTTAATAACCATGTGTTTGTCGTTCCGTGTGGGGCTTTTATTAGGGATATAGTTCATCTCATCATACCAGATGAAAATGCCCTGTTATAGCGTCCGGGCGGAAGTAATGTTGAAACTGTGGGTGGGCTGACAGAATTTCACATTTTTCATGGATTTATTGCATCGCCCTTTATTATTGAAAAATCCAGGCAGACGATTAAACTTACCTATCTTTTTGAAACATTAATAAAATATATATAAAGGACCTTTGGGCAATATGGAAACAACCTACAGCCGCGCATTCATAAAGAATTTTCTTGGCCAGTCGCCAAACTGGTACAAAATAGCAATTCTGGTTTTTCTGATTGTTAACCCGCTGATTTTCTTCCTCATCAGTCCCTTTATCGCGGGCTGGTTGCTGGTGATTGAGTTCATTTTCACATTAGGTATGGCGCTTAAATGCTACCCGCTTCAGCCGGGTGGATTGCTCGCCATCGAAGCCGTCATGATCGGCATGACCAGCGCAGGACGGATCCGCGAAGAAGTGTCTGCTAATCTGGAAGTCATCTTGTTGCTGATTTTCATGGTCGCTGGCATCTATTTCATGAAGCAGTTGCTGTTAACCGTGTTCACCAAATTGTTGTTGAATCTGCGCAATAAAATTGCCCTTTCACTGGCGTTTTGTTTTGCTGCCGCCTTTCTTTCCGCATTCCTGGACGCACTGACCGTTATTGCCGTGGTGATCAGCGTTTCAGTGGGCTTTTATTCCATTTATCACAACGTTGCTTCAAATCAGAATGAAAATACTGAGGTCAATGACGACAGCTCTTTTACCGGCAATCAGCAGCATCAGGCTGTGCTTGAACAATTCCGCGCATTTTTACGCAGCCTGATGATGCACGCCGGTGTCGGTACCGCGCTGGGTGGCGTGATGACGATGGTCGGCGAACCGCAAAACCTGATCATCGCGAAAAGCGCAGGCTGGCAATTCATCGATTTTCTGATCCGCATGTCGCCGGTCAGCGTGCCGGTCTTTTTCTGCGGGTTTATTGTATGTGCGCTGGTAGAACGCTTCCGCTGGTTTGGTTATGGCGCGCAACTGCCACATCCGGTGTATGAAGTGCTTAAAAAGTTTGATCAAAAGAACAGCGAGAACAACACGAAGCAGGAGCGTATAAAACTGGCTGTGCAGGCGGTGATTGGTGTGTGGCTGATTGTTGCGCTGGCATTCCATCTCGCTGAGGTTGGCCTGATCGGCCTGACGGTGATTATCTTTGCAACCGCGTTATGTGGTGTGACGGATGAACATGCCATCGGCAAGGCATTCCAGGATTCACTGCCGTTCACTGCCCTGCTGACGGTATTTTTTGCCATTGTTGCCGTGATCGTCGAACAGCATCTGTTCAGCCCGATCATTCATTTTGTACTTCAGGCTGCACCGTCCAACCAGCTTTCACTCTTTTACCTGTTCAACGGTTTGCTCTCATCGGTTTCAGATAACGTTTTCGTCGGTACGGTCTACATCAATGAAGCCAAATCGGCGCTGGAAAATGGCATTATCGATCTGAAACAATTTGAGATGCTGGCCGTGGCCATTAATACCGGCACCAACCTGCCTTCAGTGGCGACACCCAATGGTCAGGCAGCCTTCCTGTTCCTGCTGACTTCTGCCCTTGCACCGCTGATCCGGCTTTCTTACGGAAGGATGGTCTGGATGGCATTGCCGTACACTGTGGTCATGACACTCGTCGGCCTGTTGTGTGTTCAGTATCTGTTGCCCGATATGACCCAGTGGTACAGCGACATGGGATGGCTGAGTTTGCCCCCGGTAACTGAGATCATGCCGGTGCATTGATGAAGGAAAGATTGAGTCAGTAATCTCCTGTAAGCACCTTCACTCAGGAAATTACAGAATTTAAAGTCGAATTGTCCGATTTATATTAATTATTTACCGAATATTGATTCGGACAGGCTGGCAGCAGCAAGCAATTGGTTTACACTGCGTGTCAGTAGCTAACTGCAGGGAAAATTTTCTATGTTGCAATATCTTAACCGCTGTTCACAAGGTCGCGGTGCATGGCTTCTGATGGCTCTGACTGCACTGGCACTTGAGCTGGTTGCATTGTATTTCCAACACGTGATGTTACTTAAGCCCTGTGTCATGTGTATTTATGAACGTTGTGCTCTGATGGGTATTCTGCTGGCTGGCCTCGTCGGTGCTATCGCACCTTCCACATGGTTACGCTATGCCGGGATCCTCATCTGGCTCTACAGTGCTTACGAAGGTATCCGCCTGTCATGGGAACACACCATGATTCAGTTGCACCCTTCTCCGTTCGCCACCTGTGATTTTGCCGCGCGTTTCCCAAGCTGGTTGCCACTGGACAAATGGTTCCCGTGGATGTTTATCGCCAGCGGTGATTGTGCAGAAAAACAGTGGGAATTCCTGTCACTGGGCATGCCACAGTGGCTGGTCGTGATTTTCAGCGTGTTTATGGTGATTGCTGTTCTGGTGCTACTGGCTCAGTTCGTTAAACCAAAACGTCGCGATTTATTTGGTCGTTAATTCAGTCCTTGCTGACACGGAAAAGCGCCTCTGATGGCGCTTTTTTTATGTCTGTGGAGGAGAAGATGTTTTCCAAAACAGACGTGATGTATTATCTGCAGCGCCCGCTCAACACGGGCTTTCTGCCTCTGTGCTTTTTATTACCATTATTGGAACGTGCAATGAAAAATCTTCCCGTCTGGGCCATTTGGATCATTTGTGTTGGAGCCTGCGTCGCCTTCTGGGTCGTCGCTGGTTTCGTGTTATACGGTCTGTTTAAATAAAATTTAAACATCAGGGATAGAAATCGACAGTGACGTTTAACGGAAATGGAATGACAGGTATTAACGCGGGTGCAATGGCGGAGTTCCATTAATCCCGGCGTTGCTTTTGATCAGAGGTAAGATTTCCCCCTTCCCCCTTCTGCACACAACACACTGCACAAAAAAAGACCTACGTTTGTAAATTCGTCAATGCATTCTATGCTACGAGGGCTAAAAGATTTATCAGAGGAACAAAAATGTTCATTAAAGGTTTTTCAAAAGGCTTTTTCATCGCAATTCTTTTTATCGTAACTTTGGCTTTTTTCGATGTATTAAGGCCTTACTACTCTTCCGTACTATGGGCCATTATTCTCGCCGTCATCTTCAATCCGTTAAAAAATCGGCTGAAACAGGTTGTCGGTGATCGCAACGGTGTGGTCTCTCTGCTGACCGTTTTGATAATTTGTCTGATTGTCTTCACCCCTCTGGCGATTATAACCTCGTCGCTGGCACTTGAATTCAATGCGGTTTATACCAAACTGCAGGGAAATCAGACACAGCTGCCCGTGATCCTGGCGGATTTCATCCATCATTTACCACGATGGGCACGGCACTTCCTGTCAGACCATGATCTCGACAGCACCGCTGAGATTCAGAAAAAACTTTCTGATGTGGCACTGCAAGGTAGTCAGTATCTGGCCGGCAGCGTTTTCGTAATAGGTAAGAGCACATTCGGCTTTGTCGTGGGTTTCGGCATCATGCTGTATGTCCTGTTCTTCCTGATCAAGGATGGCGCTTACCTGGTCAATCTGACACTCGCCACCCTGCCGTTGTCACGGTATGTAAAGCACCATCTGTTTATGAAGTTTGCAGCCGTTTCTCGCGCGACAGTAAAAGGCACCGTTGTGGTGGCGGTTGTACAGGGCGCACTGGGCGGTATTGCGTTTTACATCGCCGGTCTGGATGGAAGCCTGCTTTGGGGTGCTCTGATGGCGTTCCTGTCGATCATTCCGGCAGTGGGTTCAGCCATTATCTGGGTGCCTGCGGCGATTTATTTCTTCGCCTCCGGGATGCTGTGGCAGGGGATCTTTATTGTGGCCTTCTTCGTGGTGGTCATCGGCATCGTGGATAACGTGTTACGTCCGCTGCTGGTCGGCAAAGACACCAAAATGCCGGATTATCTTATCCTGGTCACCACACTTGGCGGTATGGAAGTGTATGGCATCAATGGCTTCGTGATTGGACCGCTGATTGCCGCGTTATTCATCGCCTGCTGGAACATTCTTTCCGGCCGGGATCATCAGAACAATACCGATGAGATTAATGAAGACTTTATCGAAGAAGGGAAAAACCATCCAGATGCCTGAGGCTCTCAGCAACTGCGACAATCTACCGAGTTTTACCAAATATGATTATGAAGTTTTCATAACCTGGCGTAGAAATAAGAAGCAATAGATACTCTTTGTCTGAAGGGGCAATGAATGAAAAATATCATCTTAAGTATGGTCGCAAAAATCTCCCACATGGAAGCGGATTCCAAGCAACTTACCGCACAGGTTGAGGCTCAGTCCCTTTTACTGAGTGCTATATTTTTAACTGTCGGCAAAAATGGCGGCCCCCAGGAAATTATCGAAAGCGTAAACAAAGCCATCAACTCAGTGCTGGACTCTGCTGATGAGATGCTTAAATCAGACGCTAAGATTTTGTTCGAGCAATTCCAGGCACTCATTGAACTGACCCGACTGATTGATAAAGAAGATCCTGAACTGGATGCCGAGGCTCTCAGCGCCATGAACGGTGTCAGACCCGACTCTGAGATTTAGTGTAAAAATTCGTAATAAAAAGCCCCGGCAATGATTGCCGGGGCTTTTTGTTTTCTGATTGCGGGCAAAATCGGTTATCTGGCCCAGCTTGGCTTATTCAGAATGTGATCCTGCCAGTCTTCAACGTCGTCTTCACGCACGGCGATGTAACGTACGGAGATCTGCGCTGTATGCATGGCCGATTTCGATGCTTTGTTCAGCAACGGATGCCAGGGAAGCAGCGGGCGTCCTTCGCCGATCAGGCGATAGGCGCAGGTTGGCGGCAGCCAGTCGAAGGTTGTCAGGTTTTCGCGGGTCAGTTTAATGCAATCTTCTTCCAGCGTGAAACGACGTTCATAGTTACGACACTGGCAAGACTTGATGTTGAGCTGGTTACAGGCGACGTTGGTGAAATAGATTTCATCGGTGTCTTCGTCGATCAGCTTATGCAGGCAGCATTGTCCGCAGCCGTCGCACAATGCTTCCCATTCTTCGTCGGTCATTTCAGGCAGCGTTTTGTGCTGCCAAAAAGCGGGTTCAGTCATAATGTGCATCCGGTATAAAGAAAATGAGGGTGCTTATATAGACGCTTTAGCCTGCAGATGCAAGTAAAGCCGCCGGAAATGGGTTCCGGCGGAGAGGAAAAACGCCGTCAGATCACGCGGGAACTTACCTGTTTACCATTAAGTGTAGCCACAATTTCATCACCCGCTTTTAGCGGGCCGACGCCGTGTGGTGTACCGGTCAGAATGATATCGCCCGCGCGCAGCGTGAAGAAGCGGCTCATATAGGCAATCAGCGGCAGAAGCGGCGTCAGCATATCGCGGGTATTCCCGCTCTGACGCACTTCTCCATTGATCTCTAACCGCAGTTCAGCCTGTTGTGCATCACCAAATTCACTTACCGGAATAAATCCGCTCATCGGGCAGGAACCGTCAAACCCTTTGGCTTTTTCCCAGGGTTGTCCGGCTTGTTTGAACGTCGACTGCAAATCCCGCAGCGTCAGGTCAAGTGCCAGCCCGTAACCAGCGATAGCATTGGCGACGCGATCTTCCGTCGCCTGCTTCAGTGGTGTGCCGATAAGTACCGCCAGTTCGACTTCATGATGTACCGCACCGAGATCCTTCGGGATGACGATGGGTTGGCGGAAATCGCACAAAGCGGTTTCCGGCTTGATAAATAACACCGGTTCCGCCGCTTTCTGCCCGCCCATCTCTTTAATATGATCGGCGTAGTTACTGCCGACACACACGACTTTGTTGACCGGAAAATCCAGTAACGCGCCGTGCCAGTCTCTGTGTTGGTACATACAGCTACTCCTTGAAGTTAGGAATTTCAGCCGCTGAACGGATTATGCGGTGCTGGCGCTAACGGTGCAGAAGGCGCCGGAGTTGTCGCCGGTGCTAAATCGCCGGAAACCACCGGTGACTGCGAGCCCATAATACCATCCGCCATCATGCCGATACTCAGCGCGAAATAGGTTGAACGGTTCCAGTGCATGATCGTACGGAAGTTATCGTAAACCAGGAACGCGCGCCCCTGCGTGTCATCCGGTGTGATAATCCATGAACGGGTCGCTGTCGACATCAGCGGGCTGCCGTCAACTTGCGTCACGCCGCGCTGCTGCCAGTAGCTGGCCGGATGCATCTGGTTATTTTTCAGCCCCGACAGAGCGCCATCAAAGTTAGCCGGTAATTTCACTTCCTGGCCCCAGCCCTGATCGCCTTTCCAGCCTTCTTTCGCCAAATAATTGGCCGTGGAAGCAAAAACATCATCGGTGTTTGCCCAGATGTCTATCTTGCCGTCGCCGTTACCGTCAGCGCCGTAAGTCAGATAAGAACTTGGCATAAACTGCGACTGCCCCATCGCACCCGCCCAGGAACCTTTCATCATGTCGCTGGTGGCTTTACCGGAATCGACAATTTTAAGCGCCGACATAAATTCTTTGGTGAAGAAGGCTTCACGACGTCCTTCGAAGGCCAGTGTGGCCAGCGCAGAGAATACATCCTCTTTACCCTGAATTTTGCCGAAGCTGCTTTCCATCGCCCATAACGCCACAATGTACTGCGGCTGAACCCCATAACGTTCGCTGGCTTTTGTCAGCGCAGGCAAATTACTCTGAAGCTGTTCCTGCCCTTGTTTAATCTTCCATTCAGGCAGAACGCGTGTCAGATAATCGTCGAGGGTAATTTTCTTTTCGAGCTGATTGCGATCTGAATTGATTACGCGGTCAACAAAATGAATGTTGGCGAAGGTGCTGTCGATGGTCTGCTGGCTGATCCCTTGTGAGAGCGCCTGTGCTTTGAGTTGTTCGACATAAGCCGGGAATTCCGCGGGGTCCCGCCCCTGTTCAGCCAGAGACGTTTTGCCAGAAGGCGCTGCCGGTGCGGCAGCAGCAGGCTGTGTTGCCGCAGTGGATGGTGTAGAGGGTTGCCCTGAGGTAGCTTTCTGTGCTGCACAACCACTGAGGATGATCAGCGGTGTTAACACGGCCAGTGCCGACAATTTCATCAATTTCTTCCTTTTGACTTCTGCAAGTGATTCATCGCTATAAGCTTTGAGCACGACCAAGATGAATGCAAGTCATGCCGTCTGAAAGTTCGAGGAGTGCCGAGACAAATGTCAGGAATGCGTTATTTACTGGCGTCGTTCAGATGAATATTCAATAAACTTTCTACCGGCGGTGGAACCTGCAGATAATAACCCTGCTCCTCCAGCGACTGACGCACTTTAGCAATATCTGCTGTGGCAAGTTTTTCACGGTTTGCCAGGTTTAGCATCATTGAGAACTGAGGCACGCCAAAACCTTTGAGTAATTCTTCAGGCACACGGGAAAAATCGTCTTTTTTTTCGACATACAGATAAGTCTGGTCGCGTTTAGTACTTCTATAGATCACACAAAGCATTTTTTTAACTCTATTTAATTGAAACGGTGGCTTGCCTAGATATAACTGTAACTATAACATGCTTATCGTACATCGGAATATCGCCCCCCGAGTGGTATTCCGGGGATTTAGAGTTGCTGAGACTGAGTCAGGATAGATGTCACAATCGCCAATAGAACTAAAAGGCAGCAGTTTTACCTTATCGGTTGTTCATTTACATAGTTCACAACCTGAGGTTATTTACCAGGCATTACAGGAAAAAGTGGAGCAAGCTCCAGCCTTTTTGAAAAATGCCCCTGTTGTTATCAACGTTGCCTCACTGACCGGTGAAGCAAACTGGAAAGACATTCAACAGGCTGTCGCTTCTGCAGGCTTTCGCATTGTTGGCATCAGTGGTTGCAAAGATGAGGCGCAAAAACGCGCACTTTCCCGCACCGGTTTACCGCTGCTGAGTGAAGGCCGCGCACAGCGTATCGCTGCAGAACCACCGGTTCCTGTCGTGCCCGACAATGCACCGGCTAAAACCCGCATTGTCAGTACTCCGGTCAGATCCGGCCAACAAATTTATGCCCGTAACAGCGACCTCATCGTGACCAACAGTGTTAGCGCAGGTGCGGAACTGATTGCCGATGGCAATATCCACATCTACGGCATGATGCGAGGCAGAGCGCTGGCTGGCGCCGCAGGCGATGCAAATTGTCAGATTTTTTGCACGCAGTTAGGCGCTGAACTAGTCTCTATCGCAGGGCAATACTGGTTGAGTGATCAAATCCCGGCCGATTATCTCGGTCAGGCAGCGCGCCTCAGCCTGTTAAATAATGTGTTAACCATACAACCTTTAAACTAAGCCCTTTTGACAAGGAATCCATTCATGGCACGCATCATAGTTGTTACATCGGGTAAAGGGGGCGTTGGCAAGACCACTTCAAGCGCGGCCATTGCTACCGGTTTAGCTCAAAAAGGCAAAAAGACTGTAGTTATCGATTTCGATATCGGTCTGCGTAATCTCGACCTGATTATGGGCTGTGAGCGCCGGGTGGTTTATGATTTCGTTAATGTGATCCAGGGTGATGCCACGCTGAATCAGGCGCTTATCAAAGATAAACGCACCGAAAACCTGTTTATTCTTCCGGCTTCGCAAACACGTGATAAAGACGCACTGACCCGCGAAGGCGTTGAGAAGATCCTGAACGATTTAGCCGAAATGGAATTTGATTTCGTGGTGTGCGATTCCCCTGCGGGCATCGAAACCGGCGCACTGATGGCGTTGTATTTCGCCGATGAAGCCGTGATCACCACCAACCCAGAAGTCTCTTCCGTTCGTGACTCCGACCGCATTCTGGGCATTTTGTCTTCAAAATCTCGCCGTGCGGAACAAGGCTTAGAGCCTATCAAAGAACATCTGCTTCTTACCCGTTACAACCCGGGCCGTGTCAGCCGTGGCGACATGCTGAGCATGGAAGATGTGCTGGAAATCCTGCGTATTCCTCTGATCGGGGTTATCCCGGAAGATCAGTCTGTACTGCGCGCGTCCAACCAGGGCGAGCCGGTCATTCTGGATCAGGAATCCGATGCAGGGAAAGCGTATGACGATACTGTCAGCCGTCTGCTTGGGGAAGAACGTGCATTCCGTTTCATTGAGGAAGAGAAGAAGAGTTTCCTGAAACGCCTTTTTGGGGGATAAACCATGGCATTGTTAGATTTCTTTCTGTCCCGCAAAAAATCGACAGCCAATATAGCCAAGGAACGGCTACAGATCATCGTAGCCGAACGGCGTCGAGGGGATAGTGAACCATCATATCTGCCTGAACTGAAACGTGACATTCTGGCAGTCATCTGTAAGTACATTAAGATTGACCCAGAAATGTTGCAGGTTCAGTTCGAGCAAAAAGGTGACGATATTTCCGTACTGGAACTTAACGTCACCCTGCCAGAATCGGAAGAAACGCCTAAATGACAGCAGTCTGTTTGCCTTGTTCGCAGGTGTTTTTTTCAGCATAGCGCCCCCTGTTTTTTCAGGGGGCTACTGCTTTTTATCTCGTTCCCTTCCGCTATTCTCTTCCCGCCCCGAAATAACCACTGTATATAACCCCATTAAACAGGTTCTTTTTCTGTCTGTTTGCGCTTATTCCTGATAATTCTTGATTAAGACTTCTCTCATTCTGGCTGGAATTTAATATCCCCAGACTGGCCTGATTGCCGCTATTTTAGGATTAAGCGTTATCGGGAAATATAAAATAAAAAGAGCGGGACAATTGCCCGCTCTTTTTAACGCGTATTCACTTTCCTTCTTAAAAGAAGGAATCAATAATTGCTCAAAATTTCATTCAGTCTTTCAGCTAACAACTTCCCGCGCCAGCCACTGATTAATTCAGGTTGTGATTCTTTATCTTTTAACTTCCAGTGATGGGTCAGTAACTGATTAATCTGGCGACGTGATGCCAGCATTTCAACGCTCAGTTTACTCTCTTCACTGACAGTCTGAATAAGTGCCTTAATATCCTTAAAGACTTTGCGGTAACCCGGCTGATCAATCAGGTTCAAAATCGGTGCGGGCAGTTCAGCTTCATCCAGTGCATTCGATTCCTCCACCAGCGCCAGCAACGTACGCCCGTGATAGCGAATCTCCGGGCCACTCAGACCAAGCGCTTCCAGCTCGCCCAGCGACGTTGGCTGATAGCGCGCCACCTGCCAAAGGTTCTCCTCACGGACTACAAAATTAACGGCCAGATCACGCTGACGGGCCTGGTTCAGGCGCCACGCGGCTAACAACTTCAGGCATCCCAACTGGCGTGGACGCAACTGAAAAGCGTTACTGATTTCCAGATAAGCCAGTTCCGGTTGCAGCACTTCCTTACGGCGGCGGCACAGAGCAAGGCATTCATCCAGCGCGGCATCCATCCACCCAGCTTCTTGTGTTTCACGCATCAGTTGATCGGCCAGCGGCAGCAGATACCACACGTCAGCCGCAGCATAGACGCATTGCTTTTCGCTCAGGGGACGGGCTATCCAGTCAGTGCGCGATTCGCTTTTATCCAGCTCAACGCCGGTGGTTTCAGCCACCAGACGTGCAAAACCACAGGACAACGGGCGTCCGCTGAAAGCAGCGAGGATCTGCGTATCAATCAGCGGCGAAGGCATCACCCCAAAGGCATTCAGGAAAACTTCCAGATCTTCGCTGCCGGCATGCAGGAATTTGATGACATCAGGATCAACCAGCAAATCAATGAAGGGTTGCCAGGCGGTGATTGGCAATGGGTCGATCAGCGTCAGCCGTTCGCCATCGAATAACTGTATGAGCCCCAGTTGCGGATAATACGTGCGGGTACGGACAAATTCGGTATCCAGCGCAATTTTACTGTGCGCTTTGGCCTGAAGACAAACTTGCTCCAGCGCGTCATTGGTGGTGATCAACTCATAATTCAAAACATCATTCTCTTAATCATTACTGCGTTATAACGTGATAACGCCGGACATCGCCGGCGTTAAGAATCTGACTCTTTCTGACTGAACAGGCAATCCGCTATGCCGCATCCTGCTTCGGACTGGCTTTCGGTTTCAGCTGCTCATCACGAAGTTCCCTTCTGAGAATTTTACCGACATTTGACTTCGGCAACTCGTCGCGGAACTCGACAATCTTCGGTACTTTGTAACCGGTTAATAACCGACGACAATGTGCGAGAAGCTCTTCGCTGGTCAGTGATGGGTCTTTCTTCACCACGCAAATTTTGACGATTTCACCCGACGACTCATCCGGCACGCCAATGGCGGCAACTTCGAGTACCTTGTCATGTTGTGAAACCACCTCTTCAATTTCGTTAGGGTAAACGTTGAAACCGGAAACCAGAATCATGTCTTTTTTACGGTCAACAATCCGTAAGAAGCCCTGCTCATCCACTGTAACGATATCGCCCGTCGATAACCAGCCATCTTTTAGCACCTCATCGGTGGCGGAAGGCCGTTGCCAGTAACCCAGCATAACCTGCGGGCCTTTAACCCACAGCTCGCCAGGCTGACCAGGCCCGACATCCTGGCCGTTATCATCCACGAGACGGACTTCCGTGGACGGCACTGGCAGACCGATACTGCCACTGTAATGTTTCAAATCATACGGGTTACCCGACACCAGCGGTGAACATTCTGTCAGTCCGTAACCCTCCAGCAGATGTTTACCGGTCAGTTTTTCCCACTTCTCTGCCACTGATTTCTGCACCGACATTCCGCCGCCGACAGAAAGACGCAACGAGGAGAAGTCAAGCTCACGGAAATCTTCATTATTGAGCAACGCATTGAACAATGTATTCACGCCGCTGATAGCCGTGAAAGGATATTTCCCGAGTTCTTTGACCATCCCCGGCACGTCGCGCGGATTGGTGATGAGCAGGCTTTTACCGCCCAGTTCAAGGAACAGCAGGCAATTCACTGTCAGTGCGAAAATGTGATACAGCGGAAGTGCGGTTACCACCAGTTCATGTCCCGGCTGTAACAACGGCGCGTAGGCCGCTTTCGCCTGCTCGAGATTCGCCTGCATGTTGCGGTGGGTCAGCATCGCCCCTTTCGCCACGCCCGTCGTTCCGCCGGTATATTGCAGGAACGCCAGATCATTATTAATGATATCGGGCTTGATGTATTGCAGACGACGTCCGCGCTGTAAGGCGGTGCGGAAGGAAATCGCGTTCGGCAAGTGGTATTTAGGCACCAGCCGTTTGATATATTTCACCACAAAGTTAACCAGCGTCCCCTTCGCCGCAGAAAGCTGATCGCCCATTCGGGTCAGGATCACATGCTTAACCTGGGTTTTGTACACCACTTTTTCCAGGGTATGTGCAAAGTTTGAAACAATCACAATGGCACTGGCACCGCTGTCGTTGAGCTGATGCTCGAGTTCACGCGGCGTATACAGAGGATTGACGTTGACTACCACCATGCCGGCGCGCAATACGCCAAACAGGGCAATCGGGTATTGCAGCAGATTCGGCATCATCAGGGCAACGCGGTCGCCCTTCCTGAGCCCAAGCTCATTTTGCAAATAGGCGGCGAAAGCACGGCTGCGCTCTTCGAGCTTGCGGTAAGTCATCACCTCGCCCATGTTGATAAATGCCGCATTGTCAGCGTAACGCAACGTAGCATTTTCAAACATCTCGACCAGCGAACTGTAGCGGTCAGGGTCGATGTTCTCAGGAACATCTGCCGGATATCGTTTTAGCCAAACCTTTTCCAAGGTATCACTCCTGAAATCATGTTCTGTTGCCGTCTCTATTCGACGAGTTTTATCACGTCTTTAACAATATTTTAACTCAGCTTACCAGTTGCGTTTCAAACAATGTCGAGGTTGAGAGGCGGGTCACTTTTTCTGTGCCCTTACTTTGTCAACCGTCCATGGCAGAAAATAAAAAGGCGGCAATTAAGCCGCCTTAACAACGCTTCTCTTCAGGTCATTTCCCGGGCAGCGGCACAACAGAATGCGTCGCTGCCGGTTTTACTGTTGCCGGGGGAAGCGCGCCATGAGAAGGCGGAGCTCCACGCGGCGGCGGCGGTCTATTCGGTGACGACGCTTTCGACCCGGGCCGGTGCTGTATTATACCAGCCGGGACCCCAACCGGGCCCAAACCCCCGCCCCCAGGAATCATACGGTCCGCCAAAACCATAGCCCCACGGGCCGATAGGTTGCGGAGGCATGACGACCTGTTGCTGTATCCGCCAGCGTTTGTAGCTGTTGACATTAACGGTAACGAAATCATAAGACGTCTGGCCGATGGTGCCCTTTTCCACGCCGGTAATTGGCCCGACGACGGTCACTAACTGATTGCGGTAATCCACCGGATCCACAAAACCGTTAATGTAAGCCATGATGCGTCCGCGTGATGCTGCCCCTAAAATCGGGCGAGCACCGTCATCCAGCGGAACAGTTGCGATTTCCAGACGCGTCTTGTTTTGCAGGTTGGTTACGGCAATCACTTTGCCGCCAAAACGCGACTCCTGCCCGACGTACAAATTCGGCGCGCCCTGCACGGCCTGTAAATTCATTTGCGGCGTAGCCGTGGTCCCACGAATTTCATCGGGCACGGTGACACACCCTGATATTACCAACACGCTGAGTGCAACAGCACTCAGCACCATTTTCTTACCCGTTACACCTGATAACTGCTGAACAACAGACCACTTACGCATTACGATGACTCCTGTGCAAACTCTTCATTTTGACCGTCTTTTGATGCACAAGTTGCCATGACTTATCGGCCTGGCAGCTTTTTCCACGTAACTTCATTACGCAGGTAAGTCGGTTCAGCATCTTCCGGATTAACGCGAATACCGTTTTCCCAGAGCTGCAGCGCCAGCGGCAACATATCTTCCGCCTGCGGCAGTAACATTTTTCCATCAAATAAATCTGCCGCCGGGGATTCACCCAGTAAATGCGGATAGGCTTCCCAGCCCGTACCCACGGTGGCAAAGCGCCCGTTTAGCTCAACGGTACGCGCCATCAGTTGTTCAGGTTTGATGACCGTCTCGGTATTTTCACCGCTCCAGACACCTTGTGTATTGCGGGTAAATTCACCCCAGTACACTTCGCCCATGCGGGCATCAATGGCTGCCAGCACCTGTTCCGCGCCGGTCTGGCGGTAAGCACCCTGCGCCATGGTGAGTAAGGTGGAGACGGGCAACAAAGGCAGTTCCGCGCCGAGCGATAAGCCTTGCGCGATACCAATGCCGATGCGCACGCCGGTGAAACTCCCCGGTCCCCGGCCGAAGGCCAGTGCGTCGAGTTGTTTCAGGGAAAGCCCCGCTTCGGCGAGGATCTGCTGCACCAGCGGCAGAATGCGCTGCGTATGTTCGCGGGCGCAGAGTTCAAAATGAGCGAGCGTTTCGCCCTGATCGTAAAGCGCAACCGAACAGGCTTCTGTCGCCGTATCAATTGCTAAAATTCGCGTGGACATGCCAAACCTCAGGCGGGAAATTAATAAGTTATACCCTCAATACCTCGCGCGCAGTCAACGCATCTGCAACGTGAAATATGACGGGTACAAGAGCCTTTTTCGGGGCGGCATCTTAGCATAAACAAAGGGCTAATTCTGCTCTTCAGCGTTTTGTAAAAAGCGGATCGCTTGCGTCAGATCTCGCGTGCGTGGCGTCGGCGGCAAGCTGTTGAGAAAAACTTCACCATACGGACGCATTACCAGCCTGTTATCGCAAATCACCATCACCCCGCGATCATCCGTATCACGGATCAAACGTCCGACACCCTGTTTAAGCGTAATGACAGCATCCGGTAATTGTACGTCATTGAACGGATCTCCGCCGCGCAGACGGCAATCCTCAATACGGGCTTTGAGCAATGGATCGTCAGGCGACGTGAACGGCAGTTTGTCGATAATTACGCACGACAGCGCGTCACCGCGCACGTCCACGCCTTCCCAGAAACTGCTGGTGGCGACCAGTAAGGCGTTACCGGCTTCGACAAACTGCGCCAGCAACTGGCCCTTGCTGGTTTCGCCCTGCAACAAAACCGGCAGCGTCAGGCTGGCCCTGAATTCTTCCGCCAGTTCACGCATCATTTTGTGAGACGTACACAGGAAAAAACAGCGGCCTTTATTAGCTTCGATAAGCGGGCGCAACATCCGCGCCAGCTGTTTCGAACTGCCCTGCACATTTGATTCAGGCAGAAAACGCGGAACGCACAACAGCGCCTGTTTGGCGTAATCGAACGGGCTCGGCAGCAGCAACGTTTCTGCCTCATCCAGCCCCAGACGCTCAGTAAAATGATGCAGCTGATCGTTCACCGAAAGCGTTGCCGAGGTGAAAATCCACGCCCCCGGTTTTTCTTTCATCATCTCGCTGAATTTGTCGGTCACCGACAAGGGAGTCAGCGCCAGGACGAAATGGCGTGAATTACATTCGTACCAGTAACTGTAACCGGGGATCGACACGTCTTTCAGGCGTTTGAGACGGTTGCGGTAAAGCGTGGCGCGCTCGAAAGCCGCATCCAGCAACGCAGAACGGCCGAGGGACAATTTAACCACGTCGTAGCAAAGTTCCAGCGCGTCATCGAGCAACAGTAAGGCACGCTGAATGGCAGGCTGACTGAGAACATCGCGAAGATTGCCGCGAAAACCGGGCTCGCCGAGCGCCAGACGGAAATCCATCGTGCTCTGGCTAAGCCGGTCAGCGCTTTTCTGCAACTGCACAGAGTCACGGACTTCCGTGCGGTAAGCAATAGTAATGTCTTTTGCCATATCAAGCAGTTGGCGGCTGGTGACCTGCTGGCCAAAATACTGGCTGGCGATGTCAGGGATCTGATGGGCTTCGTCGAAAATCATCACGTCAGCTTCGGGGATCAGCTCACCAAAGCCGCTCTCCTTCACCACCATGTCCGCCATAAAGAGATGATGGTTCACCACCACCACATCGGCGTCCATCGCCTTACGGCGGGCTTTTACCACGAAACATTCTTTGTAAAGCGGGCAGTCACTCCCCAGACAGTTGTCGTTGGTACTGGTCACCAGCGGCCAGACAAAGCTGTCTTCAGGTACCACGGTGCAGGTGCTGATATCGCCCTCTTCCGTGCTGCTCGACCAGTGACGCAGATGCGCCAGTTCGCTGAGCGCCTGGCTGGCAAGATCGCCGCCGGAGAGCGATTGCTGCTCCAGACGTTCCAGACACAAATAGTTTGAGCGCCCTTTCAGCAGCGCCAGACGGCCCTTGAAATTCAGCGCGCTGGCAACTTTGGGCAAATCGCGGGAATAAAGCTGATCCTGTAAGTTTTTCGAACCGGTGGAGATAATGACTTTTTTGCCGGAGCGCAATGCCGGTGCCAGATACGCGTAGGTTTTACCGGTACCAGTACCGGCTTCCACCACCAGCCCTTGCTTACCGCTGATGGCTTTGCTGACAGCCTGCGCCATCAGACGCTGAGGTTCACGGGGTTTAAAACCTTCAATTTTCTGCGCCAGTGCGCCGTCTGTTGCGAAATCGTCTGTCACTCTGTCTCTCTACCTGTACGGATCAGCAGTGATTATGCCAATCCCTCGCCCCGACTACCACCGCCATCTGCCAATCCAACGTATTCATCCTTTGTGATACCCTTAGCGGCATCATAAAAAAGTGACTAACTGGAGCCATAATATGACCATCGAGCGTATCCGACCTGAGCCACGGATGTCCGACATCGTTATCCATAACAACACCATTTATTACACGGCAGTGCCGGAAAATCTGGACGCGAATGCAAAAGACCAGACCGCAGAAACGCTGGCCATTATCGATGCTGCGCTGACGGAAGCGGGCTCGGATAAGAGCAAAATTCTCGATGCCACACTGTTTCTGGTCAATAAAGAAGATTTCCCGGCGATGAATGAAGCCTGGGATGCCTGGATATCACCGGGCAATGCACCGGTACGCTGCACGGTTCAGGCTAACCTGATGAATCCGAAATACAAAATTGAAATCAAGATCATTGCCGCACGCTAAGCACTGATCAGCAGACATAAAAAAACCTCCCGCGGGAGGTTTTTCATTTTCAGCACGTCGCTGTTTTAGATCTTTGCACCGGCGACCGCTTCTTTCGCCAGCTCAGTAATGCGTGCGTAATCACCGCTTTCCAGCGCATCGGCTGGCACCAGCCATGAACCACCGATACACAGCACGCTTTTCAGCGCCAGGTAATCACGGTAGTTCGCTGGCGAAATTCCGCCAGTCGGGCAGAAACGCACCTGCGGGAACGGACCGGCAATCGCCTGCAACGCTTTCACGCCGCCATTGGCCTCAGCCGGGAAGAACTTAAATTCACGCAGACCAGCATCCAGACCCATCATCAGTTCGGATACCGTACAAATCCCCGGGATTAAAGGAATAGAACCGGCATTGGCTGCTTTCAGCAAAGCATCAGTCAGGCCAGGGCTAATCGCAAACTGGGCACCCGCCTCGGTCACTTCAGCCAGTTGCTCAGGATTGAGTACCGTACCTGCGCCAATGATAGCGTCCGGCACTTCTTGAGCAATGGCACGGATCGCATCCATCGCGCATGGGGTGCGCAACGTCACTTCCAGCACACGGACGCCACCCGCAACCAGCGCTTTAGCCAGCGGAACCGCATGCTCCAGTTTGTTGATAACAATCACAGGAACAACCGGCCCTGAGGTCAGAATTTGTTCCGCGCTTGTTTTCCAGTTTTTCATCTTGTTCTCCATTCATGCCCGCAGGCACCGTTGTGATTGATGGCGCGCCCCTGCCACAGGGACCAGCAGAATTTAAACCCTGCCAGTAACCGACCACACCCGATTGGACGATACTACTCTCCCCGTCATACTTGAAGCCGCAGCGGCGTTGGCTGCGCTTGTTCACCCGAATCACTGACTCATGTCAGCTCATCGGGACTCACTCACTTGCCGCCTTGCTGCAACTCCAATTATTTTGGGGAGTAATGACTCAATAAATTATTCGTTACTCGAACTCGTTCCAGGAACGGCCGTCGCGGGTGATCATCGCCACGGAAGCTACCGGCCCCCAAGTCCCTGACTGATACGGTTTTGGTGCTTCGCTTTCCGCAGCCCATGCGTTCATGATGGAGTCGACCCATTTCCAGGCTTCTTCCACTTCGTCACGACGGACGAACAGCGCCTGAATTCCACGCATGGTTTCCAGCAGCAGACGCTCGTAAGCATCGGCAATATGCTGTTCATTGAAGGTTTCAGTAAAGCTCAGATCCAGCTTGGTGGTTTGCAGACGGTGTTTGTGCTCAAGACCCGGCACTTTGTTCAGCACTTCGATCTCGATACCTTCGTCCGGTTGCAAACGAATAGTCAGTTTGTTCTGCGGCAACTGCTGGTAAGAATCACGGAACAGGTTCAATGCCGGGTTTTTGAAATACACCACGACCTCAGAACATTTGCTCGGCAGACGCTTACCGGTGCGCAGGTAGAATGGCACGCCCGCCCACTGCCAGTTGTCGATATCCACACGAATAGACACGAAAGTTTCGGTGCTGCTGGTTTTTTTCGCACCTTCTTCTTCCAGATAGCCAGGGACTTTTTTGCCCTGTACGAAACCGGCTGTGTACTGGCCGCGCACGGTGTTTTCACGCACGTTTGACTGGTCGATACGACGCAGTGAGCGCAGCACTTTCACTTTTTCGTCACGGATACGGTCGGTGCTCAGATCAGCCGGAGGTGACATGGCGATCATGGTCAGAATTTGCAGCAAGTGGTTCTGGATCATGTCGCGCATCTGACCGGCGTCATCAAAGTAACCCCAGCGGCCTTCGATACCGACTTCTTCAGCGACCGTGATCTGCACATGATCAATGGTGCGGTTATCCCAGTTGCTGGCAAACAGATTGTTAGCGAAACGCAGTGCCAGCAGATTCAGTACCGTTTCTTTACCCAGATAGTGGTCGATACGGTAAACCTGGGACTCAGCGAAGTATTCCGCGACTTGATCGTTGATAACCTGAGAAGACTCCAGAGAGTGTCCCAGTGGTTTCTCCATCACGACGCGCGCAGGTTCTTTGTTCAGCCCTGCTTCGCCCAGACCGCGGCAAATCGCACCGAAGTGGCCTGGCGCGATCGCAAAGTAGTTAATGGTGGCGCGATTTTGCTGGTCAAGCATTTTGCCCAGCACTTTGAAATGCTTCACATCGTTGACATCAAGGTTACAGAAATCAAGACGGGCGCTGAGCTTATCCCACAGTTCCGGATCAATTTTTTCTTTCATGAAGGTGGTCAGAGCTTCTTTGACCACTTCGGTATAGGCCGCTTTGTCCCATTCCGCACGTCCGACACCGATGATGCGGGTGTCCGGGTGAATGTGACCCGCTTTCTCTAACTGATACAGGGAAGGCAACAGCTTACGGCGCGCAAGATCGCCCTTTGCACCGAAAATTACCAGATCACAAGCCTGGGCTGTCTGAGTTACCGCCATGTTCTTCTCCTCAATGCAGGAATACCTAACATATTTCTGGTTGCTGTGCGTGAGCTGCAACTCGAATTATCTCGGGTACATATTGTAATTTTATTTCAGCAACAATGTACTCTGATTGTCCGTGAGCCGTAAACCATGTTCTGACAGGGGGATAACTCTGCGGAAAAGCTTGTTTTTATCATAAATGTCTCAGCGGATAGCAAAACCCACCACATTCTGTAATTTTATGACAAAACTGAACAGAATTTACCATACTGAAAGTTAGATCCCGGTCAAACTCTGACAAAAAAAGCGTTTTTTCGCCTGACTGACGCTGCCAACAGCATTAAGCGCGTAGTATATTTTCATCAAATCAACACGATTTCCTCTTTTCAAAGAAATCGTTGAAACCTATGAGTGTCATGCTTATGAATACGTTGGAAAAAATCCAGACCCACCTTGACATTCTGAGCAAGTCAGAACGCAAAGTCGCCGAAGTGATCCTGGCATCCCCACACATTGCAATCCACTCCAGTATTGCCACTCTCGCCCGCATGGCGGACGTCAGTGAACCTACTGTAAACCGTTTTTGCCGTCGCCTCGACACAAAAGGGTTTCCAGATTTTAAATTACATCTGGCACAAAGTCTGGCAAACGGCACACCTTATGTGAACCGTAACGTGGATGAAAGCGACAGCGTCAGCGCTTACACCAGCAAAATTTTCGAATCCGCTATGGCCAGCCTCGATCAGGTGAAAAATACTCTCGATATCGCTGCCATCAACCGCGCAGTCGATTTACTCACCCAGGCGAAAAAGATTTCTTTCTTTGGGCTGGGCGCATCGGCCGCAGTGGCGCATGATGCCATGAACAAATTCTTCCGCTTTAACATTCCCGTGGTGTATTTCGATGACATCGTCATGCAGCGCATGAGTTGCATGAATTCCAGCGAAGGCGATGTGGTGGTGTTGATTTCCCACACCGGCCGCACCAAAAATCTGGTCGAGCTGGCGCAACTTGCCCGCGAAAACGACGCTACGGTCATTGCCATCACGTCCTTTAATACGCCACTGGCGCATGAGGCCACGCTGGCTCTGTTACTGGATGTTCCGGAAGATACCGACGTTTACATGCCGATGGTTTCTCGAATCGCTCAGTTGACGTTGATTGATGTGCTGGCTACCGGGTTTACGCTGCGTCGTGGTGCAAAATTCAGAGATAACCTGAAGCGGGTCAAAGAAGCGTTGAAAGAATCGCGCTTTGATAAGGGAATGGTCGTCCCTAACCTGCCGGAGTAAGCTCGTCATGCGAGTCGGCACATCAAATCATTCATAGAATATATGAACAAATCATCATTGATTTAATAGGGAGTCTGGCGGGAAATCTACGCGCAAAGTGCGCAGGGTAAATGTCAGACATGAGGTCAGCGGGTCACACAGGTGAAACCCTTTTGTATTACAATTACACCTAAACCCAATGTGGGCTCGCTGTTTTTTTGCATTACCATGTTTCATCAGTTAACGGAGTTAGGCATGTCCAGAAGGCTCAGAAGAACGAAGATTGTTACCACGCTCGGCCCTGCAACTGACCGCGACAATAATCTTGAGAAGATCATTGCTGCTGGTGCGAACGTTGTGCGTATGAATTTCTCCCACGGAACCGCTGAAGATCACATTCTTCGCGCTAACAAAGTGCGTGAAATAGCCGCGCGTCTCGGCCGCCACGTCGCGATTCTTGGCGATCTGCAAGGTCCGAAAATCCGTGTATCGACCTTCAAGGAAGGTAAAGTTTTCCTCAATATCGGTGACAAATTCCTGCTCGATGCCAACATGAGCAAGGGTGAAGGCGATAAAGAAAAAGTCGGCATCGACTATAAAGGTCTCCCTGCTGATGTGGTGCCGGGTGATATTCTGTTACTTGATGACGGCCGTGTGCAGCTGAAAGTGCTCGAAGTTCAGGGCATGAAAGTGTTCACGGAAGTGACCGTGGGCGGCCCGCTGTCTAACAATAAAGGCATCAATAAGCTGGGCGGAGGTCTTTCTGCCGAAGCGCTGACTGAGAAAGATAAAGCAGACATTATTACTGCGGCCAAAATGGACGTAGATTATCTGGCAGTTTCATTCCCACGCACCGGCGAAGATCTTAACTACGCGCGCCGTCTGGCACGCGATGCAGGCTGTAATGCGCAAATCGTGTCTAAAGTCGAACGCGCTGAAGCGGTGGCGTCAGATGAAGCAATGGATGACATCATTCTGGCATCCGATGTCGTGATGGTGGCCCGCGGTGACCTGGGCGTTGAAATCGGCGACCCTGAGCTGGTGGGTATCCAGAAAAAACTGATTCGTCGTGCACGTCAGCTGAACCGCGCGGTGATCACTGCGACCCAGATGATGGAATCGATGATCACTAACCCGATGCCAACCCGTGCAGAAGTGATGGACGTAGCGAACGCCGTGCTCGATGGCACAGATGCGGTCATGCTGTCAGCGGAAACGGCTGCGGGTCAATATCCTGCTGAAACTGTGGCAGCCATGGCGCGCGTATGTCTGGGCGCAGAAAAAATCCCAAGCATTAACGTTTCCAAACACCGCCTGGACGTGGAATTCGATAACATCGAAGAAGCCATTGCAATGTCCGCCATGTACGCGGCAAACCACCTGAAAGGGGTCACGGCGATCATTTCCATGACCGAGTCCGGGCGTACCGCGCTGATGTTGTCACGTATCAGCTCCGGCCTGCCGATCTTTGCCATGTCGCGCCACGAACACACACTGAATCTGACCGCGATTTACCGCGGCGTTACCCCTGTCTTCTTCGACAGCGCAAATGACGGTGTAGCGGGCGCACAGGATGCCGTGAATTTACTGCGTGATAAAGGTTACCTTTTGTCAGGCGATCTGGTGATCATCACCCAGGGTGATGTCATGAGCACCGTCGGTACCACCAATACCAGCCGTATACTGCGTGTTGAATAATAGTTAAATGTAATAAGATATAAACATATGGCCGATCATCGTGATCGGCCTTTTTTATTTTCGTCCTGCCCCTGAATCTATTACCCCCTCCTGCAGGTCAGTGAACAGTCTTAATTTGATCATTATTTTGCCATTCGTTTGAAATAATCAGGTTCACTGCATAAAACATTGCGTGATGAAAATTCATTACACCTACAAACATTGCGCTTAAATATAACTTTTTATCGCAAGACAACCCTTCTTTTAAGTCAGCAAACGTATAACAAATACAGATTCATCTCATAGGAATGTGTACTCCGAACTTATCCTTCAGAAATTTATGTGACATACATCACATTAAACAATCAAAAAGTTCTGTTATGGGCAAATGTTCAATGTCGTTGTTGAATGATAATGATTTGCATTTATAATGATTCTCAATCGTTAAAACCTTGTATAAGTCCGCACTAAGGAATCCAAACAAGACATATCACTGTTTATTTTTTATAACATAAAATATTAAACTATACACTTTACAGGCATGGCCATCAGCCCTGCCTGCTGATGCTTACGTTCACTGCTAAATCCTGACTTTATCCGGGTGGCCGCCCCACGCCTGCTGAGGATGAAAAGGACTAACCAAAAGGATCCAGAATGAGCCAGATAAATAACTGGGAATTAATGCAATCCGGCACTCAAGACCTGACAATCACTCAGGCGAATATAAGCAAAAATAAAGGTTATATTTTTAACCAGAACAGCACTTCTGAATGGCAGACCCTGATTGAGCAAGGCCTCGAATTAATTAAATCCCATATTAACCATACTGAGAAACCTTTTTCCGGCGTTTCTCCGGCTGAATTAGCCGAGCAATTTCGCCATATTGACCTGACCAAACCTTTAGACGGAACGCGGCTGGCGCTGGAAGAACTGGATGATTTATATCTTCAGCACGCGGTCTATTTCCACCATCCGAAATACCTCGCGCATCTCAACTGTCCGACCGTAGTACCTTCCCAACTGGCGGAACTGTTTATCAGCGCCATCAACTCCTCGGTGGATACCTGGGATCAGAGCGCAGGCGGCACACTCATCGAGCAAAAAGTTATTGACTGGACACTCGCCCGTATCGGTTTTGGCGCACAGTCAGATGGTATTTTCACCAGCGGCGGTACGCAGTCTAATCTGATGGCAATGCTGCTGGCAAGAGACAGTCATTGCAAACGCACCCGCCCGCAACACAGCATCAAGTACCAGGGGCTGCCGCCGGAAGCCAACCGCTGGCGTATTTTCAGTTCACAGGTCAGCCATTTCAGTATTCAGAAATCCGCTGCCCTGCTCGGCCTGGGTTATGACGCCGTGGTGCCAGTCGCCTGCGACAGCGCTTTCCGTATGGATATTGCCGCGCTCCGTCAGGAAATTGAGCGCTGCCACAATGAAGGGTTGATTCCAATTGCGGTCGTGGCAACCGCCGGTACGACTGACTTTGGCAGCATTGACCCGCTGAATGAGATCGCTGAAATCTGCCGCCAGGAAAAAATCTGGATGCATGCTGATGCCGCGTACGGCTGCGGTTTGCTGGTTTCACCTCAGCATCGCCAGCGCATTGAAGGGATCCATCTGGCCGATTCCGTTACCGTGGATTATCACAAATCCTTCTTCCAGCCGGTGAGCTGCAGCGCATTCCTGGTTAACGATCACAGCCATCTGGAGCACGTCACGCACCACGCTGAATACCTGAATCCGCTGAGTGCGAAACTGGAAGGCACGCCAAATCTGGTGAACAAAAGTATCCAGACCACCAAACGTTTTGATGCCCTCAAAATGTGGCTGACGTTGCGCATTATGGGTCAACAAGCACTGGGAGAATCGTTCGATGTGCTGCTGGCACGCGCAACAGAAACGCATCAGATGATGGAACAAAATCCGAATATCGAAGTGCTGCATAAACCGGAACTGAGCACGCTGGTATTCCGTTTTGTGCCGCGTATCTCCATGAGTCATGAACAGATTGACGAAATCAATGCCGGGATCCGCAAGGCCATTTTCCGCGACGGCAGCGCCGTTATCGCCGGTACCAAAGTGCATCAGCGTCAGTATCTGAAATTCACCTTACTGAACCCCACCACCACCAGGGAAGACGTTGCCGATGTGCTCAGCCTGATCACGCATTACGGCAAAGAACTGACTGCCAGCACGCTGAGCGCCGCGAAAAACCGGTAAAAGGAGCCGCACCATGAATATCCATTCAAACGACCAAACGTATGATTTCATCGCCGTGGGCATCGGCCCGTTTAACCTCGGGCTGGCCTGTCTGACTGAACCGGTGAAAGAGCTGAACGGTCTGTTTTTAGACCAGAATGACAGCTTTGACTGGCACACCGGTATGATGCTGGAAAGCGCGCATTTACAGACGCCGTTCATGGCAGATCTGGTGACTCTCGCCGATCCGACCAGCCCTTACAGCTTCCTGAATTACCTGAAATTACAGGGGAAACTTTACTCGTTCTACATCCGTGAAGACTTCTTCATGATGCGTAAAGAGTTCAATCAGTATTGCCAGTGGGCATGCAGCCAACTGACCAGCCTGCAATTCTCCACGCGCGTGGAACTGGTCACCTGGGATGCCGTGCAGGAATGCTATCTGGTTGAAACGCGCTCAACCAAAAGCGGCGAAAAGCAGATCTACCGCACCAAAAGGCTGGTTCTCGGCACAGGACCGTCGCCGTGGATACCCGCCTGTGCGCGGGATGCCGGCAGGAACGTGCATCATTCTTCGGCCTATTTGCCGAACAAAGAGCAGGTACAGAATTCGAAATCCATTACCGTGGTCGGCAGCGGCCAGAGTGCCGCAGAAATTTACTATGACCTGCTCTCTGATATCGATAAGCACGATTACCACCTGACCTGGGTGACCCGCGCCCCGCGTTTCTACCCGCTGGAATACAGCAAACTGACGCTGGAAATGACCTCACCGGAATACATCGATTATTTCCACGCGCTGCCAATGAGCAAGCGCGATCAGCTCAATCGTGAACAAAAATGCCTGTATAAGGGCATTAACATCAGTCTGATCAACGACATTTATGATCTGATGTACGTCAAACGTCTCGACGGACCGCTGAATGTCGATTTGTATACACATTCGGAACTGAAAGCACTGACCCGCTGCCGCAGCGGCGAACTGGAAATGACCCTGCTCCACCACGAACAACAACAGGAATACCAACACCGCACGGAATCCGTGATCCTCGCAACGGGTTACGGCTATCAGCCACCGCAGTTTGTTGAAGGCATTTACAACCGTATTCAGTGGGATGACGCGGGTCGTTACGCCGTCAACCGCAATTACAGCATCGATGCGCACAACCAGATTTTCGTACAAAACGCCGAGCTGCATACGCACGGCTTCGTCACTCCGGATCTGGGCATGGCGTGCTATCGCAACAGCACCATAATCCGCGAGATGCTCGGCACTGAAGTGTATCCGCTGGAGAAATCCATCGCCTTCCAGACCTTTGGGTCCCGCATCCCTGGCGCAAACTAACGGAGAATTTACCCATGTCTGATGCCATTTCAACCGCCGTGTTCTCCTGCCAGCGCGACGCAGGAAAACTGTCTTTACGCCCCCTGGCGCTGGAGAAAGATGCCGCCGTTTTACATAACTGGATGACGCAGCCCTACGCACATTTCTGGGGAATGCAGAACAGTACCCTCGCAGAAGTCGACAGCTTCTATCGCAACCTGACTCACGGTAAACCGCTGGCGGCGCTGATGGGCGAAATAGACGGTCAGCCGCAATTTCTCATCGAATGCTATCCGGTTCAGGATGACCCGTTGCATGAACATTACGACGTCCAGCCCGGCGATATGGGCATGCATATTCTGCTGTCACCGGCTGAAAAACCGGTGTCAGGCTTCAGCTGGCAGGTGTTCTCGGCCGTGATGGAATACCTGTTCAGCCAGCCCGAAGTCCGCCGCGTAGTGGTCGAGCCAGATGTTCGTAACGAAAAGATTCACAAGCTGAATAAGCGCGCCGGTTTCCGCTATCAGAAACAAATTCAACTGACACATAAAACTGCATGGCTGGCATTTTGCCAGCGTGAAGATTTTTTTCAGGCAAGCCAGAAGGAAAAACACACCATGACTCCTGCAAATCTGCAAACCGGTGAGCACCTGCAACCGGAAATCTGGGCAAAAGCGAATGCCCTGCTGCTGCGTAAATGCCTGGCGGAACTGACCCATGAACGTCTGCTCGCGCCGCAGTCGTTGAAAACGACCGGCACCTGGACTGACTATCAGCTGGCAGTACCGGCCTCGGAAATAGAATATCGCTTCCGTGCCCGCCAGTTGCCTCTGAATGACTGGATGATTGATCTCGACAGCATTCAGCGCCTGGATAATTTTATCCCGCAGCCGCTGGACGCGGTTAAATTTATCATTGAATTCGCGGAGCAAATTGGTATTTCCCAGGCCATGCTGCCAACCTATCTGGAAGAAATCAGCAGCACGCTTTACAGCAGTGCCTACAAACTGGCAAACAATCACACCACAGCGAAACAACTGTCGCAGGCCGATTTCCAGACCGTCGAAACCAGCATGACCGAAGGCCATCCGAGCTTTATCGCCAACAACGGCCGTATCGGTTTTGATGCCGGTGATTATGTCCGTTACGCGCCGGAAGCGGCCAATCCACTGCAACTGGTCTGGGTGGCGGTTCATCATGACAAAGCACATTTCGCCAGTGTCGAAGGTTTACCGTATGAAAAACTGATCGCGGAAGAACTGGGTGAAGCGCAGATTTGTGCTTTCACGCAAAAGCTGGTTGATAAAGGTGTCGACCCGAAAAATTACTACTTCATGCCGGTACATCCGTGGCAGTGGCAGAACAAATTACTGACCGTCTTCGCACCGGATATCGCCCGTCAGTTTCTGATTTATCTCGGTGAAGGTGATGATAACTATCTGGCACAACAGTCAATCCGCACCTTCTACAATGCCAGCCGTCCGAAAGGACGTTACGTTAAAACGGCGCTGTCGATCCTGAACATGGGTTTTATGCGCGGGCTTTCACCTTACTATATGGCGACCACTCCGGGCATTAATGAATGGCTGGCGGATCTGGTCGAAAACGATGCGTATCTGCAATCCACCGGTTTCAGCATTTTGCAGGAAGTGGCGTCACTCGGTTACCACAATCACTATTTCGAGCAAGCCATCAAAGGCGACAGCGCGTACAAGAAAATGTTTGCGGCGTTGTGGCGCGAAAACCCGGTCGCCTTGTTGCAGCCAAATCAGCGTCTGATGACCATGGCCGCCCTGCTGCACACCGATAAACACGGCGATGCGCTGATTGTCGAGATGATCAAATCATCCGGTCTGGCCACCGGCGACTGGCTTAAACGCTACATGCACGCCTATCTCAGCCCGCTGCTGCACTGCTTTTATCAGTACGACCTGGTGTTTATGCCGCATGGCGAAAACCTGATCCTGCGGTTCGAAAACAATATTCCGGTGAATGCTTTCATGAAGGATATCGCCGAGGAAATTGCGGTGATGAACCCCGACGCCAGCCTGCCGGAAAAAGCCAAACGTCTGGCGGTGGACGTACCGGAAAATCTTAAAATTTTGTCGATTTTCACTGACGTCTTTGCCGGGGTATTCCGCTTTATCGCCCGTATTCTGGAAGAACATGGCAATTATCCTGCCGGGCAGTTCTGGCAGGTGGTAGCCGAAGTGGTACGCGACTATCAGATTCAGTATCCGGAACTGTCGGAGAAATTTGCCCGCTATGACATGTTTGGCGCCGAGTTTACGCACTCATGCCTGAACCGTCTGCAACTGGCGAATAACCAGCAGATGATCAACCTGTCAGATCCGGCGCAGAACCTGAAATTCGCCGGCACGCTGGAAAACCCGATTGCGGCCTATGCTAACCGCTACTGAAAACCCGGTTTAATCTGATGAAGCTTTAATGCCATGAATAGTAGCGCGGCTTTCACAGGCCGCGCTTTTTCGATTTTAAGACCCGGAGAATTAAGGTTATGTCGTCCGTTTCCGAACCCGCTTCGCGGCTGAATTTCCGCCAGTGTCTGTTCCCGCTGTCACTGGTGCTATTCGAGTTCGCCACCTATATTGCCCACGATATGATCCAGCCGGGTATGCTGCAGGTGATCAGTGATTTCAGCGCAAGTGCCGACTGGGTTTCAACCTCGCTAACCGCTTATTTGTGCGGCGGTATTTTGCTGCAATGGTTGCTCGGGCCGCTTTCCGACCGCCTTGGCCGCAGGCCGGTGCTGCTGACAGGCGTGGCCTTTTTCACCGTCACCTGTCTGCTGACGGTTTTCACCCGAAACATTGAACAGTTCATTCTGATGCGTTTTTTACAGGGGATGAGCCTGTGCTTTATCGGCGCGGTAGGTTATGCCGCCATTCAGGAAGCGTTCAGTGAAACAATGAGCGTTAAACTGATGGCGCTGATGGCGAACATCACGCTGATCGCTCCCCTGCTCGGGCCGCTGGCTGGCGCGGCGTTTATTCATTACGCACCATGGAAAGCCATGTTTGCGTTATTCTCACTGGTCTCTGCATTCTCATTCTGGGGGCTGTGGCGCAGTATGCCGGAAACCGCCAGCGGTCGCGGGGAGCGTTTTTCAATGCGCAGGCTACTGACCGATTACCGCGAAGTTTTCACCAACAAAGGCGTGGTGCTCGGTTCGCTGTCTATCGGGTTGATCACCCTGCCGTTGCTGGCCTGGGTGGCGCAGTCACCGGTATTACTGATTCAGGATGGCGGAATGACGCCGTTACAGTACGGATGGTGGCAAGTGCCGGTATTTACCGGATTGATTATCGGTAACATCACGCTCAGCAAACTCAGTGGCAAAGTGAATATCCGCACGCCTGTCTGGCTCGGTCTCGCGCCGATAGTTCTCGGTCTGGCAGTCAGTGCCTATGCCGCGCTGTTTATGGTACATGCCTGGGGCTGGATGATTGGCGGGCTGAGTCTCTATGCGCTGGGCTCGGGACTGGTAAATGCCGGGCTTTACCGCCTGACGCTGTTTTCCAGCCCGACCGGTAAAGGCACGGTCGCCGCTGCACTTGGGCTGCTTACCATTGTGGTTTTTGCGGCGGGTATAGAAGTGGCAAAGCAGTTATATTTCGCACTGGGTAACGGCATTTTTATGCTGGCAGGCATGATTTCCGGTGTCACCGGCACATTGCTGATTGCCGTGTTTCTCAAGCGTGTCCCTGAAAAAACATAAAAAAAAGCTGAGGTGTGAGCCTCAGCTTTTTCAAATCTTTTTACCGTTACTTTTTGGGATAAAGCTCTTTGCGTGAATAGGGCTCAGGCTCACCCGGTTTGCGGGTTTTAAGCAACTTGAGGATCCAGGTGTACTGTTCCGGATTCGGCCCGACCAGCACTTCCACTTCCTCATTCATCCGGCGCGCAATGCGGTTATCATCGGCAGTTGCCAGATCATCCATTGGCGGGCGCACATAAATATCGAGACGTTGTTCGTGGCCGTTATACACCGGAAACAACGGTATGATCGACGCACGGCACACTTTCATCAGGCGTCCTACCGCAGGCAATGTCGCCTTGTAGGTCGCGAAGAAATCGACGAACTCGCTGTGCTCAGCACCGTGATCCTGATCCGGCAGATAGTAGCCCCAGTATCCCTGACGCACCGAACTGATAAACGGCTTGATGCCATCATTACGCGCATGCATCCGGCCACCAAAACGACGGCGAACGGTATTCCACAGATAATCGGTCAGCGGGTTTTTCTGATTATGGAACATGGCGGCCATCGGATGTCCGTCAGCGGCCATCAGCATCGCCGGAATATCCACAGCCCATCCGTGTGGCACCAGAAAAATCACATTTTTACCTTCGGCATGCATCTGATCGACAATTTCCTTGCCGTGCCAGTGAACGCGCTGCATGACTTTTTTGGGGTCACGGATCGCCAGTTCAGCCATCATCACCATGGATTGTGGCGCGGTGGCAAACATTTCATCGATGATATGTTCACGCTCCGCTTCAGAGGTTTCCGGCAGGCAGTACAGCAGATTAATTTGCGCACGACGACGTGCGCCTTTCGCAAACTTTCCGGCCAGGCGGCCAAGACTGCCTAATATAGGGTCACGAACCTTTGCGGGCAGATACGCCATTGCGGCCATCGCTCCGACGCCCAGCCAGACGCCCCAGTAACGCGGATAATAGAAGGCTTTCTGAAACTGCGGAATAAATTCTACGGTAGATCGTTTTTCTTTTTCTGGCTGCATGCTCAGGCTCTTATGACAAATTCTGCCTTAATGATAAGTGCAGTGATTTATTTTGCAATAAATCACTGCCTCACAACATTAAGCGCAAAAGGGGATCCTGAAGGTCAGTCCAGCTTCAGTTGAGGAACAACCTGACGAACGGTGGCCAGGTAAGTACTGCGATCTTTACCTGTCAGCCCTTCGGTGCGCGGCAGTTTAGCCGTCAGCGGATTCACAGCCAGCTGGTTAATCCACATTTCAAAGTGCAGATGCGGGCCGGTTGAGCGACCAGTATTGCCGGAAAGCGCGATGCGATCCCCCCGTTTCACTTTCTGACCGGGTTTCACCAACAGTTTACGCAGATGCATATAACGGGTCATGTACTGACGACCATGACGAATGGCCACATAGTTACCCGCAGCGCCGCCGTTCTTGGCAACAACCACTTCGCCATCACCCACCGCCAGAACAGGCGTACCGACAGGTACGGCGAAATCGACGCCACGGTGCGGCGCAATACGCCCGGTCACCGGGTTCAGACGACGCGGATTGAAGTTAGACGAAACGCGGTACTGTTTGCCCGTCGGGAAGCGCAGGAAACCTTTCGCCAGCCCGCTGCCGGTACGGTCATAGAACTTACCGTCTTCGGCGCGCACGGCGTAGTAGTCTTTACCGCCAGTGCGCATACGCACTGCCTGCAATTCACTTTGCTCGTTCTTACCGTCCAGCACTTCATTGGACATCAGTACTGCAAAGTCGTCGCCTTTCTTCAATTTACGGAAATCGAGTTGCCATTGCAGCGCCTTAATGACAGCACTGACTTCAGCGCTGCTCAGCCCTGCCGCTTTGGCACTGGTGACAAAACTGCCGTTCAGCGTCCCTTTCAATACGGAGTCTTTCCATTCCCCTTTCAGGGTTTCCAGAGACGATTTGAAGGTATTGCCGGAACGGTCAAAGGTATAGGTTTCGCGACGTGATTTTTCCCACGTCAGACGCTGTAAATCGCCGGCATCGTTAAGTGTCCAGGAAATCTGCTGGCCGATTTTCAGGTTACGTAAATCACGGTTGGCGTCAGAAAGCGCAGCAATTTCCGACATATCAATGCCGTACTGATTCAGAATGCTGCTGAGGGTATCACCGGTAGAAACCACATACTCATGCACGCCCGCTTCATTGACAGTTTTATCGTCAAGATCATCTTGCGGAATGTCATCATCAGCGGGGGGAGACTGGTCGATGGGTTCGCTGGCTTCAGGAAGCAGTGAACGCAGTTGCTGATTATCAAGTGTGATATTTTTAACCAGCGGTCGGGTATCAGAAAGGTCATTGTCCGGGTGGTAAGCTAACGGTTTCCATACGGCCACAGCCAGTGTGACGACGGTAAGAGACCCCAGCATAATGCGATGGGGCCGTGGAAGGTTGCTATACGCCAGAGCGATAGATCGGGCTATCAGCTGCACTTAAATTCTGTCCTTTTAGCTTACTTCAGGCAGCTCAGGTACTGGTTCGTCAGCTGTGACAAAAAGTTCACATAGCTGTCCGCACCCAGTGCAATGCTGCTCCCCAGAGGATCCAATGTGCCCATACGCACTTTTGTTCCCTGGGCAACAGCCGTTATGACGGCCGGCCTGAATTGTGGCTCAGCAAAAACGCAGGTCGCTTTTTGCTCAACCAACTGTGTTCGAATGAGATGTAATCGCTGTGCACCGGGTTGAATTTCGGGATTGATCGTAAAGTGACCAAGTGGCGAAAGGCCGAAGTGTTTTTCAAAGTAGCCATAGGCATCGTGAAAAACAAAATATCCCTTACCCTGAACAGGTTGCAGAATACTACCAAGGTTTTTGTCAGCTTTTGTCAAGGTGTCTTCAAAATGAGATAAATTTGCATCTAATTGTTGCTTTTTTTGCGGAACCAGCGCTACGAGCTTGTTATGGATCACAATAGCAGCCTCGCGGGCAATTTCCGGCGACAGCCAGACATGCATATTGTATTCGCCATGATGATGATCAGCGTCATCGTGATCATGGTCATGATCAGCCTCATGTTCGTCATCATCACTGCCCTTAATCAGCAGCGGTTTCACTGCCGGTAACGTCGCGATGGCCACCTGACGGTTCGGCGACAACTGCGCCGCAGATTTGGTCATGAAAGCTTCCATTTCCGGCCCCACCCACACCACCAGATCGGCGCTACGCATGCGTGCAATATCCGAAGGGCGTAAGGCGAAATCATGTGGAGATGTGCCGTCCGGCAGCAACACTTCCGTCGGCATAACACCATCGGCAATGGCTGATGCGATAAAACCCAGCGGGCGTACGGAAGCCAGAACCACGGCCTGCGTGCTGAAAACCGCGCCTGAACTCAATATTGCGGCTGCCAGAAACATCCGTTTAACGCTTTTTTTCTGTATCATGCTGAGTGAACTCATCTTCAGGTTGGGGGAAAACTGGTTATTTTTAGCGAAACGCAATATTATAACATCCGATTTGTTCTGCAAGACCCTATGACATGCCCACATTAGCTACGCTCCAAAATATTTCAGTGACTTTCGGTTCGCGACGCGTGTTGTCCAACATCTCGCTAAGCCTGCAACCGGGGAAAATTCTGACCCTTCTCGGCCCGAATGGCGCAGGGAAATCCACATTAGTGCGCGTTGTGCTTGGCCTGATTGCGCCGACAGAAGGCACGATGACTTGCGAACCCGGTTTACGTATCGGCTATGTTCCGCAAAAAATTCATCTTGATCCCACCATGCCGCTGACCGTCAGCCGCTTTATGCGACTGAAACCCGGTGTGAAGAAAAGCGATATTCTGCCCGCGCTCAAACGCGTACAGGCTGCGCACCTGCTGGATCAACCGATGCAAAAACTCTCCGGCGGCGAAAATCAGCGTGTTTTACTGGCGCGTGCGTTAATGAACAGCCCGCAGTTACTGGTGCTCGATGAACCGACGCAAGGTGTTGACGTCAACGGACAACTGGCGCTGTACAACCTGATCGACAGCCTGCGCTGCGAATTGGGGTGCGCGGTGCTGATGGTGTCGCATGACTTGCATCTGGTGATGGCGAAAACGGACGAAGTGCTGTGCCTGAACCAGCACATCTGCTGTTCCGGCTCGCCGGAAGTGGTCTCTACGCATCCGGAATTTATTGCGATGTTCGGTAACCGTGGCGCCGAGCAACTGGCGATTTACCGTCACAACCACAACCATCGTCATGATTTAAAGGGAAAGATAATTTTGCGCAACACCGGAGGTCGTGACGCATGATCGCGCTGTTATTACCCGGCTGGCTGGCGGGTGTATTGCTGGCGATTGCCGCCGGTCCGCTGGGCTCGTTTGTCGTCTGGCGCCGCATGTCCTATTTTGGCGATACGCTGGCCCACGCCTCTCTGCTCGGCGTAGCGTTTGGCTTGCTGCTTAATGTAAATCCTTTCTATACCGTTATCGCCGTCACGTTATTGCTGGCCGTGTTACTGGTGGTGCTCGAGCGTAAACCGCATCTGGCCGTCGATACCCTGCTCGGAATTATGGCGCACAGCGCCCTGTCACTCGGTCTGGTGGTGGTCAGCCTGATGTCCGGCGTACGTGTGGATCTGATGGCGTATTTGTTTGGTGATTTGCTGTCAGTGACCTACAGCGACATCTGGATGATTGGTGCTGGCGTGACGGTGGTGATTGCGGTGCTGTGCTGGCAATGGCGGGCATTGCTTTCCATGACCATCAGTCCGGAACTTGCTCATGTTGATGGCGTAAAACTGCAACGCACACGTATCGTCCTGATGCTGGTAACAGCGCTGACGATCGGTCTGGCGATGAAGTTCGTCGGCGCGCTGATCATCACCTCGTTGCTGATTATCCCCGCCGCGACAGCGCGACGCTTCGCTAAAACGCCTGAGCAAATGGCCTGCGTCGCGGTGGCGGTTGGCATCATTGCGGTGACCGGCGGCCTGACGTTCTCTGCATTCTATGATACGCCTGCTGGCCCTTCTGTCGTGCTGTGCGCTGCGGTGCTGTTTATGCTCAGCCTCAGTAAAAAACAGATTGCCTGACCGCAACGCCAGAAACAGAAACGGACGCCCTGAGCGTAATGCCGATCGTTTAAGGATCAGTTGACCGATCCTGTGGCTCGTGTAAAAAGGGTTCATGCTCATCATGGACCCTTTTTAAATGGAACTTTCACAAGCTCTCGGTATTATCAATCTTACTGCCCCCGATGAAGTTCAAAGCCTCGCTGACCTCCTGTCTCCT
>NZ_CAWOJA010000017.1:0-52638 GCF_963881615.1 Rahnella sp. CJA17(1/100) | reverse complement strand
GGGTTGGGGTGGGGTATTACGGTCAAAAACAAAAGTTGAAGCGTGCTTCAGCCAGTGTATGGTCTGCTAAACCCCCTCCCAGCCTCCCCCTTCGCAGGGGGAGGAGTTTAATCTAAACCAAGCACACCGCGCAGTTTGGACAAGTCTTCTGCCAGCGTGGTGATCGGCCCTTTCATTGCGTTACGGTCTGCATCAGACAGTTTTTCATAATTCTCGTAACCGTCTTTGGTTTTGTATTTATCCAGCAACGCATCGACGGTTTTGAAGTTAGCGTCGATTTTATCCAGCAACGGTTTATCGGCTTTGACCAGTAACGGACGCAGCAGATTGACGATTTTTTGTGCGCCATCAAGGTTGGCACGGAAATCCCACAGGTCAGTGCGGCTGTAACGGTCTTCTTCGCCGCTGATTTTACTGGCGGCCACTTCTTCAATCAGGCCCGCCGCGCCGCCGACCACTTTGCTAGGCGGGAAAGTCAGGTCTGCGATACGTTTTTGCAAATCAACGGTATCGGTATAAAGCTTGTCAGCAAAGGGTTCGGTGCCTTTGGTGGTTTTGTCCGCGAAGAGAATTTTCTCCAGACGGTGGAAACCGGTGAAGTTAGGATCTTCGGCTTTTTTCTCGAAATCATCTTCACGGGCGTCGATGCTGCCGTCCAGATCAGAGAACAGTTCGGCAATCGGTTCGATACGCTCATAGTAAACACGGGTTGACGCGTAAAGGGATTGTGCCTTCGCCAGATCACCCTTCTTCACTGCGTCGGTAAAGGCTTTGGTATGCGCCACCAGTTCAGCGACCTGCTGCGTCACATAGACTTTGTATTCTGCAATCGGGCCAACCAGCGCCATGGCGTCAGGCTTACCGGACGCGGCTGTCCCCTCGGCGGTGACAGTCAGTTTGCCTTTCGGATTGCTCAGCAAACCACAGGTCATGTCGTATTCGCCCGGTTCAAGGTTAGCCGTCATTTTCTGCGTGAAACCCGGTGCCACGTTTTCACGTTCTTCCACCACCATCACGCCTTTCAAAATTTCCCATTCCAGGTTTTTCTGACTGTTGTTATGGATAACAAACTGGGTTTTACCGGCGGGCACGGTCAGCGCCATCGGTTCACATTGTTTGTCGTTAACAGCAATTTTGACCTGACGAACATCAGCAGCCAGCACGTTGGCGCTCAGCGCAAAAGCCGGCAGGGATAACAGTGCAATCTGTAAAGCTTTACGGCGAAAATGTGTCATGTACAACTCCGTGACAAAGGCAAGATGATGGAAAGGTTTAAGGATCAACGTCGTGTTTTTTGCCCGGCAGAGGCCGGCGCGGCCACAGGCGATTTACCTTGTGGCATAAAGAACAGGAACAGCGCAGGGATCAGATACAGGAAGTACACCGCGACCTCACTGACCGTCGGGGCTTCCTGATAGCCAAACATCCCTTCCAGCAACGTGCCGAATAAAGAGTGCGTGGATAATGTGCCGCTCAGATCAAAAGCAATATCCTGCATACGGTTCCACAATCCGGCTTCGTGGAAAGCGCGAATAGCCCCCGCAGCCAGCCCGGCGGCGACAAACAGAATGAACAGGCTGGTCCATTTGAAGAACTTCGCCAGATGCAGCTTCACCCCGCCGTAGTAAATCAGGAAACCCAGCACGATGGCCGCGCCAAGCCCGAGCACTGCGCCGATCGGCGCTTCGATGCCGACGTCCTGCTGGAAGGCCGCCAGCAGGAAAAACACCGATTCCAGACCTTCACGCGCTACCGCAAAAAACACCATCGCGACCAGTGCCCAGCCCTGACCGCGGCCGGAATTCAGCGCATGATCAATCGCCCCTTCCAGATGCACTTTGATAGAACGCGACACTTTGCGCATCCAGAACACCATGTAAGTCAGGATGCACACCGCAACGACGGCGACGATACCTTCAAACAGCTCCTGCTGTTTTTGTGGAAACTCACCGGTCGTGGCATTGATGAAAAGACCGAGCGCCAGACAGAGTGCGGCAGCGATGAAAACGCCAATCCAGACCACACCGAGCCACTGCCCGCGTTGCGTCCGTTTGAGATAGCTGGCAATCAGGCTGACGATCAGTGCAGCTTCCAGCCCTTCGCGAAACATAATGAGAAACGGAACGAACATGACGAGCTCCCGAGCCCTGAATTCTGACGAACAACAGAATGTGTAAGGTCTCTGTAAAGAAAAGTAAAAAGAAACGATAGTGATTATCATTCTTGCCAAAAGAAATACAAGAGGTAACCGATCCTTTTTTTGAAGCGTGATCGGTAAATAGACAGGAAAAATCAGGACGGGGGGATTATCCGGCGGAAAATGCTGAAAACCGGGGGCTGAATGCCCCCGGTCTGAGTGTCATAAAAGTAAAATACCGTTAAATAGTATTATATTCCGCTTCCGCAACAGTGAAGCGCTGTTCCACGGCGGCGGAAGGTTTACGCCCCGCCAGGCTGACAATCCAGATAGCCAGAGACGCGAAAATAAAGCCGGGAATGATTTCATACAGTTCGGCCCAGCCGTATTGTTTCCACAGGATCACTGTCACGGCACCGACGATCATGCCTGCCAGTGCACCGTTACGTGTCATACGTTTCCACATCACGGAAATCAGGATCACCGGTCCGAATGCTGCGCCAAAACCGGCCCATGCATAACTGACTAAACCGAGAACACGGTTTTCCGGATTGGCGGCCAGTGCAATCGCGACCAGCGCCACAACCAGCACCATCGCACGCCCTACCCACACCAGTTCGCGCTGGCTTGCGCCTTTGCGCAGGAAGGCTTTATACAAATCTTCGGTAATGGCGCTTGAACACACCAGCAACTGACAGCTCAGGGTACTCATCACCGCCGCCAGAATAGCGGACAGCAAAATACCGGCAATCCAGGGATTAAACAGAATTTTCGTCAGCTCGATGAACACGCGCTCTCCGTTTTGCGTCACGTTGCCCGCTTCGCCCGGATTATTGCTGAAGTACGCAATCCCGAAGAATCCTACGGCGATGGTGCCCGCCAGACACAAAATCATCCATGTCATGCTGATACGGCGCGCGCTGCGGATAGTTCGGTGAGAATCAGCCGCCATGAAGCGCGCCAGAATATGCGGCTGACCAAAATAGCCCAGTCCCCAGCCCAGCAATGACAAAATCGCCACCAGATTCATGCCCTTGAACATATCGGTGTATTCAGGGTTTTTGGCATTGATTACCATCATCGAGGTATCAATACCGCCAACTGCGAGGATGACGATAACCGGTGTCAGGATCAGCGCGAAAATCATCAGGCTGGCCTGCACGGTATCAGTCCAGCTGACTGCCAGAAAACCGCCGATAAAGGTATAAATGATGGTCGCCGCCGCACCAGCCCAAAGTGCAGTCTGGTACGTCATACCGAAGGTGCTTTCAAACAGACGCGCACCGGCCACGATGCCGGAGGCACAATAAATGGTGAAGAACACCAAAATCACAATCGCGGAGATAATGCGCAGCAGCTTGCTGGAATCTTCAAAACGATGGGTAAAGTAATCCGGCAGTGTCAGCGCATTATTGTTGGCTTCAGTGTGCACACGCAGCCGCCCTGCCACCAGTTTCCAGTTCAGGTACGCGCCGATGGTCAGGCCAATGGCGATCCAGCTTTCCGAAATCCCGGAAATAAAAATCGCCCCCGGTAATCCCATTAACAGCCAGCCGCTCATGTCAGAAGCACCGGCTGAAAGCGCCGTCACCACGCTGCCTAAACTGCGTCCGCCCAGAATATAATCATCAAAGTTTTTGGTTCGTAGATACGCGATGAGCCCAATAAAAATCATCCCGAAAATATAAACACAAAACGTCACCAGCATCGGTGTGTTCATTGTCATTCCATTCTCCACTTCTTATTTTTTGCGATGTTGTCCGGCAGCTGTCTGTCCTGAAGCACTCCACCAGAAGTGCTGCTAAAAACCTGCCGGGGCGAGATGATGGCTGAAACCCTGTAAGGTTGCAGCAAGACTCTCCATATTTTTTACGTAGTCACTGACTCTGTGTGGTTTTTGTTCAAAATTACTGTCGGGCCGGATACTGGTTTAGCCTGATCCACTTTTCAATATTTTTAACATTTCAAATACACAAAATTCACGCTCCATCACAGTTATCCGCAATACCGGTTGTACTTTGCACTGACAAAAGTTGCACCTGATGCAACCTTTGACATTCTCCTCAGGTGAATACAGGCAAGATCCATGCCGTTATTTTATTGTTAAAAATGCCAGACAAATCACAACAGGCATACTTCATGCATTAACAGGGTTGCACAAGGTTGCAACATAGAAGATATTGCTCAGCATAAAATAACGAATTCACCTGAAATTTTTTATATGGAGTGTTTGCGCATGGGTATGACGACGATGGGCGTGAAGCTGGATGAAGGTACACGCGACAGACTTAAAGAAGCGGCTCATAAAATTGATCGCACGCCGCACTGGCTGATCAAACAAGCGATATTTTCCTATCTGGAACGACTGGAAAATGGCGATACACTGCCGGAAATTCCGGCGCTGAATGGCGCTGCGCCTGAAGGTATGGAAGATGTCGCTGTGCAACTGGTTCAGGAAGCCCATCAGCCGTTCCTAGATTTCGCCGAGCAGATCCTGCCACAGTCAGTCAGCCGTTCTGCCATCACTGCCGCCTATCGCCGCCCTGAACCTGAAGCCGTGTCGATGCTGCTTGAACAGGCGCGTTTGCCTGCCCCGCTCAATGATGCTGCGCTGAAACTGGCTACTGACATTGCCACCAGACTCAGGAACCAAAAGAGTGCAAACGGCCGCGCCGGTATGGTGCAAAGCCTGCTGCAGGAGTTCTCTCTGTCTTCTCAGGAAGGCGTGGCGCTGATGTGTCTGGCGGAAGCGCTGCTGCGTATTCCCGACAAACCGACCCGCGATGCGTTAATCCGCGACAAAATCAGCAACGGTAACTGGCATTCGCATCTGGGCCGCAGCCCGTCGCTGTTCGTTAACGCCGCGACCTGGGGTTTGCTGTTCACCGGCAAGCTGGTGGCGACGCATAATGAAGCGAGTCTGTCAAAATCGCTGAACCGCATTATCGGCAAAAGCGGCGAACCGCTAATCCGTAAAGGTGTGGACATGGCAATGCGCCTGATGGGAGAGCAATTCGTGACCGGCGAAACCATCGCCGAAGCGCTGGCCAATGCCCGCAAACATGAAGAAAAAGGTTTCCGCTATTCCTACGACATGCTGGGTGAAGCCGCGCTCACCGCGAAAGACGCGCAGGCCTATTTGCAGTCCTATCAGCAGGCGATCAATGCCATCGGCAAAGCCTCCAATGGTCGCGGCATTTATGAAGGCCCCGGCATTTCCATCAAGCTTTCCGCCCTGCATCCGCGTTACAGCCGTGCGCAATATGAGCGTGTAATGGAAGAGTTGTATCCGCGCCTGCTTTCACTGACCTTGCTGGCACGCAGTTACGACATCGGTATCAACATCGATGCCGAAGAAGCTGACCGCCTGGAAATCTCTCTCGATTTGCTGGAAAAACTCTGCTTCGAACCGGAACTGGCGGGCTGGAACGGCATCGGCTTCGTGATTCAGGCGTATCAGAAACGCTGCCCGATGGTGATTGATTACCTGACCAGTCTGGCTCAGCGCAGCCGCCGCCGTCTGATGGTTCGTCTGGTGAAAGGTGCGTACTGGGACAGCGAAATTAAGCGCGCACAAATGGACGGTCTGGAAGATTATCCGGTTTATACCCGCAAGGTTTACACCGATGTCTCCTATCTGGCCTGCGCCCGTAAACTGCTGGCCGTGCCGAACCTGATTTATCCGCAGTTCGCGACGCATAACGCCCACACCGTGGCGGCGATTTATCAACTGGCCGGTAATAACTATTATCCCGGTCAGTACGAATTCCAGTGCCTGCACGGTATGGGTGAACCGCTGTACGAGCAGGTGGTGGGGAAAATTTCTGACGGCAAACTGAACCGCCCGTGCCGTATTTATGCCCCGGTCGGTACACACGAAACACTGTTGGCGTACCTGGTACGTCGTCTGCTGGAAAACGGCGCGAACACCTCCTTTGTTAACCGTATTGCCGATGCCACGTTACCGATCGATGAACTGGTTGCCGATCCGGTTCTGGCGGTCGAAGCGCTGGCCGCCAGCGAAGGTCAGGTCGGGTTACCCCATCCGCGAATCGCCCTGCCGCGCAATCTTTATGGCGAAAAACGTGTGAATTCTGCCGGTCTGGATATGTCCAGCGAGCACCGTCTGGCCTCCCTTTCCAGCGCCCTGCTGCAAAGCGCCAGCCACCCGGTCAAAGCGCAGCCGATAATTGATGCGCAAACGGACGACGGCGAATTTCTGCCGGTGATCAACCCGTCTGAAAATACCGATATTGTCGGGTATGTTCGCGAAGCGACAGAAGCTGAAATCAGCCGCGCGCTGGATGCCTCAACCGCTGCCGGGTCAATCTGGTTTGCGACGCCTCCCGAAGAACGTGCCGCAATTCTGCAACGGGGTGCAGAACTGATGGAAGCGCAATTGCAAAACCTGCTTGGCGTGCTGGTGCGCGAGGCGGGAAAAACCTTTAATAACGCCATTGCCGAAGTGCGTGAAGCGGTGGACTTCCTGCATTATTACGCCGGGCAGATCCGCGAAGATTTCGCCAATGACACGCACCGTCCGCTGGGGCCGGTGGTCTGTATCAGCCCGTGGAACTTCCCGCTGGCGATCTTTACCGGTCAGATTGCTGCCGCGCTGGCCGCCGGGAACAGCGTGCTGGCAAAACCCGCAGAACAAACGCCACTGGTCGCTGCGCTGGCCGTCAGCATTCTGCATGAAGCCGGAGTTCCGGCAGGCGTATTGCAGTTGCTGCCGGGCCGGGGTGAAACGGTCGGTTCGCAACTGGTCAATGACGAACGTGTACGCGGCGTGCTGTTTACCGGTTCGACGGATGTCGCGGGTATTCTGCAACGCAACATCGCCGGTCGTCTGGATCTGCAGGGGCGTCCGACGCCGCTTATCGCCGAAACCGGCGGGCTGAACGCCATGATTGTCGATTCCTCCGCGCTGACCGAACAGGTGGTGACGGATGTGGTCGCGTCGGCTTTCGACAGCGCCGGTCAGCGCTGCTCCGCCCTGCGCGTGTTGTGTATTCAGGACGACGTCGCCGACCACACGCTGCAAATGCTGCGCGGTGCGATGGCGGAATGCCGGATGGGCAATCCGGAGCGCTTGTCTACGGATATCGGGCCGGTGATCGACGCCGAAGCCAAAGCCGGTATCGAAAAACACATCGATGCGATGCGCACCAAAGGCCGTACTGTGTATCAGGCTGCGCAGGAATTTACGGCTGACCAGCAGGAATGGATCCGCGGTACCTTTGTTAAACCGACGCTGATCGAGCTTGAAAGCTTCGATGAGATGAAGAAAGAAATCTTCGGGCCGGTGCTGCACGTGGTGCGTTATGCCCGCCAGGATCTGGATAAGCTGATCGGTCAGATTAATGCCGCCGGTTATGGCCTGACGCTGGGTATTCATACCCGCATCGATGAGACTATCCATCGCGTTACGCAGCAGGCACACGTCGGCAATATGTACGTGAACCGCAATATGGTGGGTGCTGTCGTGGGTGTGCAACCTTTTGGCGGCGAAGGCTTGTCCGGCACCGGTCCGAAAGCCGGTGGCCCGCTGTATCTTTATCGTCTGCTGAGCAGCCGTCCGCAAGACGCCGTCCAGCAAACCCTGTTACGTCAGGATCGCGAACTGCCGCTCGATACCTCCGTGCGCGAAGCCTTGCTGGCACCGCACCGGGCGCTGCAACAATGGGCAACGGAGCAGAAACACCGTGAGGAGTTTGTCGCAGTTTGCGAACGTTTCGCCCAAACCAGTCAGGGCGGCACCTTGCGCACACTGCCGGGGCCAACCGGCGAGCGTAACACTTACGCACTGTTACCGCGTGAGCGCGTTCTGGCACTGGCAGATAATCAGGAAGATGCCCTGACCCAGCTTGCCGCTGTCACCGCGACAGGTTGCCGCATTCTCTGGCCGGAAGCGCCATTGCAACGTGATTTGTTCAACATCCTGCCAAAAGCGGTGCAGGCGCGAGTCGATTTCGCCAAAGACTGGCAGAACGATGCGCAGGTATTTGATGCAGTGATTTATCACGGTGATGCGGATCAGTTGCGCGAACTTTGTCAGACCATTGCGCAGCGTCCGGGCGCCATTATATCGGTACAGGGCTTTGCGCGCGGCGAGGATAATATTCTGCTGGAACGCCTGTTGCATGAACGTTCACTGAGTGTGAATACGGCAGCCGCCGGGGGAAATGCGAGTCTGATGACGATCGGATAAAGGTTGGGATTGCAGGAAAGCCGCTGCAAGTGGCGGCTTTTAAAAAAGCCTGAAAAAATTTCCCGTTACATTAAGGGCTGAATCGAGAAAATTTCGGTTTCTCAATAACGGTTATCATGTGGCCTTTCGCGCCGAAACCGACCAGAGGGGAAAAGCTTTTCCCCTCTGAACTCCCCTCGCTTTTTCAAACAAGTGATCCGCACGCAAGCTATGTTTCAGGAAACACTGCGACAGGCTGGAAATCTTGCCGCTACGCGGTGCCTTCTCTCGGTCCCGGAGCCTTTGGTCTCCGGGCCGCTCCGTTCAGCAAGATTTCTGAATCGCCCGCACGATCTCAAATTCAAAACCCTTTGGCTTTAAATATTCAATCAGTAAGGTTGCGCAGTAAAAGTCAGAGGCCGGTTCCAAAATACTGCCGGACGAGAGGTGGAAAAGCGCGTTTTTTGGCGCGGGTTGTAACCCGATGGGAGGGCACCGCGTAGCGGCGGGATTTTGCGGCTGTCACCTCGCTCGCTGAAACATAGCCTCCAGCGAAGCGCGCAGTGAAAGAGCCGGGGGGGTCTTGGGGGACGGCGGCGATAAGCCGCCCCCCAAGTCGGTGTGGGCCGACGCCCACGGTTTTGACCTCAGTGTGCCAGGAACTTCTCCAGGAACTGTTTCGTCCTGGCATGTTGCGGATTCGAAAACAGCTCTTTCGCTGGCCCCTGCTCCACGATTTTCCCCTGATCCATAAAAATAGCGCGGTCTGCCACGTCACGGGCGAAACTCATTTCGTGGGTCACAATCACCATGGTGCGGTGCTCAAGTGCCAGTGCGCGGATAGTGTTGAGCACTTCACCCACCAGTTCCGGGTCGAGCGCGGAGGTCGGTTCATCAAACAAAATCACTTCCGGGCTCATCGCCAGTGCGCGGGCGATGGCAACGCGTTGCTGCTGGCCACCGGAGAGACGTCGCGGATAGGCATTTTCTTTGCCGCTTAACCCGACCTTTTCCAGGAGCTGACGTGCTGTGGCGATGGCTTTTTCTTTTGACTCGCCCTTCACAATCACCGGTCCTTCGATGATATTTTCCAGGACTGAACGGTGCGGGAACAGGTTGAAGTTCTGGAAAACAAACCCCACCTGCTTGCGCAGCTCACGAACGTTATTCTTCTGTTTACTGAGCGGCTTGCTGGCATCAATTTCGATATTGCCGACTTTTATGGTGCCGCCGTCCGGCTCTTCCAGCAGGTTAATGCTGCGCAGCAAGGTGGTTTTACCCGAGCCGCTTGGCCCGATAATCGCTACCACTTCGCCGGCGTTGACCTGTAAATCGATACCGTGCAACACCGTTTGTCCGTGGAATTTTTTTGTCAGTTGCTTTACGTCAATGGTACTCATGAAGGCTCCTGATCCTGACGGTTAACGCGGTCTTCCAGACGGTTTTGCAGGAAGGATAAAACGGTCGCCAGCACCCAGTAGATAACCGATGCGGCCAGATACATGGTGAACACTTCCAGCGTGCGCGACGTCACAAGCTGTGCCTGACGGAACAGTTCCGGCACCTGGATGGTCGCGGCCAGCGAGGTATCTTTTACCAGGCCGATAAAGCTGTTACCGAGCGGTGGCAGCGCGGTGCGGGCGGCCTGCGGCAAAATCACGCGGCGCATGGTCTGCCACGGATTCATACCAATACTGGCCGCCGCTTCCCACTGCCCTTTTTCGATGGACGAAATCGCCGCACGCAGGGTTTCGGAGGTGTAGGCTGCGGTATTGAGCGACAGGCCAATCATGGCTGCCGGGATAGGATCCAGCTCGATGCCAAACTGTGGCAGTCCGTAGTAGATCATAAACAATTGGGCGATCAGCGGCGTGCCACGGAAAACGGAGACGTAAAAACGCGATAACCATGACAGCGGCCAGAAATGCGAAAGGCGAATCAGCGCCAGCACGAAGCCCAGGATAAGACCGAACACCATTCCGCCCAGACTGAGCTGGAGCGTAAACAGTGTTCCTTTCAATAAAAATGGTGCTGAATCCAGCACCAGTTGAATACTTTCTTGCATCCGATAAGAACCTTATGGATCAGTTCGTAATGAGCCGGAGCGCCAGTCTGACGCTCCGGTTTTACGGGTATTATTTTGTGACGTCAGCACCAAACCACTTTTCAGAGATTTTGGCGAGCGAGCCATCTTTCTGCATTTCAGCAATCGCTTTGTTGATAGCAGCCAGCAGCTCCGGGTTGTCTTTGCGAATGGCCACGCCAGATTCCAGACGGGAGAACGGTGCGCCTGCAACGGCTAAGGTATCACCGGTTTTCTTCACCAGATCCAGTGCTGCCAGACGGTCAACCAGAATGGCGTTGATACGGCCTACGCGCAGATCCTGATATTTAGTCGGGTCATCATCATAAGTACGGATGTCCACGCCCTGCACATTCTCGCGCAACCATTGCTCGTAGTTACTGCCCAGACCTACGCCGACTTTTTTGCCTTTCAGATCTTCAGGTTTAGTGATGGTGCCTTCCTGACCTTTTTTAGTCAGCGCCTGAATACCGGAAACGGTGTATGGCGTAGAGAAGTCATATTTTTTCTCACGCTCAGGCGAAATGGTCACCTGATTGATCACCACATCAATACGTTTGGATTCCAGCGAAGCCAGCATGCCGTCCCATTTGGTCGGTTGCAGTTTCGCTTTAACGCCCATGTGCTGCGCCAGTGCATCGGCGAACTCGACTTCAAAGCCGGTCAGTTTGCCGTCTTCACCCTGGAAACTGAACGGAGGGTAAGTCCCTTCCAGCCCGACAATCAAGGTGCCGCGATCTTTGACTTTCTTCAGTAACCCTTCGTCAGCAAAAGTATTGCTGACCATGCCTGCTGTCAGCGTGACCGCAACAGCACCCAGAAGTAAACGACGACGCAGTGTAGAAAAACCCATATTCACCTCAGTTATAGTTAGTTATAGAACGCTATATCCCCTACGAATTTGCGCACAGTAGCACCCGCCGCGTCAGTTATCAGGAATATAATTCTATAATCTTAGCTCAAAAAAGCATAAGCGGATTTTAGAGTATTAAACCTGCGGATGATACGCAAACAGTGCCGGTGCACCGCCGGTGTGAATGAACAGGATCGGGCCTTCATCCGGGAACAAACCACGCGCTATACCGTCGAGCAATCCGGCCATCGCTTTGCCGGTATACACCGGATCCAGCAGCATGGCTTCCTGCTCCGCCAGCAATTTCACGGCGGCGGTTCCGGCTTCATTTGGCTCACCGTAGCGTGGCGCAAAATATTCGTCCCACAAGTTAATTGACGGCGTTTTCTCCCCCAGTTGTAATTGTGTTGTCACTTCCCGGGCGATGGTTTCAACTTTGGGACGCTGGGCATCGGCACTGCGCGACACTGTTACACCAATCAGCTGCGTGTCTGGCATTAAATGTTGCAAAGCGACGGCCAGACCAGCGTGCGTACCGGCGCTGCCCGATGCCACCACCACGGCACTGAAATCCACAAAACTGGCCGAAGACTGCTCGGCGATTTCCAGCGCGCACTGCACGTAGCCGAGTGCACCAAGCGCATTGGAACCGCCAACCGGCACGACATAGGGACGAAAACCTTGTGCTTCCAGACGTTCGGCTTGTTCTGCAAGCTGCGCCATCGGGTCATCAAGCGCATCGCACATCACCACTTCCACATTGAACAGATCCAGCAGCAGACGGTTGCCGTTGCTCAGATAATTGACTTCGGTGGTGCCGATCGGGTTTTCCAGCAACGCAACGCATTTCAGGCCCAGTTTGGCGGCCACGGCGGCGGTCTGGCGTACATGGTTTGACTGAATGGCGCCAGCGGTCACCAGCGTATCCGCGCCTTCTGCCAGCGCAGCAGCGGCCAGATATTCCAGTTTGCGCAGCTTGTTACCGCCCATCGCCAGCGGCGTGATGTCATCGCGTTTAATGTAAATGTCACGTCCGGCGTATTCGGAAAGACGATGCAGTTTTTCCAGCGGCGTGGCACTGCCCAGTAAATCGATCCGATCGAAGGCTTCCAGCCGGGTTTTAAGCAAAGAAATTTTAGCAGGCACGATGTTCCCCTGACGCACAGCACGGTGCCGCACGAAGTCGTTATAGTCGAAGTTGGTTTGAGTTTAGAGACAGGTTATTGAGTAAGTATATAAAGAATTTATAGAAACTGCGGACAGATTCAAGACAAAAAAACAGGCTCCCGGAGGAGCCTGTTTGTGCATTGCGTGTCAGTCTGTCTGAGATCCGATTACGCGGATTTCTGCCAGGCCAGATACTGGTCGTATTTGCGCAGGGCAATACGGTAGTTGTCATGACCCGCCACCGGCAAATCATTGATGATCCGCTGGTGGATACTGTCCCCTGAAAGTTTATCCAGAGGATAGTTGTTTGCAGAGAGGATTTCATCCAGACGGCGGAGGCGGACAACATACTCGCGCACCGTGCTGTGATTCATCTCAGTCTGCTCAAACAGATATTGCTTAAACGCCATAATGTCAAAATAGGACGAATGGCTGTTACAGCTTATCTCACTGCAAAAACGACACAGTGCGGTCAGTTCCTGCGACAGGTTGTGCCACACGTCATCATCAATAGGCTGGTCCATCTTGGCGATGGCCTCTTTATTGATGATTTGCCCGCGAAACACCAGTGCCATCCTGTCGAGTTCTTTTGCACACTGTGAGCAATGAGTCTGACTGTGTTTAAAATCTTTAAGATAACGGCTTAAAGGCCTTGTTTTGATTCCCGCTGGCATAAATTTATTCCTGATAAGGGATATAAAATGTATAACCGGCCAGGAAAAAGCGGATCAGTGGTCGTTGGCCAGGCGTGTTCGCAAACGCTTAATCGCCTGACTGTGGAGCTGGCTTACACGGGATTCCCCGACGTCCAGCACCGCCCCGATCTCTTTTAAATTCAACTCTTCCTGGTAGTAAAGCGTAAGTACCAACTTCTCCCGTTCGGGTAACGCATCGATAGCTTCCATCACCCGGTGGCGTAAATTACCCTCCAACAGATGATGTAACGGGTTGGCCTCTTCGTGCCCTTCCATCAATGCCTCGGCAGTATCGCCGTGCTCTTCGCGCCATTCGTCATAAGAAAACAACTGGCTACTGTTCGTATCCATTAATATCTGCCGGTATTCCTCAATGGGAATATCCAGCACCTGCGCCACCTCTCCTTCACTCGGCGGTCGCCCTAATTTCTGTTCTGCGCTATGCATCGCCTGGGACACTTCACGCGCATTACGTCTGACACTACGCGGCACCCAGTCGCGGCTACGCAACTCATCGAGCATGGCGCCGCGAATACGCTGAACGGCATACGTCGTAAACGCCGTCCCCTGCATCGCATCAAAACGCTCAACCGCATTTAACAGGCCGATCCCGCCCGCTTGCAGTAGATCATCAAGCTCTACGCTGGCGGGAAGCCGCACCTGCAAACGCAGGGCTTCATGGCGCACAAGCGGAACATAGCGCTGCCACAAAGAATTTTTGTCTATCACGCCGTCGGCGGTATACAGATCGCTCACTGTCGTAACCTGGCAAATTTAGGGTCAGTATCATTGTGCCAGTGATAATCGCTAATCAATCGGCTGAATAAGGCCTGAAAAACGCGGTTATTTTGATTATGTCTCGCAGATTCTGTTTGCAGACGTCCGCCGGTAACACCGTAAACGATTGACTAAAAAACAATCACAACATAAAGATTATCTTAAATTATACCAGCGAATGCCCCGCATTAATCCTTAAGAATGGTAAATTTTAGTTAAAAAAAACCCCGCCGGAGCGGGGTTTGTTCTGTTTGTAACCGAACTGCGTAATTTGTCGACTAAGACAATTATTGCAGCAGGGACAGTACAGACTGAGGAACCTGGTTAGCTTTAGACAATACTGAAGTACCAGCCTGCTGCAGGATCTGTGCTTTAGACATTGCTGAAACTTCTGTTGCGTAGTCAGCATCCTGAATACGGCTCTGTGCAGAAGACAGGTTAGTCGTGGTGTTGTCCAGGTTGGTGATGGCAGAATCGAAACGGTTCTGAACCGCACCCAGTGAAGAACGGAAGGTGTCAACTTTAGCGATAGCAGCGTCGATTGCTTTCAGTGGGTCAGAAGTCGCAACGCCAGTGTAAGCGTTGGTGTTAGCAGCACTGGCGATGTCGCCGATGGTGCTTGCAACGTTCGCAGTACCGGTAGCGCCGCCGTCAACGATAGCGCCAGCTGCAGTTTTGTAGTCTTTACCCTGAACGGTAACGTAACCTACTGCTGCGCCAGTGGCGTCTGCGCCAACTTTAACCAGTTTGCCAGTCTGAGTACCTGCAGTAACACCGTTGTCAGTGTCAGTGTAAGAAACGTCAGTGGTGTTCAGTGTTACAGCGCCAGTTGCGTCATCTACAGATGCAGCGTAGTTGCTGGTACCATCAGAAACAACGTAAGTTGCAGTCGCTGCGCCAGCTGCTGTCTGAACGTTTTTCAGAGACAGTTTGCTTGCGTCCAGGCCCAGAGAAGTTGCCGCTGCAGACAGGTCAACGTTTTTCAGGGAGCCGCTTGCGCCAACCTGAGTGATTGCATCGCTGGTTTTCAGTGCGTTGCTTGCTACTGAGAAACCGTTCAGACCCAGAGTGGTAGAGTCGATTTTCTGCAGGTCGATGTCGATAGTCTGACCATCGTTAGCGCCAACCTGGATTTTCATGGTCTGGTTAGAGGCCAGTACGTTCACGCCGTTGAACTGAGTCTGACCAGATACACGGTCGATTTCAGACAGACGGGAAGTGATTTCGTCCTGGATTGAGGTCAGGTCGGAATCGGAGTTGGTGCCGTTAGCAGCCTGAACAGACAGCTCACGAATACGTTGTAAGTTGTTGTTGATTTCGCTCAGTGAACCTTCAGTGGTCTGCGCAACAGAGATACCGTCGTTGGCGTTACGTGAAGCCTGAGTCAGACCGTTGATGTTAGAAGTGAAGCGGTTAGCAATCGCCTGACCAGCAGCATCGTCTTTTGCGCTGTTGATACGCAGACCGGAGGACAGACGCTCGATAGCGGTGCTCAGAGCGGACTGGGATTTGTTCAGGTTGTTCTGAGTCATCAGAGACAGCGTGTTGGTATTGATAACTTGAGCCATGAGTGTATTCCTTCAAATCTGGTTAAGGGTTCGGGCTTATTGCCCACGGCGTTCATCACCGTCCAAACTTGTATCGGCGGTACTGCGGTAACCTTTAGAATTATTTCTCAAAAAATCCGGTTTTCTTACTTTGAGAATTACCCTTCCTTATACCGCCTATTCACGCCATTACTTTTTGTTGTGATCTATTAAACTTTTTCTCCGTCGTGCCGATAGGGCTTAAAGACTCTTTTATACCTAAAGTCATTGGAGTTGCAGTAAGCGGCGAGGGAGTGAACCCGTTACCTGACATCCGTCAGGAAAACCGGTGAACGAACGAAGCGAAGGCGACTGTAAATTCACGTACTCAGGGCAATCAAACTGTAAAGGATAATTATGGCCACTTCAGGCACTATCTCTTCATTAGGTATCGGTTCAGGTTTACAACTTTCAGACCTGCTGGATAACCTGACGACTGCAGAAAAAAAACGTTTAACCCCGATCACTGCGGCACAAACCAGCTATAGCGCCAAACTGACGGCCTATGGCACGCTCCAAAGCGCATTACAAACTTTTTCTGACGCTGCGACCGCATTGTCATCGACCAATACTTACGGGGCGACCACGGCTTCGTCGAGCAACACGTCTGCGTTCAGTGTGACAACCGGCACCGGCGCCGCGGCGGGTAAATATTCCGTTTCCGTGACACAGCTGGCCTCTGCGCAGTCTTTGGTTTCTGCCACGCAGTCGAGCAATAAAACCGCACTGGGCGCCACGACCACTGATAATACCCGTACCCTGACCATCAGCCAGGGCGACGGCAGTAAACCACTGAGCATCAAACTAACCGATGATCAGACTTCACTGACCGGCGTTCGTGATGCGATCAATAAAGCCGGTGGCGGTGTCACGGCCAGTATCGTCAAAGTGGATGACAGCAGCTACAAGCTGGTACTGAGCGCGAACAATACCGGTACCAATTCAGAAATGACCGTCAGCGTCACCGGTGATGACCAGCTGAATAATATTATCGGATATAACTCATCCACCGGCACCGGTGCGATGACCGAAAATGCCACAGCAGGCAATGCCAAGCTGACCTTTAATGGCATCGATCTGGAACGTCAAAGCAACACCATCAGTGATGCGCAGGACGGGATTACGTTAAATCTGACCGGTACCACCACCACTGCTGCAACGCTGACAGTGGCGAAAGATAACTCTACAGCCTCCACCGCTATCCAGACTTTTGTTGATGCGTACAACAAGTTGCAGGATACGTTCTCCAGCCTGACCAAGTTCACAGCCACCGCGACGAACACCGATACGGCTGACAGTACCAACGGTGCATTACTGGGTGACAGCGCACTGCGTACCATCCAGACACGTCTGAAGTCAGCGATCACCGGCGTCTCGGGTTCTGGTTCAGTAAGTTCATTGCAGAGTATCGGTATTACCACTGACCCGGACACCGGTAAGCTGGAAGTTGACAGCACCAAGCTGAGTGCGGCGTTAACCAGTAACCCGAATGCTGTGCAGACCATGATGGTAGGTGACGGCAAAACCACCGGCGTGATGACCAACATCAGCAACCTGAACAGCGGGTTCCTGAACACCAGCACCGGTACGATTGCTAATGCTCAAACAGCCGTGAACACCACGCTGAAAAGCCTCACCGAGCAGTACAACAAGGTGAACACCAGCATTAACGACACCATCGCCCGTTATAAAACGCAATTCACGGCACTTGATGTCTCGATCCAGAAGCTCAACAGCACAGCGGATTATCTGACGCAGCAGTTCGAAGCTATGTCCTCATCAAGTTCAAGCTAGTAAGGAAACTGAATATGTATAATGCAAAAGGAACTCAGGCCTACGCACAGGTAGGCCTTGAAAGTGGCGTCATGAGCGCCACTCCGTATCAGCTGGTGACGATGTTATTCGACGGGGCGCGCAGCGCCCTGATCCGTGCTCGTATTTTTATCCAGCAGGGCAGCATTGCCGAAAAAGGCAAATCACTGTCTATGGCAATTAACATTATCGACAGCGGACTGAAAGCCGGATTAAGTCGTGAAAAAGGCGATCCTGAATTAGTGGATAACCTCGAAGCACTTTATTCCTATATGGTCCGTCGTTTATTGCATGCAAATTTACACAACGATCAAGAGGCCATCGCTGAGGTGCTGACCTTGCTTGAAAATATCGCCGATGCCTGGCGGCAAATCGGCCCAAACTACCACCCGTCGCAGGACCAATATAATGGATCAACATCAGTATCTGGTTAATGAATATCAACTGATCCTGTCTTTAAGCGAGCAGATGTTGCGGCTGGCGAGAGAAGAGAAATGGGATGAGCTGGTTGAGCTCGAAGTCAGTTACGTCAAAGCAGTCGAAGCCACGACCCGGTTACCGATGTCTGAACAGACATCGGTAATGATTCAGAATGATGTCCGCCGCTATTTGCGCATTATTCTTGATAACGAAAATACGATTAAAACATTGTTACAAGCCCGGATGAATAAACTCACCGAGCTGATTGGTCAGTCGTCCCGACAACAACAAGTGAATACGACTTACGGAAAAATTGACCTCCGTTCGATTGCCTTCGGCGATCGCCAATAATTATTAAATATTTGTTTGTTTTCTTTCCAATATTTCTTGTGCAAAAATAAGGTTTCAGAGGCAGAGAGCGCCTGGCTGCCAGGGCTAGTTCTCTCTGTCTGCTCCCATAACTTACACATATTAACCGGCAGCCTGTTTGTATTAGCAAAGCGGGAATTATTTATCAGGCAGCACACTACAGGTTGCCGTCGTCATTTTCGGGCATCATCATCATGGTTCGTAAAATAAAAGTGACTCCAGGGATAGGAACCATTTCTCTGCTTATTCAGCATAGTGAACTTTTTATTCATGATGTTTATATTGATAAGCCACAATTGGTTCTCATTCAGAACGGAAGCCTCTCAATTACGGATCAGGCACAGCAAGTCACACTGCAGGCTGGCGAAATGCTGGTGCTTAACAGTGGACAAACGTTGAGCATGACTCACCATTTATCCGGAAATGGCCCTTTCAGCTGCGCCATCATGGCATGGGATCATCAGTTACTCAGTGATGCAGGCCTGCACGCAACCGGCTTCAGCCCGCCACTTCTTGCTGTTAATACCCTGCAAGTCATTCCGCACATCCCCGGTGCGTTCAAACAAAGTTTTACCGACACTCACTCAGCCATTCTCTGGCACCATGGTCTGCCCGCACCGATAACCCGCCACCGCATGCTCGAACAGTTACTCTGGCTTTCGCAACTGGGTGTGCGGTATTCCGTACAGCACAGTGAAAGCGTGACAGATAACGTACGTGAATTATTAGTCAATAATCTGCATAAATCATTTACCGCCGCCGAAGTGGCAGAAAAGCTGATGATGAATGAAGTGATGTTGCGCAGACGTCTTGCGGGCGAAAATTGTGTGCTGCGAAATCTGATGATCGATGTACGCATGACCCACGCGCTGCGGTTGTTGCAATGCACCGATCTGGCGATTTCACATATTGCACATCAGGTAGGCTATGAAAGCGGCTCGCGTTTTGCCGAGCGTTTCCGGAAACGTTTTGGATTCGCCCCTACCGCCATCCGTGGTCATTTACGCCCCCTTTCTACCCCTGCGCTGCTCACAATCGACAACATATAACAACTCGCGCCAAACAGACACAATACAAAACCTTGAGTAACATCACACAATATTTGATTACCAGATGTTAACGGAATATCATACACGCCGTTATTTTATTCATGGTCAGGAGTGAGTTGTGCACGTTTGGTGGGAAGTGATTAAAACAATTTACTGGGGCGGATTGGGCATTGCGGTGCTGTTCACTTTGCTGGTGAGCCGCGATACGATAAAAATAAGACTGTTAACTTCCGGCATTATCGGATTTACCTGGCCGATGAGTCTGCCGGTCGTCCTTCTCTTCTCCCTGTTCTGAGTTTGCCTGCACTGAATGTCCTCTTAATATCTTGAACCCGGCCTGCTGACCGGGTTCAGATAACGGCAAGACAGTGTTATTGCGAGACAATGTGTTATTTGCGAGTCTGCACCCAAAATCCGTGGATTAGACCCGGCAGGTAACCGCAAAGTGTCAGGATAATGTTCAGCAGAAACGCACCGCCGAAACCGTTGCCAATCAATACGCCCAATGGCGGCACAAGAATTGTGATCAATACTCTCCAGAATCCCATCTTACTCTCCCTTTGGTTATCATTGTGTTAACGATAGCGCATGAGAAATGAAACGGGCATCAGATGAAACCTAATTGATCAGCTCCAGCATAATTTCAACATCCCGCCGTGTTTTTTCCAGCATGTCGGTATCGCCGTTGCGATGTTCAGCATCCGACACCTGGTGGATCTGGCGCATCTGCCATCTCACCTGATTCTTTTGTTCGTCGGTCATACTGCGACACATCACAATGATAAAGTTTCGCAGCATCATCTGTTGCATGGCAGTTTCTTCAGCTTGCTTGTTGACCGACATGACCAAATCTATAACATGTTTTTCTGCCATTGCAGGTTCCTGCGGGAGTGGGATAGTCAGGCCAGACTAACATGGTCTGGCAGCCGCTGATGGCGACTGATGATGTGATTAACGCCGCTATTTCTGCGCCTAGAATTGACCCGGACATCCAGATTATGTTTTCCATCGATCATGTTTTTAAGCGCCTGGCCGCTTCACCTTTCCGTCAGCGTTTCCATCTCGGTGCCAAAGAGTACCGGTATTGCCAGGATAAAGGGCCGGAGACGGTCAGCCAGCACGCGGCGGATTTCATTGCTAAGCGCCTTGCCCCGGCAGAGCCAGAACAGGATGGAAAACAGACGCCGATGCGCGGTCACCCGGTATTCATTGCCCAGCACGCAACGGCCACCTGCTGTCGCGGCTGTCTGGAAAAGTGGCATCACATCCCCGCACATACGGCTATGACACCCGCACAGCAGCACTATGCCGTGACGGTGATTTTGCACTGGCTTCATCAGGAAATGCAGCGCCCTGCTCCGGTCGCTAAAGAACGAAAATCTAACAAAAAAATCTCAGACACACCGGACAACGCACAACAGATGAATTTGTTGTAAGAGGCGCATCACACTCGTTAAAAAATAAAAAGTGATAATGGTCACATTTTTCCCGCTTTTCCATACCCAAGTAAGATCGTGCTCTATAATTTTAGAGGAATAAGAATTGTGCGACGGGTTGTCTTCAGCACGCCCTTTGAAGTTTTTGCAGTCTTTCGGATGAGCTTTTCCAGGTGAAACGAGTTTTACACTTGTTGTCAGGATAATTGCCCGTATTGGGAAAAGGAGGATGCATGTCTGAATATCATTATTTACTGGTTGGCGGAAGCCGCAACGGACAACGGCATGTTGATAAACAACATCAGTTTTCGTTGTGCTTTTGGGAAGACGCAGCACAGAACGCGGAACGCGAGTTTTACGGTAAACGTAACGAACGCTACAAAGTTAATCCGGAAAAAGGCGCAGACGGGAACTGGTATCTTGTGGGCTATTGTGGAAATTGTTCGAAAATTAAAGCCGACGAATTAACCACCCAGGCGCTCACCAAGCACGTGAAACCCCTGATGTAAAAATTGTTTTTTGAAAGCCATAAACCCCGCCATTAACGCGGGGTTTTGTTTTCAGGAGACGCCTGACTTTCAGGCCGCCATCCCCTGAATGTTGCGGGCGAAAAATTCAACATGCCCGCCCACCGTAAAATGCGCCTCGTGATGCCCCAGACGGCCAAGTGGCGCAATGCGCACAATTTCACCTTCAAATTCACCATCATGAATTCTGGTGATCGCCACATCAAGCTGATAGCTGGCCGGATGCACGCCTACCGGAAACGTCAGCAACTTGACCCTGTCACCAATCTCAAACCGGGTAAGCAGCGGCAGCGGCGCCTGTTCAAACAGATCCTGATCCATATGTGACTCCTTGTTTTCCAGTGGAATTAATTAGAGGATAGAATATATTGCCGCGTCCTGCCGGATACCGGCGTGAAGCACTTCTCTCTTTCAACATTTATATTGCGCAAGAGCTGGCGTAACCGTCTTTTGCCCCCCCGAAAATCATGAGGAACCCCTGTGAAAAAACTGACGCCACAGCAATGCATCATACTGACCGGATTTACCGGCATCCTGCATGGCGAATTTGAGTGGTTTCACGAAGATTTGGAAAAGCGACTTGGCCGTGAAGTTCAGACCTCAGAACTGGGATACCCGGAGTTTATGGAAGAATGCCGCAGCCTGTATGAAGAGGATTTTAACAACCTGATGCCGGACTAAAAACGAAAGGCCGGGCAAACAGTATTGCCCGGCCTCCTGAGTTCATCGTCATTTAATACAAATCACTAAGGCTTCACGATGCCGCGGATAAAGTGTTCATTCACCCTGATCACATTGCCCGTTTCAACGTTAATGACCTGATATTGCACTGGTTTAACCTCATCAAGAACAGCGACAATTTCAAATAAACCTGGTGTAAAAGTAAGCGTGACAAAAACGCCAACAGGATAGACAGCCATAATTTTATCCTTTCAATCAACCTCTTATAATATACTTCCTTTCCCCCAGCGCGATAACACGCAAGTCATTAATCACTCCAGGTTATTTCATCGCATACATTAATCACTCGGAATGAATGTTACATAAAAGAAATAAAGAACATGTATAAAATGAAGCGGAGGCACTTAAAATCGGATAACTCTGACAGACGTATCAGGAACATAATTAAATTTTACACTCTTCTTACGCAAAGGCGGTTTTCCGCCACACTTCTGCCTGCCAGTCCCTTGTTTTCGGGGGGATTTAAGTTAAAAATATAAATCCACTTTGTTACATTGAGAGCCTGCGCTGTGAGTGCCCAGATTTTTGAAACCGATGCGACTCATCCGCATCTGACACGACTGATTGCTGAGCTGGATGCCTATCAATATCCGCTCTACCCGCCGGAATCGTTTCAGGGAATTAACATCACTGAACTTGATGAAGGCGAGATCACGTGTTTTATGGCGAGGGTTGATGATGACTGGGCCGGTTGCGCCTGTCTGTTTATCACAAAACACGGCCTCGCGGAAATGAAACGTGTTTACGTGAGCCCGCTGTATCGCGGTCAGGGCATTGCCTCATTACTGATTGCCGCAATGGAAAAGAAACTGAAAGCGTTGGGGTACAAAGACCTGTTTCTGGAAACGGGTATGTTTCAGGAAAAAGCCATCACGCTGTATGAAAAACTGGGTTATTGCCGGACAGAAGCGTTTGGCGACTATGCGTTGTCCCCGGATCCGCTGAGTGTTTATATGATGAAAGCGATGAAGTAATGCACGGGAAACGGCAGAAGCGGCAATAAATACCTCCATAACGCTGTCTTATGACAGGGTTATGGAGATGCAAAAAGCAATTACATCAGAACGTTGCTTTTTGTTGCAGTCTGGTCATTCGACGGGATAACCCATTTTTTAAGTGTGATGATAAAGAAATTTTTACCCTTGGTAATTTTCGCACCACGGTCACCACATTCCAGTGCAAGTTTGAAAAACTCATCACTGTTAATATTAAAAGCCAGCTCGACTTTTTTCACCATACCGGAATTAAGCAGATCTTCAGCTTCGTGCAATGATTTGGCCTGAATAACTGACATAACGACCTCGTGATATCGGAAGGGATTGTTTTAGCTCCTACATCCTATTTCACTTTTGTTTCTAAATTATGACAGCTTCATGAACATTAAGAATTTTGCCATTGCACTGATTAATAATTAGCCAATTCGTGCGCACAATCACATCTACGTCAGACGGAAGCGCGGATCCGGCATCGGGGTATCCGGCAGTTGTGTCTGATTGTTCATCTCACGCAGGTTAATCTCTACGTTGGTACACATGGCATCCAGCGGCAGATGGTTATTGGCCAGACCAAAAGGCATTTCCAGCTCTTCCGCCAGCGTATCAAGCGACAAAAAACTATAAGAAATAAAACCTGACACCAGCAACGTCATGTAGTGCAAATCCACCACCAGTGCAAACGGCAACAAACTACAGAACAGATATACCGTCCTGTGCAGCAACAGACCGTACGCAAACGGAATCGGCATGCTAACGATGCGTTCACACCCACCGACCACTTGTGAAAGCTGTAACAGCGTGGAATCCATATGGGTATAGACAATATCCGACAGTTCACCGCTGCGGCGTCGTTCAGCCAGCCATTGTGACAACCGCAGCTGAACCATATTTGTCGGCGCACGGCGCGACAGAATATCTTCCGCATCGTCACCCAGCAAACGCTGAAGATCCGGACGCGGATCACTGTGACGCAACTGGTGCTTAAGGCTGAAACAGAACGCCAGCAGCAACGCAGTCACGCGCTGCGCCTCTCCCGGACATACGGCCATCACCTGACTTTGTAATGTCCGGCAGGCAATCAGCAAACCACCCCATAATTGCCGCGCCTCAACGTAACGCGCATACGCGACGCTGTTACGAAAGCCGAGGAAGATCGCAATAGAGACGCCGAGCAGGCTGAAAGGCGCGAGTGTGAGTTTCACGCCAAGGGTCTCATACCAGGGAAGAGTGAGAATGGCGGCAAGTGACATCAGTAAATTGAGACTCAGACGGAACAGAATACTGGGCAGGACAGAACCATGCCAGGCGAACAAACGCAAGAACCAGTGACGAGGGGGACGGATTATCATTTTGTGCAGGTGCTTTATGCAGGTGAAGCGTTTTTTTTTGCGATTCTGGCAAATAAACCTGCCCATGCAAAGGACAATTTTGTGACACCGGTAACATTTTTTCTGAAACTTACAGTTCTCCGTTACAACTCGCCGGTTATCCCATTCACAACGCTGATTTATTCCCTCTGCAACCTCAAGTTACTGCCCGTTAAGGTCGATAATAGTAACAGGAGGAAAGTAAATAAAGTGGCCAAAATTCCCCCATAACTGACTTCCTGTAACAATTCGATCAGATGCTCCGTAAAGATGCAACTCACCCTACTGACGTGAAGGACTGGAGCCATGAACATAATGTTAAGTATTGCGATGGTCACAGGTATTGCGGCATGGTTCTTTATCAGCTCATCAATAGATGATATCCGAAACGATTATTGAGTGATTCACAACCCCGCCGGGCGGCATCCCGTCCGGTCATTTTCAATCATGAGCGGTGTTAATTTCATTGTCTTTTTCATCTCTTAAATTAAACTTTTTATAACGTAACGTTTTGAAGCAATAATTACGCTTACTTCACGCCGAAATAGATTGTCAGTTTATGTCAATCTGAGAGAGCATGGCGGAAAATTTAAGCATGGTGTACTGATGAAAATTCTTTTTATTGTACTCATCGTTCTGGCGGTCATCGGGTTGTTGATCTGGCTGATACTCCGGTCAGCCGCGAAGGATGCTGATAATGATTATTAATCATTTTCCCCTGCCTGCGCATGAATCTACAGGCTTCATAAGAATTACCGGGCAATAAATATCCGAACACCAAACTTAATACAAATTAAAATCAATGGTGTCAGATTGTAAAAATCCGGGTGAAATAACTCGCATGATGATTAACAAGCTAATTAAAAGCTATGATGCGAATAACAATGGTAAAAGTACGCCTTAAGCGTAAAAAAAGGATGTGTTTCTGATGTTATTTATTAAGTGAAATAGGAAGGAGAAATAATTAGCAGTTATTAATACAAATTAACCAGTTAGCAAATAATATTTTCATTGTGTTAAATGGAGGTGATAACAGGGCAAACTTTTTGCTCACCCCCTGCACCCGCTTTATCTGCCAGATTCCCCCCTACACCGACATGTTCATCACATCCTGATACGCTGCTACCAGTTTATTTCTTACCTGGACCCCAAGCTGCAATGAAATCGAGGATTTTTGCAGATCAACCATCACGTCGTTCAGACTGACACCGGGAACCCCCATCTCCAGCTTTTCAGATTCCAGTTTTGCGTTGTTCTGGGTCTCGCTGATCTTACCTAATGCCGCTTTTAATTCGCTGGCAAAACCGGCCTCTGATGCGGTATCGGTCTTTGGTGCGGCACCGGCCTGGATAGCCGTGGCCTGCATCTGCTGTAAAACGCTCTCAATGCCTTGAATTGACATGCTTTCTCCGGTTATCGGGGTGTCGGTGAACAAATGACTTCTTTCATGGAATGACACCCTATCACATCAGTTTTTTCCTAAACGCGGTAATTGAACCTAAAAACCATGGCTTATCGGGCCATTAACTTTGCGTTAAGCGGCAAATAATGGCTCACCTAGAAAATAGGCCTGCCTGTATGGAGGACTGAAAAATGTCACGCTTCAACGATTGCGCACTTGGGAGTCTGTTTTGTTAAGAGACAACATGAACACCACCATTCAACAGCTAAATAGGGATCTTGTATGAGTTCCGCAATAGCCGGCGCAGAAACCCCTCCAAGCGGTTTTACTGCGTTGCTTAATCGCCTGCGCGCCAACCCAAAAGTTCCTATCGCCATCGCTGCTGCGGCAGCCGTGGCTATTGTTGTTGTCATGATGCTGTGGGCTAAGCAGCCTACTTATAAGGTGCTCTTCAGTAATCTCGGTGACCAGGATGGCGGCGCCATCGTCACTCAGCTGACCCAAATGAACATTCCTTATCAGTTTTCTGATAACGGCGGTGCGTTGCTGATCCCTGCCGACAAAGTGTATGAAACGCGTCTGAAACTGGCGGCTGCCGGTTTACCTAAAGGCGGCGCGGTTGGTTTTGAATTAATGGATCAGGAAAAATTCGGCATCAGCCAGTTTAGCGAGCAGATCAACTATCAGCGCGCGCTGGAAGGTGAGCTCTCACGTACCATCGAAACGCTGGGCCCGGTCAGCAGCGCCCGCGTCCATTTAGCCATTCCTAAGCCTTCCTTATTTGTCCGCGAACAAAAAAACCCTTCCGCCTCTGTGACCCTGAATTTACAGCCGGGGCGTGCGCTGGATGACGGCCAGATCAACGCCATCGTTTATATGGTGTCGAGCAGTGTTTCCGGCTTACCGCCTGCGAACGTTACCGTGGTGGATCAGAGCGGTCATCTGCTGACGCAATCTGATAACAACGGGCGTGACCTGAATGCTTCCCAGCTGAAATATGCCAATGAAGTGGAAGGCCGTCTGCAACGTCGTATCGAGTCCATTCTGCAACCGGTGGTCGGCAACGGTAACGTGCATGCGCAAATCACCGCGCAGATTGATTACGCCAGCCGTGAACAGACAGATGAAAACTATCAGCCAAATGGTTCAGCCGATAAAGCGGCTGTGCGGTCACGTCAGTTAAGCACCAGCGACCAGATTGGCGCGTCATCGGTCGGCGGCGTGCCGGGTGCACTGAGCAACCAGCCTGCTCCGGCAGCGACGGCACCGGTGACGACCCCGCCGGCGGCAAACAATGCAAATGGCACACAAAATCAGACCGGCAATAATGCGCAAAATGCAGCCACCACCGCGAATGCCAATGTGCCGTCCAACCGTCGTCGTGATGAAACCACCAACTATGAAGTTGACCGCACCATCACGCATACCCAGCACAGCGCTGGCGCCGTTCAGCGTCTGTCTGCGGCGGTTGTCGTTAACTACCAGGTCGGACCGGATGGCAAAGCGAAGCCGCTGACTGACGATCAGTTGAAGAAAATTGATGATCTGGTACGCGAAGCGATGGGCTTCTCTCAGGAGCGTGGCGATACGCTGAACGTGGTGAATACACCGTTCAACGAAGCGGCTGACGATTCCGGCGAGCTGCCGTTCTGGAAACAACAGGCGTTCTTCGATCAGTTACTCAATGCAGGTCGCTGGTTACTGGTGCTGATTGTGGCCTGGCTGTTGTGGCGCAAGATGGTTCGTCCGATGCTGCGCAAACAGCAGGCAGAGAAAGATGCCGCAGCCGCAGCCGCGCTTGCCGCCACCATGCCACAGCCTGAAGGCAGTAAACCGGTCAAACTCAGCAATGACGAGCTGGAAAAACGTAAACGTTCACAACAGCGTGTCAGTGTTGAAGTTCAGACCCAACGTGTGCAGGAGCTGGCCGATAAAGATCCTCGTATCGTCGCCCTGGTTATCCGCCAATGGATGAGTACCGAACAACCATGACTATGACCGGAACCGAAAAAAGCGCCATTTTGATGATCACGCTGGGTGAAGACCGCGCGGTGGAGGTGTTCAAACACCTCTCCCCTCGCGAAGTGCAGCAAATCAGTGGCGCGATGGCGAATATCCATCAAATTTCTAACAAACAGCTGGCGGAAGTGCTGAACGAGTTCGAGGACGAATCCGAGCAGTACGCCGCACTGAGCGTCAATACCAGCGAATATCTGCGTGCGGTACTGACCAAAGCGCTGGGCGAGGAGCGTGCGTCAAGCCTGCTGGAAGACATTCTGGAATCGCGCGAAACCACCAGCGGCATGGAAACACTGAACTTCATGGAACCGCTGATGGCAGCCGATCTTATCCGCGACGAACATCCGCAGATTATCGCCACCATCCTCGTTCACCTCAAACGTGGTCAGGCTGCCGATATTCTGGCGCTGTTCGACGAGCGTTTGCGCAACGATGTCATGCTACGTATCGCGACCTTCGGCGGTGTCCAGCCAGCGGCGCTGGCAGAACTGACCGAAGTGCTGAACAACCTGCTCGACGGCCAGAACCTCAAACGTTCGAAGATGGGCGGTGTTCGTACTGCGGCAGAAATTATCAACCTGATGAAAACTCAGCAGGAAGAAGCGGTTATCGAAGCCGTTCGCGGTTACGACGGCGAACTGGCGCAGAAAATTATCGACGAGATGTTCCTGTTCGAAAACCTGGTGGATGTGGACGACCGCAGTATCCAGCGCCTGTTGCAGGAAGTCGAAGGCGAATCGTTACTGGTTGCACTGAAAGGGGCGGAACAGCCATTGCGCGACAAATTCCTGCGCAACATGTCGCAACGTGCAGCAGATATCCTGCGCGACGATCTGGCAAACCGCGGACCGATGCGTATGTCTCTGGTCGAGAACGAACAAAAAGCAATTCTGCAGACGGTTCGCCGCCTGGCAGAGTCCGGCGAAATGATGGTTGGCGGCGGCGAGGATTCTTATGTCTGATGCTCCTAATACTGACTCACCAGAGTCTGACAAACCGGCACCGGAAAAGAAAACGGCGGAAGAACGTCATGCTGAGCGCATCAATGCTTTGCCATGGCAGCGGTGGAGACCGGGCGACCTCAGAATGCCCGTCTTTACCACGCCCGATGAACCTTTGCTGGCCGGCAGCGAGCCAGAGCAAGACGACGGTCTGCCAAAAGTTCAGGTAGACCAGAATGAATTGCTCAATCTTCAGCGTCACGCCGAACAACAGGGTTTCCAGCAGGGTCTCGAAGCCGGACAGAAACAAGGTTACGCCGCCGGTTTCCAGCAAGGTCTGGAAGCCGGGCAGCAGCAGGGTTTGCAGGAAGGTCAGCAACAGCAGGCGGTTCTGACTGAACACTGGCAGCATATGGTTTCTGACTTCCAGCAAACACTGGATGCGCTGGACAGCGTCATTGCTTCCCGTCTGATGCAAATGGCGCTGACTGCCGCTAAACAGATTATTGGTCAGGCGCCGATTTGTGACGGTTCCGCCCTGCTTAATCAGATCCAACAACTTATCCAGCAGGAACCGATGTTCAAGGGCAAACCGCAACTGCGCGTTAACCCGGCAGATTTCGAGCGTGTGGAACTGCAACTGGGAGCCAGCCTGAGCATGAACGGCTGGCGACTGCTGGCTGACAGCCAGATCCACAGCGGCGGCTGTAAAGTCAGTGCCGAAGATGGCGATATGGACGCTTCGCTGGCCACCCGCTGGCATGAACTGTGCCGTCTCGCCGCACCGGGAGATCTCTGATGACCGCCCGACTGAGCCGTTTGCTGAAAACGCTGGATGACGCGGAAAAACGCATGGCGCGCACGCCGTCAGTCCGTCGTTATGGCCGTCTGACGCGGGCAACCGGTCTGGTACTGGAAGCCACCGGTTTGCAGTTACCGCTGGGTGCGACCTGCCTGATTGAGCGCCATGACGGGCCGGTCGTGCAGGAAGTCGAAAGTGAAGTGGTCGGCTTCAACGGTCAGAGCCTGTTCCTGATGCCACTGGAAGAAGTGGAAGGCATTTTGCCGGGCGCGCGGGTGTATGCCCGTATTGCCGCCGACGGCCAGACCGCAGGTAAACAACTGCCGCTCGGTACGCAATTGCTCGGCCGTGTGTTAGATGGCAGCGCCAAGCCACTGGATGGATTACCGCCGCCGGACACCGGCTATCGCGCGGCGCTTATCACGCCGCCGTTTAACCCGCTGCAACGTACCCCGATCACCGATGTTCTGGATGTCGGCGTCCGCGCCATTAACGCCCTGCTGACCGTGGGTCGCGGACAGCGTATGGGGCTTTTCGCCGGTTCAGGTGTCGGGAAATCCGTCCTGCTCGGCATGATGGCGCGCTACACCAAAGCCGACGTGATCGTGGTCGGACTGATTGGTGAACGTGGCCGTGAAGTCAAAGACTTTATTGAGAACATTTTGGGCGACGAAGGTCGTGCCCGTTCTGTGGTTATCGCAGCACCGGCTGACGTCTCTCCTCTTTTACGTATGCAGGGTGCCGCTTACGCCACGCGTATCGCCGAAGACTTCCGCGACCGCGGTCAGCACGTATTGCTGATTATGGATTCCCTGACCCGTTATGCCATGGCGCAGCGTGAAATCGCCCTGGCGATCGGCGAACCACCGGCCACCAAAGGCTACCCACCTTCCGTGTTTGCAAAACTGCCTGCGCTGGTTGAACGCGCGGGTAACGGCATCAGCGGCGGCGGCTCGATTACCGCGTTTTATACCGTACTGACCGAAGGGGATGACCAGCAGGATCCGATTGCTGACTCCGCCCGCGCCATTCTTGACGGCCATGTGGTGCTGTCGCGCCGTCTGGCGGAATCCGGCCATTATCCGGCAATCGATATTGAAGCGTCGATCAGCCGTGCCATGACCTCGCTTATTGACGACGCCCAGTACGGGCGCGTTCGTAATTTCAAACAATTGTTGTCCAGCTACCAGCGCAACCGTGACCTGATCAGCGTCGGTGCATACGCCGCAGGCAGCGATCCGATGCTCGATCGCGCTATCAAGCTGTATCCGCAGATGGAGAACTTCCTGCAACAGGACATCATGGAACGCAGCACATATGAAGACGCCTGTCTGGAACTGAACATGTTGTTCCCGGGCTAAACCAAGATAAGCGAGGCATAAATGGAAAGTTCATCGCCGTTAATCACACTTTGCTCGCTGGCGCAAAAAGCGCTGGATCAGGCGACCAGTCATTTGGGCCAAATCCGACAATCGCAACGTCAGGCTGACGAGCAGCTCACCATGCTGCTCAATTATCAGCGTGAATACCGGGAAAAACTCAATTCCACCATGACCGACGGGATTGCTGCGAATACCTGGCAAAACTACCAACAGTTTATCGGCACACTGGAAGTGGCGATTGAGCAGCACCGCAAACAGCTACAACAATGGGATCAGCGGCTGAATATGGCGGTTAACCAGTGGCAGGACAAGCAGCAACGGCTCAATGCGTACCAGACGTTGCAAACCCGCGCCAGTGAGCAGCAACGTTCTCTGGAAAATAAGATTGATCAAAAGCAGAACGATGAGTTCGCCCAGCGCAGCGCACACAGGAAGAAACAACCATGAATCTGAATATTTTGCCTGCAGCCGTTACCACGGCGAAGACCACTGCGAGCGCGGCGACCGGCAGTGCCTCTGTCAGTACGTCACCGGCAACGGACGTCAGTGCGATCTCCGAGCCGGGCGCTACCAGCCCGGCGGATTTCGCCAGCCAGCTTGAAGCCCAGCTTGGCGAAAAAGTGGATCCGAAAATCACCAGTACGTTAGCCAAACTCGGCCAGCAAATCTCTGCCAAAGGGGTGGTCGTCGATAAAACAACCCTGACGCAGGCAGTGACTTCTGGTGAAGAAGACGGCAGCCTGATGCTGGATGAAAGTGATCTGAGCAAAATGATCGCCGCGATTCAGATATTGCCGACCGGCAATCTGAAAGGCACGGGCTCCGTCCCGGTCAAAGATGCCGCCCTGAGCGATAAAGATAAAGACAGCACTGACGCCGGTGCTGACCTTTCTGTTCAGTCATTGCTCGCGCAACTTGCGGCGCAGCAGCAACCGGCTCAGCAGATTCAAACCGCTACCACCGTCGCCACGCAAACCGTCAGCAGCGAGCCCACCACAACCGATAAGCAGAGTTCACTGCTCGCCGGTCTGACCGCCTCTTCCTTACTGACGGCTGATGGCAAAACCGCCGCAGTAACGGACACCGATCCGAAAGCAGCGGCAGCCGCCTCAGGCAATACCGCGTCGGGCTCCGCACAACATGCCGCCAGCAGTAAAGCGGCCACCAGCAACACACCTGATTTTAGCAGCGCGCTGGCGTCAATGAGCGCAGCAGCCGGCAATGCCGCGGCTCTGCAGCAAAATGACAGCCGCGCTGCCGATAACGGCACGCAGGCACTGAATCAGCTCAACACCGCCGCCGTTGCTGTCTCTTCCGCGCCGGTTTCCAGCACGCCAACCATGACCAGCGCCGTGACCGCGCCAACAACGCCGCTGCTTAATGCACAGCTCGGTACACCGGAATGGCAGCAACAGCTGGGTCAGCAGGTGATGATGTTCAACCGTCAGGGGCAACAGACCGCGGAGCTTCGTCTGCATCCGGCTGATCTGGGTTCTATCCAGATCAGCATGAAGATTGAAAACAATCAGGCACAGCTCCACTTTGTGTCCGGTCACAGCGGCGTGCGCTCGGCAATTGAAGCCGCCATGCCGGAGCTTAAAACCGCGCTGGCAGACAACGGCATCAGCCTGGGTCAGAGCAGCGTCGGCAGTGACAGTTCGCAGTGGCAGCAAGCCCAGCAGCAAAGTCAGTCCGGTTCGCAGCAAGGTAATGCCGCCAGTTGGGCGGCGTTCAGCTCCGGCAGCACTACCTCTGCCAGCGATGCCTTGCCGGTTCCGGCCTCCCTCGCTTCACGGGTCAGCGGCAACAACAGCGTGGACATTTTTGCGTAGGAGTTTGCGTAAAAGTTCGCAGAATTGTTTCAGATAATTGCTGACGGTCAGTTCGTCCTTAATTCAAACGGCAGAGCTGACCTTATTTACCCCGCCTATTCTGACTATTGAACAACGGGATAAGCGGGATAATCGTTTTCAGAATTGACTCAGCAGTGTGGTGCTTCTCGCGCCAGACGGCTCATACTTACAGGAAATCGCCTCATCCATGTCTGACTCTGCTCTCTCGGCGTCGCGTAAAAAAAAGCGGCCGTTAATGATCATTCTGCTGTTACTGATTGCCATCGGAGCCTGTGGTGCGGCCGGTTACGCCTGGTGGATGTTGCACAAGCAACAATCCGGAAATGGAACACAGACGACTGAAGTGAAAAAGAACGAACCGCCTGCGGCACCGATTTTCCTGGCACTGGATACCTTCACCGTTAACCTGCAAACGGCGGATAACGATCCTGACCGCGTGCTGTATGTCGGGCTGACCCTGCGTCTGCCGGACGAAAAAAATCGCGCTACGCTTAATGAATACCTGCCTGAAGTTCGCAGCCGCCTGCTGTTGCTGCTCTCCCGTCAGAAGTCGACGGAGTTAGCCAGCGAAGCGGGTAAACAACAGCTGGTTCAGGACATCAAACAGGTTCTGGACGCGCCACTGGTCAAAGGTCAGCCTCCTCAGGTGATCAACGACGTGCTTTTCACTGCTTTCATACTGCGATAAACAAATTATGGGCGACAGCATACTTTCACAGGCCGAGATCGACGCGCTGCTCAATGGTGACAGTGACAGTGATAATGCAAGCAACACGGCGGCTGCAGCAAAGACTGCCGCGTCTGATGACGGTGTAAAACCTTTTGACCCTACGACGCAGCGTCGCGTTGTGCGCGAGCGGTTGCAGGCTCTGGAAATCATTAACGAGCGTTTTGCCCGTCATTTCCGTATGGGTTTGTTCAACCTGTTGCGCCGTAGCCCGGACATCACCGTAGGTGCGATCAAAATCCAGCCCTACCACGATTTCGCACGCAACTTACCGGTGCCCACCAACCTGAACCTTATCCACCTGAAACCTCTGCGCGGCACGGCGCTGTTTGTGTTCGCACCGAGCCTGGTGTTTATCGCAGTGGATAACCTGTTCGGGGGCGATGGTCGTTTTCCGACCAAAGTGGAAGGCCGCGAATTTACTCACACCGAACAGCGCGTGATTAAGCGCATGCTCAGGCTGGCACTGGATGCCTACGAAGATGCCTGGAGCGGCGTTTACAAACTGAGCGTTGAATATGTGCGTGCCGAATTGCAGATCAAATTCACTAACATCACCTCTTCCCCGAACGACATCGTGGTGACCACGCCGTTCCATGTGGAAATCGGTGCGCTGAGCGGTGATTTCAACATCTGTATTCCGTTCAGCATGATCGAACCTTTACGTGAGTTACTGACCAATCCGCCGGTCGAAAACTCACGTAATGAAGAAAGTCAGTGGCGTGAAAACCTGGTGCATCAGGTTCAGCAGTCTGAGCTCGAACTGGTGGCGAATTTCGTCGAAATCCCGCTGCGCCTGTCGCAGATCCTGAAACTGAAACCGGGCGATGTACTGCCGATTGAGAAGCCGGACCGCCTGATCGCTCACGTCGATGGCGTGCCTGTGCTGACCAGCCAATATGGCACCTTAAACGAACAATACGCCCTGCGCGTTGAACATTTGATCAACCCAATTTTAAATTCTCTAGATGAGGAACAGCCCCATGAGTGACACCAATAAACCGTCTGACGCCGGATCGGATAACGTTGACGATTTATGGGCTGATGCGTTTAACGAACAACAGTCTGCGGGCGGCGCGAAAGCGTCAACTGACGGTGTTTTCGCCGCGCTGGGTGCCCAGGACGGAACAGGCAGTTTGCAAGATATCGACATGATCCTCGATATTCCGGTGAAACTGACCGTGGAATTAGGTCGCACTAAAATGACCATCAAAGAACTGCTGCGTCTGTCGCAGGGTTCCGTGGTGTCGCTCGACGGTCTGGCCGGTGAACCGCTGGATATCCTGATCAACGGTTATCTGATTGCTCAGGGTGAAGTGGTGGTGGTCGCCGATAAATACGGCGTGCGTATCACTGACATCATCACCCCGTCCGAACGTATGCGTCGCCTGAGCCGCTGATGAGCCAGAATGCCGCGACGGATTCTCCGTACATTTCCGGCCCGGTCAATCACGCCACCACCCAGGCATCACCTCAGGCGATGCCTGCCAGTTCTGTACTGACACAAGTCAGTACTGTACTCGGCGGCATCCTGCTACTGATCCTGTTTATCGGCTGGGTGGTTAAGCGTGCCGGTTTCGCGCCACAGTCTAAAAATAACAAACTGCTGAAAGTGACCGCCAGTGTACAGGTCGGTCGCAGTGAAAAAGTGGTGATCGTGGAAGTCGACAATACCTGGCTGGTGCTGGGCGTGACGGCGCAAAACATCACCCCGCTGCATACGCTGAGCGCGCCTCCGGTTGAACAGACGCCAGACTCAGGCAATCCCAATCACCCACCCGCTGATTTCCGTCAGCTGATGCAGAAAATGTTGAAACGTCCGGGAAAGCAGGCATGACCTTGTTGAAATCCGCCCTTACCGCTGCCCGTCAGCGCCCTGTTCGCCTGGTCACTCACCTGTGTCTGCCGCTGCTATTGCTTGCCAGCCCGGCAGCTTTTGCACAGTTACCGGGGATCATCAGCCAGCAGATGTCTAACGGGACACAAAACTGGTCGCTGCCGATTCAGACGCTGGTGTTTATCACCACACTGACCCTGTTACCTGCGATGCTGCTGATGTGTACCAGTTTTACCCGCATCATTATCGTGCTGGGTTTACTGCGAAATGCACTGGGTACACCTTCCGCGCCGCCAAACCAGGTGCTGCTCGGCCTTGGCCTGTTTCTGACCTTCTTCGTGATGGCACCGGTATTCGACAAAATTTACAGCGATGCTTATCAGCCCTTCAGCGAAAACAAGATCACCATGCAGGAAGCAATGGACAAAGGCGCTCAGCCGTTACGCCAGTTTATGCTGCGCCAGACCCGCGAAAGCGATCTGGCTTTGTATGCGCGTCTGGCCAACATCCCGCCTCTTGCAGGCCCGGAAGCCGTGCCGATGCGTATTTTGTTACCGGCTTACGTCACCAGCGAACTGAAAACCGCTTTCCAGATTGGCTTCACCGTATTCATACCGTTCATGATTATCGACCTGGTGGTCGCCAGCGTACTGATGGCGCTGGGGATGATGATGGTGCCACCCGCCACCATTTCACTGCCGTTCAAGCTGATGTTGTTCGTGCTGGTCGATGGCTGGCAACTGCTGCTCGGATCGCTGGCGCAGAGTTTTTACAGTTAATTCAACGCCTGACTTAATGGGCGTTTTTTGCTCCTCCCCCTGCGAAGGGGGAGGCCGGGAGGGGGTTTTACAGGCAACTTGAAATTCTGAGCTGCTATTCATACCCCACCCCAACCCTCCCCTTCGCAGGGGAGGGAGTCGCCCGTCTTCTTTTACGAGAATCTTATGACTCCTGAATCGGTAATGGCACTGGGCAATGAGGCAATGAAAGTGGCGCTGGCCGTTGCTGCGCCTTTGTTGCTGGCCGCGCTGGTGACCGGGCTTATCGTCAGCCTGTTGCAGGCGGCGACACAAATCAACGAACAAACGCTGTCCTTCATTCCTAAAATTCTGGCCGTTGTGGCGACTATCGTGATCGCCGGGCCGTGGATGCTGAATCTGCTGCTCGATTACATGCGCACGTTGTTTACCAACCTGCCTTACATCATCGGTTAATCTATGGTTTCCTTCGACAGCACCCAGTTAGCCGGATGGCTGAGCATGTATTTCTGGCCCCTGCTGCGAATTCTGGCGCTGATCAGCACCGCGCCGATCACCAGTGAAAAGTCAGTCCCTAACCGGGTAAAACTCGGTCTTGGGATGATGATTACCTTCCTGATTGCGCCTTCCCTGCCACCGGTGGACACGCCGATCTTCTCCACGCCTGCACTGTGGCTGGCAATGCAGCAGATTATGATTGGCACCGCGCTGGGTATCACCATGCAACTGGCCTTTGCCGCCATCCGTATGGCCGGTGAAATTATGGGTTTGCAGATGGGGATTTCCTTTGCGACGTTTTATGATCCAAGCAACCGTCTCAATACCCCGCTGCTGGCACAGTTTTTAAACCTGCTGGCGGTGTTGTTGTTCCTGAGTTTCAACGCGCATCTGTGGCTGATTTCCCTGCTGGCCGACAGTTTTCATACCCTGCCCATCAGCCATAATCCGGTGAATGCCGAAGGTTTTATGGCCGTCGCCAAAGCGGGCAGCATTGTATTCAGCGGCGGGATGATGCTGGCTCTGCCAATCGTGACATTGCTGCTGACGCTCAACATGGCGCTGGGCCTGTTAAACCGCGTGACGCCACAGCTTTCCGTTTTCGTCATCGGTTTTCCGCTGACCCTCAGCATTGGGATTCTGGCGATCAGCCTGATGATGCCGATGCTCGCCCCGTTCAGCGAGCATCTGTTCAGTGAAATTCTGGATAAGATTGTGTTGATCATGAATCAGCTGGCGGCTGACTGAATGGTTTAACGCCGCACCAGCAGCGCCATCACTTCGTAATGCGCGGTATGCGGGAACATGTCGAAAAGCCGGACACGCAGAATGTGATAGTCCGGCAGTAATGCCAGATCCTGCGCCATAGTTTGGGCGTTACAGCTTGAATAGAGAATCGTATCCGGCGCCATGTGGCTGAGATATTCGCACAACGCTTTGCCGATGCCACGACGCGGCGGATTCACCAGCACCAGATCCGGCACCTCGCCTTTGCCGGTCGCAAAACCGGTGGAATCGAGCGACTGAAACTCAACGTTTTGCAGCCCCAGACGCACCGCCGATTCTTTCGCACAGGCAATGGCTTCCGCGCTGATTTCGATACCGGTCAGTTTCATCTGCGGTGTTGCACAATGCAGACCAAAGCCGCCCACGCCACAGAACAGATCCCACATACTTCGGATATCCCCTCGCGCCCTCACCCAGTCACGCGCCGTGGCGTAAAGCTTTTCAGCCACCACCGGATTGGTCTGGAAGAAGCTTTGCGGGCGGATAAACAGGGGGACATGGTTAAAATCTTCTTCCAGCCGCTGAACATCCGTCAGTGGAATTTCAGTGTCACCTTCGAGGATCGCCATATGCACCGGCTGGATGTTGGCGGAAATCACTTTCAACTGTGGCAACTGCTGTTGCAACCACGGCAGTGCCGCACGCAGTTGCGCCAGTTTGGCGTCTGAACGCAACACAAAGCGCAGCATCATGCCGCCATCTTTCTGGCTTTCAGTCAGTAACAGGAATTTCAGCTCGCCGCGTTTGCGCGCAACGTTGTAAGGGGTCAGGCCCGCGCGGGCAATAAAGATTTTGAGAACTGAAAATACCGCAGGGAAACTGGCCGGATACAACGGGCACTCACACAAATCGACCGGCGTGCCGTCGCGGTGCAACATCCCAAGTAAAGGGCGTTCCACGCTGCCGCTGACCACCATTTTGGCTTTATTACGAAACGCACTTTCAGGGCCGGTAACCGGTTCACACCATTCATCCACCGGCAAATCTGACAGCAAATCGCTGAGATCCCGCTGCTTGTCGGCTAACTGTTGTAAATAAGGTTTGTCGAGCCACTGGCAGGAACGGCAGGTTCCGGCGGTGTAAAGTTCGCAATGCATGAAAAATTTCCGGTCATCAGATGCAGTAAAAAACTGGCGCGCAGTTTATCACTGCGCGGCGGGAAAGACTCACTTACATCGAGGCTATTTGCGACGGGAAAAGTATCTGCGGCTGCTGGCAGGCACATACAACAGTAGCAGCACCAGCATATCGGGAATTTTTTGCATCAGCAGCGCATAGAGAAATTCGCCCTGTGTTTCGACATTAAAGCGAAAGATACGCGGGCCGAACCAGTCAAATGACGCCAGCAGCATGTAACCGACCACGATCACCTGACAACCGATGAATGCCCGGCGCCCCCAGCGGCGGCCACGCATCATGGCGTACGCGGCACGGCATTCGGTCAACACAATCAGCAAACTGGCCAGCATGATGAAACAGTTCAGCCAGGACTCGGCACTGACTTCAATAAAGCTCATCAGCCCTGAAAAGCCCATAGCATCAAACAATAATATGAATTCGAGCAAGCGCGTCGCGACAATCGCCGACGCACCGATCATGACGGGAACAGGGATAAATGCCAGTTTCATAAATCCGTTTGGGCTCTCCATTTACGTTCAGGGCGGAATACATCCGCCCTGAAAATTATCTTAAAATTTAAGCACGTTGAGCGCGCTGAATTTCTTTGCGCCGTTGTTTCTCGGCACGCGACATAAACCACCAGGCAATCATGCCGATGATGCCCACCACCAGCAGGATCAGCGTCGCCAGTGCGTTGATTTCAGGGTTGACACCCATACGCACGCTGGCAAAAACCAGCATCGGTAACGTGGTCGCGCCCGGCCCGGCGACGAAACTGGCGATCACCAGATCGTCGAGCGACAGCGTAAACGCCAGCAACCAGCCCGAAATCAGCGCTGGCAAGATCATCGGCAGCGTAATAATAAAGAACACTTTCAGTGGCGGTGCGCCTAAATCCATTGCCGCTTCTTCGATGGAACGGTCCAGTTCACGCAAACGCGCCGAGACCACGACCGCGACATACGCACTACAAAACGTCACGTGCGCCAGCCAGATAGTGAACATGCCACGTTCAGCCGGCCAGCCAAAAGTGTGCCCCATCGCCACAAACAGCAACAACAACGCCAGACCGGTGATGACATCAGGCATGACCAGCGGCGCAGTCAGCATAAACGCAAAACCGGTTGAACCGCGAAAACGCCTGAAACGCACCATCACCACGGCGGCCAGTGTACCGACCACCACGGCCATGGTGGCGGCAGCGGTGGCGATCGACAGGCTCATGCCGACAGCATTGATCATCGCCGAATCATGGAAAAGCTGAGTATACCAGCGGGTAGACCAGCCAGCCCAGACCGTTACCAGCTTCGAGCTGTTGAATGAGTAAATAACCAGCATCAGCATCGGGGCGTACAAAAACGTAAAGCCGAGCACCAGAATAAGAATTCGCCACGGCGAACGGACAACCGGTAACTGATTCATTCTTTATCTCCCAGCTCTTTGTTTTGGTATTTCTGGAACCACAGGATAGGCATGATCAGCAGCAACAACATGACCACTGCCACCGCCGAGGCTACCGGCCAGTCGCGGTTATTGAAGAATTCCTGCCACAGGACACGGCCAATCATATTACTGTCCGGCCCGCCGAGCAGTTCCGGTATCACGTACTCCCCCACCGCCGGGATAAAGACCAGCATCGAACCAGCAATAATCCCGCCTTTGGTCAGCGGCATAATCACTTTGAAGAAGGTTTTCATCGGACGCGCACCGAGATCCTGCGCCGCTTCCACCAGTGAGTAATCCATGCGGGTCAGCGCGGTGTAAATCGGCAGCACCATAAACGGCAGATACGAATACACGATGCCGATATACACGGCCAGATTGGTGTGCAAAATCACCAGAGGCTGGTCGATAACATGCAGCCAGATCAGTACGTTATTCAGTACACCGTTGTCTTTAAGAATGCCCATCCAGGCATAAACGCGGATCAGGAATGACGTCCATGATGGCAGGATCACCAGCAACAGCAGGATGTTGCGCGTCGAGGTGCGGCTGTGTGCCACCGCCCACGCCAGCGGATACCCAATCAGCAGGCAAAGCAGCGTGGAAATCGCTGCCACTTGCAGCGATTGCAAATACGCATCGATATACAGCGGATCCTGGGTCAGGCCGATGTAGTTGGCGATGTTGAGTGCAATATCCAGCATGCCGTCTGACCAGGTAACCAGATCGGTATACGGCGGAATGGCACGCGCCATTTCAGCAAAACTGATTTTGAAAACAATCAGAAATGGCAGTAAAAACAGCAGCAGGAACCAGACCAGCGGCAGCAGGATCACCAGCTTGCGGCCATGCCGCTGTTGCAGACGACCGGTGAAGGCTTTAAATCCGCCCGGAGGTTTGCTGGCCGGGGTTTCGGAGATTACAGACATTTTCATCCCCCTTTAAACAGTCAGCACGACACAGCTGTCGGCTTCCCAGCACAGGCGCACTTCGTCGCCCCAGGTTGGCATACCTTTGCGGAAACGGTGACCGTTCTGCAACTGCGCCGTAATCATCTGCCCGCTGTGCAGCCTGACGTGGTAAATCGACAGGTCGCCAAGATAGGCGATATTGACCACCTCTCCGACCGCGAAGTTGCAGCCATCCTGCGGCACGTCTTCACACAACATGATTTTTTCCGGACGCAGCGCAACATACACCGGCACGCCGTCAACCACAGACACATCCGGATCGACTTTCAGCGGATGCCTCAGACCCGGCGAGGTCAGCAGCAGCGCATCGTCCAGACGCTCTTTCAGCACACCTTCAAATATATTCACGGAGCCGATAAATTCGGCGCTGAAACGGCTGGTCGGGTGTTCATAAATTTCTTCCGGCTCGCCGATTTGCACGAATTTACCGCGGTTCATGATGGCAATACGCCCCGCCATGGTCATCGCCTCTTCCTGATCGTGTGTCACCATCACGCAGGTCGCACCGACGCGCTCAAGAATATCCACCACTTCCAGTTGCATACGGTCGCGCAGCTTTTTATCCAGCGCCCCCATCGGCTCATCGAGCAGCAGCAGTTTTGGTCTTTTCGCCAGGCTGCGCGCTAATGCCACACGCTGACGCTGACCGCCGGAAAGCTGGTGCGGCTTACGTTTGGCGAATTCCTGCATATGCACCAGTGTCAGCATTTCCGCCACGCGGCTTTTGATTTCCGCTGACGGCAGCTTGTCCTGCTTGAGGCCGAACGCGATGTTTTGTTCGACCGTCATGTGCGGGAACAAGGCGTAAGACTGGAACATCATGTTGATGGGACGCTGATACGGCGGCACCTGCGAAAGATCTACGCCATCCAGTACGATTTGGCCCTGCGTGGGCGGCTCAAAACCGGCCAGCATACGCAACAGGGTTGATTTCCCACAGCCGGACGCGCCGAGCAGTGCGAAAATCTCGCCTTTATAAATGGTCAGGCTCACATCATCGACGGCGGCCTGGCCATCAAAAGATTTGGTCAGATTGCGGATTTCCAGCAAAGGGGTGAAACCTTTCTGGGTCTTAGGCTGCGGGCGGGGGATAGCGTCGTTCACTCAGAGAAATCTCCGGTATCAGAATAAAGCAGTTCAAATAAGCATAACAGTCAGGGGGGAAAGTGCCTGATCGGTATACCCAAAATACAGCCGGAAGCAAAACGTCAGCGGCCCCGCCATCAATAAGCGGAGCCGCGTTAACGATACTCAAAATCATTCTGGTTGCATCAAGGCGGCAAGTGAGCAAGTCCCCGGGAGCTGACACACGTCAGTGACCGGGGCGCGTTCACGCAGCCAACGCAGAGGAAGCCTGAAGGATGAAGAGTATTATTTGCCGGTTTTAACCTTGGTCCACGAACGGGTGATCACGCGGTCAATCTTCGGATCCTGAACTTTCAGGGTGAAGAGTTTCGCCTGAACATCGGCCGGTGGGTAAATGCCCGGGTTGTTACGCACATCTTCGTTAACCAGTGGTGTCGCGGCTTTGTTTCCGCTGGCGTAGTAAACGGTGTTACTGATTTGCGCAATAACTTTTGGTTCCATCAGGTAATTGAGGAACTGATAGGCTTCATCGAGATTTTTAGCATCCGCCGGGATAGCAAACACGTCGAAGAAGGCCAGCGCCCCTTCTTTGGGAATGCTGTACGCCACGTTCACACCGTTTTTCGCTTCTTTCGCGCGGTTACCCGCCTGCATCACATCACCAGCCCAGCCGATTGCCACACAAATGTCGCCGTTCGCCAGGTCGTTAATGTACTGAGAAGAGTGGAAATAACGGATGTTCGGACGCAGTTTCAGCAGCAGATCGTTGGCTGCACCGGTGTAATCTGATGCTTTGGTGCTGTTCGGATCCAGATGCAGATAATTCAGGACTGTTGCGTAGATTTCCGCAGGGGCATCGAGGAATGAAACGCCGCAGCTTTTCAGTTTCTCGAGGTTTTCAGGCTTGAGCACCAGATCCCAGCTGTCTACCGGGGCATCTTTACCCAGTACGGCTTTCACTTTATCGACGTTATAGCCGATACCGGTGGTCGCCCAAAGATAAGGGATCGCGTATTTGTTGCCCGGATCATGTTGCGCCACCATCTTCAGCAGCTCAGGATCCATATTTTTGTAGTTTGGCAGTTTGCTCTTATCCAGAGGCTGGAACACACCAGCCGCCAGCTGACGTTCGAGGAAGCTGGCCGACGGTACCACCAGATCGAAGCCGGTGCTGCCTGCCATGAGTTTGCCTTCCAGCACTTCATTGGAATCAAACACGTCGTAAACCACTTTAATGCCGGTTTCCTTCTGGAAATCAGGCACGGTATTTGGTGCGATATAATCGGACCAGTTATAGATATGCAGCGTTTTTTCATCCGCAGACGCTGTGACGGACGCAGCCATAACCAGGCCGGCGACAACACCCGATAACCACTTTTTACGCAGGGTGAACATCCGTTACTACCTCCAAGACAGGGAATATAAATCGAATTTGTATCATTGAGACGGATACAAAACCTTTCACACAACTGCCAACCGACACCCATGGAATATGCATAGGCATTCAACGTTGACGCATACGCTGCCTGCGAATTAACCGTTTGGTTTTACGACGTAATCACGCTTGATGCAGAGTCAGAAGCATAGCGCCTGCAACCCTTGTGTACCAGCCTCCTGAGACAAAACCGGCGTTTATCGATTAATTATGCAGATTTAGTCTATACCGTCTGGCATTTTGCCTTTTAACAAAGTGAAATATCTGGCAACAACCACACAAATGCAGCATAACTTATGGCGAAAGCGGATAAAGGCAGCGGAGCCGCAATAAGCACGGCTCGCAGGAAAGGATCTTCAGAGGGGGGAAATGAATGTCCGGAAATGGAAAATTAATGCAGTAAAGGCAGATTCACAGAAGTGACCGGCATGCCTTCTTCTTCCTCGCCAAGGAAAAGCAGGTCATTGGCGTGCGCTTCGAGAATAATCATCGACATCTGCTCCTCAGCCTGTTGCAGGAAGAAAGCAAACTGCTCTTCCGTCACACCCACTGCAATCGTCAGTGACTGGCAAACAATCAGTTTCGGCAAATTGTCGTCCTGAATATCCACGAACGCTTTAATGGTCAGTGAACTGGCATTAATCGAGCTCAGATCGGCCACCAGCGGGATCAACGCCGTCGGTTTGACTTCGGCCAGTGCAGAAAACAAAATCACATTATCTACAATATCGAGTTTGGCATCAAAAATGCCGTCAAAATTCTGCATATGCGGCAAATGGAGAGCCTGACAGGAATCACACTCGAAAAAAGAGATGCCCAGCTGATCCAGCCAGCGCCGCAGCAGCGCTAAATCAGGGACGATGAGCGAATCCATAGAATGCCTCACGAGTTCAACACAACGAAAAAAACAAACCCTTCGTAACGCCAGCGGCATTACGAAGGGGTCATAGCTTACGGAATATTGCCGGTCAGCGCTACGATCATTACCGGATTGATGGACATTTAACGCACGGGAATAAGAATTAGCCACCGGATTTCAGACGGAATCCCGGCCGCGCTCTTTGTTCAATATAGTCAATCATCATACCGGCGATATCCAGACCGGTGGTGGCTTCAATCCCTTCGAGCCCCGGCGAGGCATTAACTTCCATCACCAGCGGCCCGCGGTTTGAACGTAAAATATCGACCCCGGCGACGTCCAGCCCCAGAGTCTGCGCGGCTTTAACCGCAATGTCTTTCTCCTGCGGCGTAATTTTGACATTGGTGGCCGTCCCGCCGCGATGCAGGTTCGAGCGGAAATCACCCGGTTTGGCCTGACGCTCAATCGCTCCGACCACTTTTTTCCCCACCACCAGACAACGAATGTCGCGCCCTTCTGCTTCGCGGATATATTCCTGTACCAGAATATGCGCGTTCAGGCCGCGAAATGCGTCAATGACACTTTCTGCCGCCTGACGGGTTTCTGCCAGCACCACACCAATCCCCTGTGTTCCTTCAACCAGCTTCACCACCAGCGGCGCACCACCGACCAGCGCAATCAAATCGGCGGTGTCATCCGGCGCATTAGCAAAACCGGTCGTCGGCAGATCAATGCCTTCACGCGCCAGAATCTGCATGGAACGCAATTTATCGCGCGCCCGGGTGATCGCCACCGATTCATTCAGCGGGAAACTGCCCAGCATTTCAAACTGACGCAGCACCGCTGTGCCATAGAAGGTAATCGCAGAGCCAATTCGTGGGATCACCGCATGGTACTTATCCAGCTGATGCCCGCGATAGTGCACGCTGGGCGCAGCAGGATTGATATTCATGTAGCAGGACAGCGGATCGATAATGTCGATCTCATGTCCGCGTGCTTCAGCCGCTTCCTTCAGGCGTTTACACGAATACAACGACCCGTCACGGGAAAGAATTGCAATTTTCATCCAACACTCCGTCGCCGTTTAGCGTGTTGCCCAACCTTGCTTGTGCAATGCGTCCAGCATAAACGGACGTTGTTCCTTTTTAAGGGTACGAATAATCAAATCACTCCAGGTATCGCGTCGCGCATTGCTGTCGCGTTGCAGATAATACGCCGATAGCGCGTCGTCATATTCTGCCAGTTGCTCTTTATCTACCGGCTGATAGCTGTTTTCATGCACCAGCAGAGACTGCGGCATACGCGGCTTGACCTGATGATCCTGCGCGGGGGTTCCGATACATAAACCAAACAAAGGCATCACAAATTTAGGCAGTTTCAGCAGATTCACTACGTCTTCCACCTGATTACGGATACCGCCGATAAACACACCGCCCAGCCCCAGTGACTCCGCCGCCGTCATGGCATTTTGCGCCATCAGCGCGGTGTCCACACAACCGAGTAACAACTGCTCGGCCAGACCCAGCTCGGCTTGAGGGTTGATCTGTAAATTACGATTGAAATCAGCACAGAAAACCCAAAATTCAGCGGCGCTGGCGACATATTTCTGACCACCGGTGTACTGCACCAGTGTCTCCCGCAGCACAGGATTGGTCACGCGGATAATCGAATAACATTGCAGAAAGCTCGAAGTCGAAGCAGCCTGAGCGGCGGCAATAATGGCTTCACGTTGCTCGTCCGGGACCGGTTGATCGGTAAAAGCACGGATGGAGCGGTGTGAGCGCAGAAGATCGATGGTCGGCGTCATTAAAAAATTCCTGAGCGATAAGGATAAATAAAAAAGTTGCCCCAATCATTCATGCTGTGAGCACCGTTTGCAAGGATTCCGGCACCTGTAGCTGTAACAATGTGCTGTGTCTGAAAAAGAGTGCCGGTTCATTCAGATAGGTCAAAGGTATCGGACTGACAGGTAATTCCTGCTTTTTTTTATGGTTTGTAACAGGCATAGTAGCGACATCAAAAAGGTGATGTGGTTAACAAAAACAGACATTCCCCTTTCATTTATCTTGTTGGCATTAACAAAGGAGTCTCCATGTTTGCAGTAATTTTTGGGCGCCCTGGCTGTCCTTATTGCGTACGCGCTAAAGAGTTGGCTGAAAAACTGACTGAAGAACGTGATGATTTCAACTTCCGCTACATCGATATTCACGCGGAAGGCATCACTAAAGCCGACCTGGAAAAAACCGTGGGTAAACCGGTAGAAACCGTTCCGCAGATTTTCCTCGATCAAAAACACATTGGCGGTTGCACTGATTTCGAAGCCTATGCCAAAGAGCATCTGGCGCTGTTCAGCAACTGATCCGCGATAAAATAAAGATATACACAGCCAAAAGGCGCTCAGTGAGCGCCTTTTTTATGGCTTCTACCTTATGACATGTCAGTGTTGCCTGAACTGCCGGTAAGCAATGACCAGCAAATGAACCAGCATAGCGCCCAGAACACACCAAAATATCGCACTGGTGGCATAGGCCAGTTCCTGCATCAGCGGACGAACGCGTGGATAAAAGGCCATGCGCAATAAAAAGCACACAGGGATGGAAACCAGCCCGCCGACAAAGGACGAAAATATCGCCGAATCGCGGGAAATCAGCGACGTCACCACGCCGGGAATTAAAAATAATAACAGGCCATATTCCGGGCCTGGCGCGATATTTCTAACAATAATCCAGCCATTCTTTAACATAAGAAAAATAATTAAGAACATTGTGCAACAAATTAATGGGGCTACCACTTTTCGCCAAATTGCCATTTTACTTCCTCCTTAAAGTTGGCGAGATTTCACAGGTTCTCTGCATAAAATGCGTTCTTTGTTACCTGTCAGAGCCTTCTGGCTCATTTCCCCAGAGCGTTCCGCACTCCCGCGAAACACAAAAAAAGCTTTCAGAAGATTTATACGGGCATTTCTCTGGCTGAACTGGCGTTCTGTGACTAAAATGACGCCCGAAACCCAATTTTCCACCCCGCCGGGCTGAAACAGACCGCGCGATCCTGAGTAGGAATTTTCTGTTTCTGAATTTATCCTTTACATTCTCCTATATCAAGAATTTGTTGGTAAACAATAAGTTATCCTTGTGAATATAAACGTCGCTAGTTTGTTAAACGGGAATTACATCCTGTTATTATTTGTGGTTTTGGCACTCGGTCTGTGCCTGGGGAAAATTCGCCTGGGTTCCGTTCAGCTCGGAAATTCTATCGGCGTATTAGTGGTTTCGCTGCTTTTGGGTCAGCAGCATTTCAGTATTAATACTGAAGCGCTCAACCTCGGCTTTATGTTGTTTATTTTCTGTGTAGGCGTCGAAGCAGGGCCAAACTTTTTTTCCATTTTCTTCCGTGACGGCAAAAATTATTTCATGCTGGCACTGGTGATGGTCGGCAGCGCCATGTTACTGGCACTCGGACTCGGACGTTTGTTCGGCTGGGACATCGGCCTCACCGCCGGGATGCTCGCGGGTTCAATGACCTCAACCCCGGTTCTGGTCGGCGCCGGAGACACGCTGCGTAATACCATGGGCGGTAACAAGATGCTCGGGCCTGAACTGGATAACCTGAGCCTGGGCTACGCCCTGACCTATCTCATCGGTCTGGTGAGCCTGATTTTCGGCGCACGTTATCTGCCGAAGCTGCAACATCAGGATTTGCCTACCAGCGCCCAGCAGATCGCGCGCGAGCGTGGCCTGGATACCGACAGTAAACGAAAAGTGTATCTGCCGGTGATCCGCGCCTATCGCGTGGGACAGGAGCTGGTGGCCTGGGCTGATGGCAAAAACCTGCGTGAACTGGGGATCTATCGTCAGACTGGCTGCTATATAGAGCGAATCCGCCGTAATGGCATCCTGGCGACACCGGACGGCGACGCCGTATTGCAGGTGGGCGATGAGATCTCACTGGTCGGTTATCCGGACGCACATTCACGCCTCGACCCGAGTTTCCGTAACGGTAAGGAAGTGTTTGACCGCGACCTGCTCGACATGCGTATCGTGACCGAAGAAGTGGTGGTCAAGAATAACCACGCGGTCGGCAAGCGTCTGAGTCAACTGAATCTCACCGATCAGGGCTGTTTCCTCAACCGCGTGATCCGCAGTCAGATTGAAATGCCTATCGATGACAGTATCGTGCTGAATAAAGGCGATGTGTTGCAGGTCAGCGGCGACGCAAAACGGGTGAAAAGCGTGGCGGAGCGTATCGGGTTTATCTCCGTACACAGTCAGCTCACGGATTTGCTGGCCTTCTGCGCCTTCTTTATTGTCGGCCTGATGATCGGCCTCATCACTTTCCAGTTCAAAAACTTCAGTTTTGGCATCGGTAACGCCGCCGGACTGCTGTTCGCCGGGATCATGCTCGGCTTCCTGCGAGCCAACCACCCTACTTTCGGTTATATCCCGCAGGGCGCGCTAAACATGGTGAAAGAGTTTGGCCTGATGGTGTTTATGGCGGGCGTCGGCCTCAGTGCTGGTGCGGGTATCAATAATGGTCTCGGCGCAATAGGCGGCCAGATGCTGCTTTCCGGCCTGATTGTCAGCCTGGTGCCGGTGGTGATTTGCTTCATTTTCGGGGCATATGTTTTACGCATGAACCGCGCTTTGCTGTTCGGAGCCATCATGGGTGCACGAACCTGCGCTCCGGCGATGGAAATCATCAGCGACACGGCACGCAGTAACATTCCGGCACTCGGTTATGCAGGAACCTATGCCATTGCTAACGTATTACTGACGCTCGCCGGTACGCTTATCGTCATCATCTGGCCCGGTGCATGACGTAACTCATTGAAGTGTAATGGGGCAAAAAAAAATCAATATTTTTTTAAATTTTTGCCCCCTCGCACGAACTTTTAAAGTTAGCCAGAGTCTTAATTAGTGCCACTGCTTTTCTTTGAAGTCCCCAAATTTGGAGAGCCCGTCAATCCCGCCTTATTAGGTTCAAGATTGCCGGGTTTTTTCTTGCCCGAAATTCATACCTTGTGCATAAGGCATATTGAGTACTTCATTTAGATCCGTTGCGAGACAAAGCAGCGGGAAGAAATGCAAGTGTAATGTCCCGCCAACTAGGCAACTTCAATCTGATATAGCAATTCCACGAGCGATATCGCGCTAACATTATCCCAGCGAAGATAGCTATCCAACGAACTGGATCCTGAATCTCTTCCCAGTACTCTAAGACAGATTGCTTGATGGTCTTGTGATGCAGATACCCATACAACCCCACTCTGCTGGGCAAAATAAGTAGACCCCTTCAGGCCTTCTCGTTGTATGCGCTTCTTCCATGTATCAACTTTTTGCGTACTAATTTTTAGGCTCATAGTTATCCCATATCCGATAATCGAATTGAATTGAATTGAATTAATGAATATCGGCTCCAGACTTGATAAAGATATCTTCATATCAGTGTGATATAACCTCATTCATCTGTGAACCAAATTCATAGGTGTATGTGATGGGCACTGGTTGATCAATATCAATGGAACTTATTCAGTTAAACTAATCATCTGATTGCCCAAGGACATGATTTAAATTCCCACCGCAGGCAACAGTTTTGAGTGTGTTTTTTCAGATATTGAAGAGATTACATATGTAAGAAGCACACCAGTTTTGAATTGACAGAATAAAGGATTATGAAATGGATTTATTTGTCACATTAGTACTCTTGTTAGCCCTACTTTCTCCAATCCTGACTGTTACCCTGGTCAAGAAAAGCAAAAAGCATAAGGTAGTAGTCGATAACCTTATCGCAAGTAATACTTCCCTCGCAAATGAATTATATGATAGCCAAGATAAGCTGAGCCTGATTGAAGAAAATTTTGCTCAAGCTGTTCGAGAGCATTCTGAACTTGAAGGAAAAGCAGCTCCCTTATGGCAGTATCAAAGACTACATGATGCAGTCCAGAATGCTGAGAAAAAGATAAAGACTGCTGAGTCAATAGCCAAAGAAAAAATTGATGAAGCCCAAATAAAGGCCGCCAGAGCTATAAGTGAAGCTCATAATCAAGCTCGGCTCACAATAAACAATGCAAACAGTGAAGCAGTAGCAATCACTAAAGACGCGCGAGATGCTCGTTTGAAAGCCAAAGAACGGCTTGATAATGCCAACAGTAAAACCGATGAGCTGATATCTAATGCAAATGATAATGCGATGAAAATAATCGCTGATGCAGAGATCCGAGCAAAAGAGATTGCTGGTTCTGCCTATGAAGCGAAAGAGTTTGCTGAAACATACCAGGCTGTAGCCAAATCCATGAAAAATAAAATTGAAGGATATGGCGATGAATGGATAGTTCCCAACCGCAGCGTTTTAGATGAAATTGCAGATAATTATGAGTTTACTGATGCAGGAAGAGAGCTTCAAAAAGCGCGAGAGTTAACTAAGTCTCTTATTAATACAAGTAAAGCCGCAAGCTGCGAGTATGTTGAAACCAATAGGCGCAACACTGCAATTAAATTTGTATTAGATGCGTTTAATGGGAAAGTTGACAGTACTCTTTCTAAAATCAAGCACAACAACTACGGTAAACTTTCACAAGAAATTAAAGATGCATTCCAGTTGGTGAATTTTAATGGCTCAGCATTTCGGTCTGCTCAGATCACCGACATCTACCTTCAGGCCCGACTTAACGAACTTAAGTGGGGTGTTGCGGTAAATGAAATCATGCTTGAAGAAAAAGAGGAGCAAAGACGAATTAAAGAACAACTGCGTGAAGAAGAAAAAGCTCGCCGTGAATACGAGAAAGCGATAAAAGAAGCCGAGAAAGAAGAGAAAACCATACAGCAAGCCATCGATAAAGCGACACAAGAGTTAATGCTTGCAAGTGAAGAACAACGCTTAGCTCTTGAGCAAAAATTAGCTGAGCTTCAAACCAAATACGAAGAAGCCGAGGCCAAGAACCAAAGAGCAATTTCAATGGCCCAGCAAACACGTGCAGGTCACGTATATGTTATCAGCAATATTGGCTCTTTCGGTGAACACGTATACAAAATTGGGATGACGCGTCGTCTAGAACCATTAGACCGCGTTCGTGAACTTGGTGACGCCAGCGTTCCATTCTCATTTGATGTACATGCCATGATTTACAGTGACGATGCGCCTTCACTAGAAAACCATTTGCATAAAGTATTCAATGACAGGCAAGTGAACAAGATTAATGCTCGTAAAGAGTTCTTCAATGTCAGGATAAAGGATATCAAATCAACTATTGAAGATATGAGCATCAGTGCGCACTGGACAATGTTTGCGGACGCCAAAGAATATAGAGAGTCCTTAGCTATTGAAAATGAGCGTTCAGCAGCAATCACTGCAAATGAGGAGCTTGTGGTTGCTTAATATTTATGCTTTTTCATAAAGCGGCTGCCTGGCCCTGCCACGGAACCGGAAGTGTCTGGTAACCGTGCTCGGTGAAGACCACGCAGGGGACACCAGCTCAACCAGCGTGTTGAACTGACAGGTATCGAGGTGATGCCACTTGCGACGCCGGTGAACATGTATGGAGCAGGATTTACCGCAGGTTGGGGGGCAGTTGTGTGTGCCCAGCAATGCCGACAATGTCCGTCACAGAACCGGATTTTTCAACAAGAGAAAGAAACTGAACCTGCCACGGTAAGACAGGATAAGAATAGAGGGATTTTTGTCCATGAAAGTGCTCTGGGTTGGTTAGATACTTATACATTTTTCTGGCACCAAACCATACTCTCCAGAATGTTTGAGCGCCCAGCACCAGCAGTTTAGAGACTAGATGACAGAATTTTCTCGCTGGACCTGACTGAGAGTTCATGGGCCATACAGTCTTCAATACAGATAACTTCTTTAGAACTGAGGGGGAGAAAATATTTGTTGGGGAGCCCATCCGGCTTTCCCTGAGGTGAGTGTTATCAATACCCACCCCGGATATTCAAGGTCACAATGGCTAATAACGGCAGTATCATTTTTCGTTATCAAAATAGGGTCAGGAAAAGTAGAAGTGTAATTTCTGATGACAACAGCAGCATTACTCAAGTGGTACCTCCCATTGTTCGGTGAACAACCAAATCCTACAATAGCCACCACAACGGGGGAAGACCCTTTTGTATACAGTTAAATATCCCCTTCTTTGGAGGGAATCACGCATGGCAGTCCGCAAAGTGACAACTGGTCAATAAATGTGTGAACGCTACCCTGCCAGCCGTTCTGGCTGCAGGGTGTCTGTAGTGGAATACTAAATCTGGCCACCTGAATAGAGGTGATATCATCACCTCATAGTCAAAACAGGTGACATTATGACCGGACGTAACAGACGTAATTTTAGCCCCGAGTTTCGCCTCGAAGCTGCCCAGCTTGTACTCGATCAGCACTACACCGTTGCCGGCGCTGCAACGGCAATGAATGTCGGTAAATCCACGATGGATAAATGGGTTCGCCAGCTTAAAGAAGAACGCGCAGGGAAATCCCCAAAGGCCTCTCCGATGACGCCTGAGCAACTTCGCATTCGTGAA
>NZ_CAWOJA010000016.1:0-55233 GCF_963881615.1 Rahnella sp. CJA17(1/100) | reverse complement strand
GGCAGTAAGATTGATAATACCGAGAGCTTGTGAAAGTTCCATTTAAAAAGGGTCCATGATGAGCATGAACCCTTTTTACACGAGCCACAGGATCGGTCAACTGATCCTTAAACGATCGGCATTAGCCTTCGGGTCGCTTTTTTTATGACTGAAAATCCGCGCGGGCAGGCTGTGCTCAGGATTTTTTCCAGACATTGCCTTCACGTACAAAACCGCACGCCAGCATAAATGCATCCAGCACGGGCTCCGGATCCGCTTTCATCGTCCAGCTTTCCACCTGCGGCAGTTGCGCCTGCACATCTTCCATCAGATACAATCCGACACCGCGACGGCGCGTGACTTCGCGCACCAGCAAATCACTCAGTTCAGCCTGATTACCGTCGAGCCTGATTTTCACTGCGCCCAGAATGCGTTCATTAAACACCGCAGCGAACAGCGCACGGTTATTTTGCAGGCTGGCTTGCCAGTCACTTTCAGTTTGCTCCGGCCAGATTTTTGCCAGGTCGATCAGGTCCTGCACGCTGAGCGACGTCAGTTTTTGGATAGTTAATTTCATGATGCGCAAGGTCAGAAAAAGGGAGCGTCAGTGTAGCGGAATCCACTAGAAATCGGGCGTAACTTTTTTTGTACAGTAACAGGTCGAAAAGTTTTTTAGTGATCTCTGCATAAGCGATAAATGTTGGCTTTAATCAATAAAGCCAGTGTTAACGACTGATTGTTTAAATCTACACCGCCTTTTCAGCCAAATAAAATTCTGTTTACACCTCATATTTCTGATTGTGCTATTTGATTTGCAGAAGAAAATTCCTGTTTAATGATATGAATTATAAAGTCTTATTCGAAAATAAGACGAAATAAGCCGGTAACTCGTTATTACTTATACTAAATTTCCAAAGTGATGATGTTTTGAACAGGCAACAAAGAGCAAACCACAACACACACATGAACGGGGTAATCGGATGAAAGTAACAAAGGGTAAGATCTGGCTGGCAGGGTGTATTGCATTAGCAATGAGTCAGGCGGCGTTCGCAAAAGACATCAAAGTCGCCATTGTCGGTGCTATGTCAGGTCCGGTCGCCCAGTACGGTGACATGGAGTTTACGGGGGCAAAACAAGCGATCGCTGATATCAATGCCAAAGGCGGCGTGAAGGGCGACAAACTGGTTGGCGTGGAATATGACGATGCCTGTGATCCGAAACAAGCCGTTGCGGTTGCCAACAAAGTGATCAACGACGGTATCCGTTATGTTATCGGCCACCTGTGTTCTTCTTCTACTCAGCCTGCTTCCGACATCTATGAAGATGAAGGCGTGCTGATGATCACCCCGGCGGCGACTAACGCTGACCTGACCACCCGTGGTTATAAAATGGTGATGCGCACTACTGGCCTGGATTCTGATCAAGGCCCGACCGCAGCGAAATACATCCTCGACACTATCAAACCAAAACGTATCGCCGTGGTGCATGATAAACAGCAATACGGTGAAGGCCTGGCCCGTTCTGTACAGGATGCGCTGAAAAAAGGCGGCGGCAACGTTGTCCTGTTTGAAGGCGTGACCGCAGGCGACAAAGACTTCTCCACACTGGTGGCGCGTCTGAAAAAAGAAAACGTCGATTTCGTTTATTTCGGCGGCTATTACCCGGAAATGGGGCAGATCCTGCGTCAGTCAAAACAAGCCGGTCTGGCAGCTAAATTCATGGGCCCGGAAGGTGTAGGCAACTCCTCACTGTCTAACATTGCCGGTGATGCTTCTGAAGGCATGCTGGTGACCCTGCCAAAACGTTATGATCAGGTGCCGGCTAACCAGCCAATTGTGGACGCCCTGAAAGCCAAGAAACTGGATCCAACCGGTCCGTTCGTCTGGACGACTTACGCCGCATTGCAGGCGCTGACTACCGGTATGGAACGCAGCGGCAGCATGGAACCGGCAGATATCGCCAAAAACCTGAAATCAGCGCCAGTGGATACCGTGATGGGCCCGCTGAGCTGGGATGCAAAAGGTGACCTGAAAGGATTCGAATTCGGTATTTTCGAGTGGCATAAAGACGGCACGTCTACCCCAATCAAATAAAACCGCACCAAAGTGGTTCTCCGCTCCCTCCCCTGCGAAGGGGGAGGGCTGGGGTGGGGTATTAATGGCAACGGCGTTGTTTGCAAAACCCCCTCCCAACCTCCCCCTTCGCAGGGGGAGGAGTAGCACAAGTTATCAAACCCTTGATTAATAAGGATAGGGTATGTCAGAGCAGTTCCTCTATTTCATTCAGCAGATGTTCAACGGTGTTACGTTGGGCAGCACTTATGCGCTGATCGCCATTGGTTACACCATGGTTTACGGCATTATCGGCATGATCAACTTCGCCCACGGCGAGGTGTATATGATCGGCAGTTATGTCTCCTTTATTGTTATCGCCGCCCTGATGATGATGGGTATCGACGCCAGCTGGTTGCTGATCGGTGCCGGTTTTATCGCCGCGATTGTAATTTCCAGTGCCTATGGCTGGAGTATTGAACGCGTGGCGTATAAGCCGGTGCGTAACTCCAAGCGGTTGATTGCACTGATTTCTGCCATCGGGATGTCAATTTTTCTGCAAAACTACGTCAGCCTCACGCAGGGCTCACGCGATCTCGCCTTACCGAGTCTGGTGACCGGCCAGTGGAAACTGGGTGAAACCAACGGCTTTGCGGCGACCATCAGCACCATGCAGCTGATTATCTGGGTCGTCACGTTTGTTGCGATGCTGGCGCTGACGCTGTTCATCCGTTATTCGCGTATGGGTCGCGCCTGTCGTGCCTGCGCCGAAGACCTCAAAATGGCCAGCCTGCTGGGGATCAGCACTGACCGCGTGATTTCGCTAACCTTCGTCATTGGCGCGTTAATGGCGGCCGTAGCGGGTGTTCTGCTCGGTCAGTTCTACGGAGTAATCAATCCGTATATCGGCTTCATGGCCGGTATGAAAGCTTTCACCGCCGCGGTTCTTGGTGGGATCGGCAGTATTCCGGGGGCGATGATCGGCGGCCTGATTCTGGGCGTCGCTGAAGCGCTGACCTCAGCGTATCTGAGCACCGAATACAAAGACGTGGTCTCCTTCGCACTGCTGATCGTCGTGTTGCTGGTGCTGCCGACCGGTATTCTGGGTCGTCCGGAGGTTGAGAAAGTATGAAGCGCCTGAATCTGTTAAATGCGCTGGTCTCCGCTTTCGTCCTGCTGGTGCTGGCCGCATTCATCATGGGATTGCAACTGAGCCTCGACGGCACAAAACTGGTGGTCAACGGCGCCGGTGAAGTGCGCTGGACGTGGATTGCCATCGGCTGCGCCATCGTGTTCGTATTCCAGCTATTCCGCCCGATGGTCAGCAGCGGCCTGAAAAAGGTCTCGGGTCCGGGCTGGGTTTTGCCGAGCTTTGATGGCTCGACGCCGAAACAAAAACTGCTGGCGCTGGTGCTGATTATCGCCGCTATTGCCTGGCCGTTTATCGTCTCGCGCGGCACGGTGGATATCGCCACGCTGACGCTCATCTACATCATGCTCGGCCTCGGTCTGAACGTGGTGGTCGGATTGTCCGGCCTGCTGGTGCTGGGTTACGGCGGCTTTTATGCCATCGGCGCTTACACCTACGCGCTGCTCAATCACTATTACGGCATCGGATTCTGGGAAGCCTTACCGCTGGCTGGTCTGGTATCGGCGGCGTTTGGTTTCCTGCTTGGCTTCCCGGTTCTGCGGCTGCGGGGTGACTATCTGGCGATTGTGACGCTGGGCTTTGGGGAAATCGTCCGCATCCTGCTGCTCAATAATACCGAACTGACCGGCGGACCGAACGGGATCAGCCAGATCCCGAAACCGACGCTGTTCGGGCTGGAATTCAGCCGTACGCCGCGCGACGGCGGCTGGGATACCTTCAGCAACTTCTTTAATGTTACGTATGATCCCAGCGACCGCATTATTTTCCTGTACATGGTGGCGCTGCTGCTGGTGATCGCCACATTGTTCATCATCAACCGTTTGCTACGTATGCCGCTCGGCCGTGCATGGGAAGCCTTACGTGAAGATGAAATTGCCTGCCGTTCACTGGGCCTGAACCCGACCCGCATCAAACTGACCGCGTTCACCATCAGTGCTGCGTTTGCCGGTTTCGCCGGTACGCTGTTTGCGGCGCGTCAGGGCTTTGTCAGCCCGGAATCCTTCACCTTTGCGGAATCCGCCTTCGTGCTGGCTATCGTCGTGCTCGGCGGGATGGGCTCGCAGTTTGCAGTCATTCTGGCGGCTATTTTGCTGGTGGTTTCCCGCGAACTGATGCGTGATCTCAACGAGTACAGCATGTTGCTGCTCGGCGCATTAATGGTGCTGATGATGATCTGGCGTCCGCAGGGCTTACTGCCGATGAAGCGCCCGCAACTGAAACTGAAGCTGTCTAAGCAACAAATCGCGGATCAGGGGGAAAAGGCATGAGTACGCAACCTCTGTTAGCGGTTGAAGGGTTGATGATGCGTTTTGGCGGCCTGCTGGCGGTCAACAATGTGGCGCTGAACCTCAATCAGGGCGAAATTGTTTCGCTGATCGGCCCGAACGGTGCCGGTAAAACCACGGTATTTAACTGCCTGACCGGTTTCTACAAACCGAGCGGCGGCACCATTAAACTGCGTGATCAGCATCTGGAAGGTTTACCGGGGCAGAAAATTGCCCGCATGGGCGTGGTACGTACTTTCCAGCACGTGCGTCTGTTCCGTGAAATGACGGTGATCGAAAACCTGCTGGTCGCGCAGCATCAGCACCTGAAAAGCGGCGTGCTGGCTGGGCTGTTCAAAACGCCGGGCTTTCGTCGCGCTGAAGCCGATGCTTTGGATCGCGCTGCTGACTGGCTGGAACGTGTCGGATTGCTCGAGCTGGCAAACCGTCAGGCGGGTAATCTGGCTTACGGCCAGCAACGCCGTCTGGAAATTGTCCGCTGCATGGTGACGCGTCCTGAAATCCTGATGCTCGACGAACCGGCGGCCGGTCTTAATCCGCGTGAAACCGAAGAGCTTAACCAGCTGATTGCCGAATTGCGTAACCAGCACAACGTGTCTGTTCTGCTGATTGAGCACGACATGAAACTGGTAATGGGTATTTCCGACCGCATCTACGTGGTGAATCAGGGCACGCCGCTGGCACAAGGCACACCGGCTGAAATTCGTAATAATCCTGACGTGATCCGCGCCTATTTAGGCGAAGGTTAATGGGCGAAGGCTAAGGGACAGAACAAGATGTTGTCATTTAATCAGGTATCCGCCCATTACGGCAAAATTCAGGCGCTGCATGAAGTCAGCCTGAGTATTAATAAAGGGGAAATCGTCACGCTGATCGGCGCGAACGGCGCGGGTAAAACCACACTACTTGGCAGTTTATGTGGCGAACCACGTGCGACGAATGGCTCGATTATTTTCGAAGGAAAAGACATCACGCAGTGGCAGACCGCCAAAATCATGCGTGGCGATATCGCGATTGTGCCGGAAGGCCGCCGCGTGTTCTCACGCATGACGGTGGAAGAGAATCTGGCGATGGGCGGTTTCTTTGCCACACGCGATCAGTATCAGGAACGGCTGGAGCGCGTGTTTACGTTGTTCCCGCGCCTGAAAGAGCGTCGTGTGCAGCGGTCAGGCACCATGTCCGGTGGCGAGCAACAGATGCTGGCGATTGGCCGTGCGCTGATGAGCCAGCCACGTTTGCTGCTGCTCGATGAGCCGTCGCTGGGGCTGGCGCCCATCATCATCCAGCAGATTTTCGACACTATCCAGCAATTGCGCGAAGAAGGAATGACCATCTTCCTGGTCGAGCAAAACGCCAATCAGGCGCTGAAACTCGCTGATCGTGGTTACGTTCTGGAGAATGGTCATGTGGTGCTGGAAGATACCGGTGCGGCATTGCTGGCGAACGAAGCGGTGCGTGCGGCCTATCTTGGCGCATAAATTGGCATCGGATTTTAAAAATCTGTGTTAAATCTAACAAACCGCACGGCAAGCGCTTTGCGGTTTTTATTTTGTCTATAAATTAACATCTCTTACATTCGTATAACTTTGCACATCATCAGGAACATGTCATGAACACAGAAGGTTTACTCGCCGCCCGTATGGTCAGGCTTAAAAGTTCAGCCATCCGGGAATTGCTGAAACATAGCAAGATGGAAGGCGTTATTTCGCTGGCGGGTGGTATTCCTTCTTCGGCGCTTTTTGATTTCGACGGCCTGCGTGAAGCCACACAGCTGGCCATTACTGAACAGCCGGAACATGCATTCCAGTATGGTCTGACCGAAGGCAGTTATACGCTGCGTGAGCGTATTGCTGAGCTTTGTCAGGAGCGTGGTGTGGTTGCGCAGCCTGAAGATATCGTGGTCACTGCAGGCTCCCAGCAGGCGCTGGATTTGGTGATGCGCGCCGTGGTGAACCCCGATGATGTTTTCGTGGTGGAGCGCCCGACCTATCTGGCGGCGTTACAAACCCTGGAACTGGCCGAAGCTAAACTGCTGTCCGTCGGCTCTGACGGCGACGGCATGATTGTTGATGAGCTGGCGGAACGGCTAAAAACGCAGAAGATTAAAGGCGTGTATCTGGTGCCAACGTTCGGAAACCCGAGCGGCGTAACCCTGAGCCGTGCCCGTCGTGAGCAACTGGTGAAACTGGCAGCACAGCACGAATTCCTGATTGTAGAAGATGACCCGTACGGCGAACTGCGTTTCACCGACGAACGCCAGCCGACGCTGTTTGAGCTGTCGAAAGCGATGTTTGGTCACGCGGATAACATCATCTATACCTCAACGTTTTCCAAAATTCTGGCACCGGGCCTGCGTCTGGGCTGGGTGATTATGCCTGACTGGCTGCTGCACAAAGTTGCCATCATCAAACAGGCCGCGGATCTGCACGCCAGCGCGCTGTCGCAGAGCATTGCGGAATACTATCTCGGCCTGGGTCGTCTGCCGAAGCAGATCGAAACCATCCGTGCGGCGTATAAAAACAAATGCGAGATCATGGCCGGACTGCTGGAACGCGAGCTGGGCGATGTGCTGACGTTTGAATATCCGAAAGGCGGCATGTTCCTGTGGGCGCGTTTCCGCGAGCCGCGTAACTGCGCTGACTGGATGAAAAAGACGCTGGAGCAGGGCGTGGTGTTTGTCCCGGGTGAATTCTTCTATGCAGATAATCCGGATCACTCGACCTTCCGTCTGTCATTCGCCACCGCGACCGAGGAGCAAATGCACGAGGCAGTCGCCCGCCTGAAACGCGCCCTGTAATTTTCCCGTATTTCTCATCTAAGGCGCTTTGTTTATACAAGGCGCTTTATTTTTGCTCCATCGCTCTGGCGCCAGAAAAAGTGGGGTCGTTTAAGGGTAAACCTCTATCTGCCAGACAGCCAGGGTCAGTTGCTGGCAAGTACAGTACCTCATTCATATTGCTCCCTGATATTCCGCGGTATACCCCACATTTAATAGAAAAATTGAATTTATAACACTTGTTCATTTAACCCTTAATGTATTAAGGTCATATCAACACGAAATCAGGGAGGTTTATCGTGGCAGATATCGATAACATTTCAAGTGATATAGATGATGTTGCAAATAGAATTTCAGATATCATAATGTCCCCAGCCACAATTACCGGATTAATAAATGGTGCGCTTACCGTTCCTTTAGATATGGGTTACCTGGCCATAGGATATTTTGATACAGATTCCCGTTTTGCACATCAGACACAGCGTTTTCGTATGGCTGAAGCAATACATAATGACATACTCAATTACAAGCATATAACAAATGCGGTAGAGATCATATTTAAAGAATTCGATAAATATGCTTCAGTGACCAAACAAAATAATGTCTATCGTGGCGTGGTATCCTCGATTGCCGGGCGTTTACTTACCGCGAAACTTATTGCGGTGATTGGTGCTGCTGTGCTGGCGAGAGTGTCATTTATCGGTGCACAAAGTGCCAAAAACTGGATTGGCAGGGTGACGATGATTTTGCTTATAGGGGGAATGAGTGAGCGCTCAATAAGAAAATCAGAAAGCCTTGCCATCGAAGCACCGGAGATTTACTGGCTCCTTCGACCCCATGATTATGACCTTACCTACTTTCTTTTTGAACCCGCTGTTAAGCCGTTCATTGATGCGGTGCACATAGGTGCTACGCGCGGACAGCCTGCGTTTGACAGGATAATCGATGCTGTAGGGCGAAAACTGCATGTCACACAATAAACCGCTTCTTGTTGTCGCAAAAGGCGCAGCGAAATGGGTGATATTTGCCGTCGTCAACGTATGGGATTTTTTTGAATCTGTGCTTTTTGTTGGCGGGTTAATCGGAAGCCTTATGCTGCCAGTTGTGTGGCCTATGAAATTCGTTTATGCCGCAGGATGGCTGGTTTGTTTCTTCTTTGTATCAAAGTGCATCGGAAAAATAGAAGGCTATAGGAAAAAAAGCCGAAACATTAAATTAAGGAAATAAAAATGTCTAATCCTGCTTATTTGTGGTTAACGGATGAAAATGGTTCTCCTGTTATCGGAAGTTGTAATGTTCACGGGCGTGTGGGTTCTATTGAAGTGAAATCACTTTCACACCACCTGACAGTTCCGACGGATAGAAATACTGGGAAATTGACAGGTACGCGTATTCATACACCGATATTATTTCAAAAGGAATTTGATCGCACGACGCCAATACTTTACCGTACGATTAGTCAGGGAATTACGCTTAAATCCGCTGAGTTTAAGATGTATCACATATTAGACGCGGGTGTAGAAGCAGAGTATTTCAACATTCGCATGGAAAATGTGAAGATCACCGGAATTACTCCTAGCCTTCATCCCGGTTCGGGAACAGGAACGCATCTGGAAAATATTGAAATGCGCTATGAGTCAATTCAATGGAAATATGTCGATGGGAACATAATATTTAAAGACAGTTGGAATGAACGCACCGTAGCATAAATCTAATAAGATAAGCCGTCCTGCGGACGGTTTTTCCTAACGTTTAACCGGCATGAACCTAATTTTTTGCCATCTGCCTGTCATCCCCGCTTAACTTTCCCGTAACCTTATTGTCATTTTTCCGTGTCATTTTACCTCCCGACTCTACCCGGCATACTTCAGGCTGCACTTGCAGCACACCAGCAGAATTCAGGAGACAGGCATGTTCATCAACCTCAAAAAAACGGTCATTGGCACCGCGCTGACGCTGGCTTTCAGCGCCAATGCTTTCGCTGTGACAGAAATCCCTTTCTGGCACTCTATGGACGGCGAATTAGGCAAAGAAGTGAACTCGCTGGCCGACCGTTTTAACCAGACGCACCCTGATGTCAAAATCATGCCTGTCTACAAAGGCAAATACGACGAAAGCCTGGCGGCCGGTATTGCCGCGTACCGCACCGGTAATGCGCCTGCGATTTTGCAGGTTTACGAAGTGGGCACCGCGACCATGATGGCCAGCAAAGCCATCAAACCGGTTTACGAAGTGTTCAGCGATGCGGGCATTAAAGAAGACGTTTCCCAGTTCGTGCCGACCGTTTCCGGTTATTACTCCGATTCCAAAGGCCGTCTGCTGTCTCAGCCTTTCAACAGCTCCACGCCGGTGCTGTATTACAACAAAGATGCCTTTAAGAAAGCCGGTCTGAACCCGGATCAGCCGCCGAAAACCTGGCAGGATATGGCTGCGTACACCGAGAAATTGCGTGAAGCGGGCATGAAATGTGGTTACGCCAGCGGCTGGCAGGGTTGGATCCAGATTGAGAACTTCAGCGCCTGGCACGGTCTGCCAATCGCCACCAAAAACAACGGCTTCGATGGCACCGATGCGGTTCTGGAATTCAACAAACCAGAGCAAATCAAACACATCCAGATGCTTGAAGATATGAACAAGAAAGGTGATTTCACCTATTTTGGTCGTAAAGACGAATCCACCGCCAAGTTCTATAACGGCGATTGCGCGATGACTACCGCGTCTTCCGGTTCACTGGCTGACATCCGTCAGTATTCTAAATTCAACTACGGCGTAGGCATGATGCCTTACGACGCAGACATCAAAGGCGCGCCGCAAAACGCCATCATCGGCGGTGCAAGCCTGTGGGTGATGAACGGCAAAGATAAAGACACCTACAAAGGCGTTGCCGAATTCCTGCAATTCCTGACCACGCCGGAAATCGCAGCCGAGTGGCATCAGAAAACCGGTTATCTGCCGGTGACGACTGCCGCGTATGAGCTGACCAGGAAAGAAGGCTTCTACGAGAAGAACCCGGGTTCTGACGTCGCCACCCGCCAGATGCTGAACAAGCCACCGTTGCCGTTCACCAAAGGTCTGCGTCTGGGCAACATGCCTCAGATCCGTACCATCCTGGATGAAGAGCTGGAAAGCGTGTGGAGCGGCAAGAAAACGGCCAAAGAAGCGTTAGACACTGCAGTACAGCGCGGGAACTTACTGTTACGTCGCTTCGAAGCTTCTACTAAGTAATCCAGTTTTGCTCCCTCCCCTGCGAAGGGGAGGGCTGGGGTGGGGTATTAAAGACAACTCAGTCGCTTGCCAAACCCCCTCCCAACCTCCCCCTTCGCAGGGGGAGGAGCCAAAAGCCAAATTCAAAACCAACCTGGTTTGCTCCCTTTCGGGGAGTCTTTTATATCAACGAGTAAACCATCATGAGTTCACACCGTCCCGGTTTTGGTTGCAGCTGGTTGCCCTACGCGCTGGTTTTGCCGCAGCTGTTAATCACCGCGATATTCTTCCTGTGGCCTGCCGGTCAGGCGCTGTGGTATTCGGTGCAGACGCTGGATCCGTTCGGCTTATCCAGTACCTTTGCCGGTCTGACTAACTTCGTGCAGCTTTTTCAGGACTCGTACTATCTCGATTCTTTCTACACCACGCTGAAATTCAGTTTTATGGTGGCGTTTATCGGGCTGGCCGTTTCGCTGTTTTTCGCGGCGCTGGTCGATCACGTTGTGCGCGGCAGCCGGATTTATCAGACGCTGATGATCCTGCCATACGCCGTTGCGCCTGCGGTGGCCGCCGTCTTGTGGATGTTCTTGTTCAGCCCCGGTCTGGGCCTGATTACTCATTTCCTCGGCTCGATAGGCTACAACTGGAACCACGCGCAAAACAGCGGTCAGGCGATGTTCCTGGTGGTACTGGCATCGGTCTGGAAGCAAGTCAGCTACAACTTCCTGTTCTTCCTGGCAGCGTTGCAGTCGATTCCTAAATCGCTGGTGGAAGCAGCGGCTATCGATGGCGCAGGCCCGGTTCGCCGTTTCTTCAATCTGGTATTGCCGCTGATTTCGCCGGTCAGTTTCTTCCTGCTGGTGGTCAATCTGGTGTACGCCTTCTTCGATACTTTCCCGGTGATTGATGCTGCGACGGCCGGTGGCCCGATGCAGGCGACCACCACCCTGATTTACAAAGTGTATCGCGAAGGTTTCTCCGGTCTGGACTTGTCCAGTTCTGCCGCTCAGTCCGTGATTCTGATGCTGCTGGTTTGCGGCCTGACGTTCATTCAGTTCCGCTTTGTCGAGCGTAAGGTGCGTTATCAATGATTGAAAACCGCAGAGGGCTGGATATCTTCAGCCACATCATGCTGCTGCTCGGCGTGCTGGTGATCCTCTTTCCGCTGTACGTCGCGTTTGTGGCAGCGTCGCTGGACAACAAACAGATTTTTGACGTGCCGATGACGCTGATCCCGGGCACGCACTTGTGGGAAAACATTACCACGATCTGGACGCAGGGCGCGGGTAACAGCAGTCCGGCATTCGGACGGATGCTGATCAACAGTTTCATCATGGCGATGGTTATCACCGTCGGTAAAATTTCGGTATCGATGCTCTCGGCTTACGCCATTGTCTACTTCCGCTTTCCGCTGCGTAACCTGTTCTTCTGGCTGATTTTCATGACGCTGATGCTGCCGGTGGAAGTGCGTATTTTCCCGACCGTCCAGGTGATCGCCAATCTGCATATGCTCGACAGTTACACCGGCCTGACGTTGCCGCTGATGGCCTCGGCGACCGCCACCTTCCTGTTCCGCCAGTTCTTTATGACCTTACCGGATGAGCTGCTGGAGGCGGCGCGTATCGACGGCGCGGGCGCGATGCGCTTCTTCTGGGACATTGTGCTGCCGCTGTCGAAAACCAATCTTGCGGCACTGTTCGTCATTACCTTCATCTATGGCTGGAACCAATATTTGTGGCCGATCCTGATCACCAGCGATGTCTCGATGGGCACGGCGGTGGCGGGGATTAAAAGCATGATTTCCTCCGGCGACGGCTCGACCCAATGGAATCAGGTGATGGCGGCCATGATCCTGACCTTATTGCCACCGCTGGCGGTGGTGCTCCTGATGCAGCGCTGGTTTGTGCGCGGTCTGGTAGACAGTGAGAAGTAAACTGAAATGGCAAATTTGAAATTACAGGCAGTGACCAAATCCTACGACGGCAAAAACCAGATTATCCAGAGTATTGATCTGGATGTCGCCGACGGTGAATTCATCGTGATGGTCGGGCCGTCGGGCTGCGGAAAATCCACCCTGCTGCGTATGGTGGCCGGGCTGGAGCGCACTACCTCCGGTGATATCTATATCAACGACCAGCGCGTCACCGAACTGGAACCGAAAGATCGCGGTATTGCGATGGTGTTCCAGAACTATGCGCTGTATCCGCATATGAGCGTCTTCGACAACATGGCATATGGCCTGAAAATTCGCGGCTTCGGTAAAGCGCAGATCCTCGCCCGCGTCGAGGAAGCGGCCCGCATTCTTGAACTCGGCCCGTTGCTGAAACGCAAACCGCGTGAGCTTTCCGGTGGCCAGCGTCAGCGTGTGGCGATGGGACGCGCTATCGTGCGTGAACCGGCGGTATTCCTGTTTGATGAACCGCTGTCCAATCTCGACGCTAAACTGCGTGTGCAGATGCGCCTTGAACTGCAACAGCTTCACCGCCGTTTGCGTACCACCAGTTTGTACGTCACGCACGATCAGGTCGAAGCTATGACGCTGGCGGAGCGCGTGATCGTGATGAACAAAGGCATTGCCGAACAAATCGGTACGCCGTCTGAAGTTTACCGCCGTCCGGCAAGTCTGTTTGTCGCCAGCTTTATCGGCTCTCCGGCCATGAATTTATTGCCGGGCCAGCTGACCACTGACGGTACATCGCTGGTAATGGAAGACGGATTCGAACTGCCGCTGCCGGTTCCTCGCCCGGAATGGGGAGGACGCGAACTGACAGTGGGCATCCGTCCTGAACATATTCATCTGACTGATGATTCGCAGAAGGGGATCCCGATGGTGCTGAATACGCTGGAACTGCTGGGCGCGGATAATCTGGCGCACGGCAAACTGGCGGACAGCGGTGTCGTGGTGCGTTTGTCGCATGAAGTGTTCCCGACAGCAGGCTCGCTGTTGCGCTTGGATTTCCCGGCGAAAGCGTTACACTTTTTCGATACTCACAGCGGATTACGGATGGAATAAACATGAAAGCCTGGCCATATCCTCGCATTGTGGCACACCGTGGTGGCGGCGCACTGGCACCGGAAAATACACTGGCGGCCATCGACACGGGCGCCAGATACGGTCACACCATGATCGAATTTGACGCCAAACTGGCGCAAGGCGGGGAAATCTTCCTGTTGCATGACGATACCCTGAACCGCACCAGCAACGGCTGGGGCGTGGCCGGTGAATTGCCGTGGGAAAAACTCGAAAAGCTCGATGCCGGTAACTGGTACAGCGCCGCTTTTAAAGGCGAGAAATTACCGCTGCTGGCGCAGGTAGCCGAACGCTGTGCGCGCCATCACATGATGGTGAATATTGAGATCAAACCCACCACCGGAACCGATGAGAAAACCGGTACCGATATCGCGCTGGCCGCCCGGGAATTGTGGAAAGATCAGGCCGTTCCGCCGTTGCTTTCCTCGTTTGAATTCGACGCGCTGGTTGCCGCCAAAAAAGCCGCACCGGAATTACCGCGTGGCTTGCTGATCGATGAATGGCACGAAAACTGGAAAGCGCTGACTGACGAACTGGAATGCGTTTCCCTGCATCTTAATCACAAATTGCTCAACGAAGAACGCGTTAAAGCCATCAAAGACGCCGGGCTGCATATTCTGGTGTACACGGTGAATAATCCGGCGCGTGCCCGCGAATTGCTGGGCTGGGGCGTGGACTGTATTTGTACCGATAAGATTGATGTGATCGGGCCGGATTTTATCTGACAGGAATAAGGCGCGGATCCCGCGCCTTAATTATTTTACCGCTGAGAATACTCAGTGTTTGAGCAGGCGCGGGAGTTGGTTATCCAGTTCCAGCAGGCAGGAATCCATATATTTCTCTGTGGTTTTGGTGACCAGCGCATAGTTATTTGCCTGCCAGTCAGCAAGCGGGGCGGTCACGACAGTTGGCGTACATTCTGCAATAACCCATGCGGAGAACATATTCGCATCTTCAGGCTTTTTATAGAATTTAATGGTGTAACGCAACTCGTAGTCCGAGTTGGCGCTGGAGAGGTCTTTATAAACCAGTAACCACTGTGCAGCCACAATATTCAGATTGTTTTTATACTGATAGCCGTTGCCATTTTTTTGCAGCCAGTTTGTGATGAGCGGCCTGGCCCGGGGTGTCAGATAGTTTTTCGTCGGTTCAGGCAGGGTTTTGATTTCAGACCCTTTCAGGTTTTCCTTACTGAAGGTATTCACGGCAATACCGCCGGCAAGCACAGAAGTCAGGACATTAAGTCCAACGCCCGCAGCGGTGTAAGAGGGCGTGACTTCACGCAAATACACATCAGGCGAGCGGTTATTATTCATATCTGCCGAGGCAAAACCTGAGTACAGGCCAATAGTGCTGCCATTGGCGGCAGAGATCTTTTCAGATTGGGTCGTCGCACAGGCGGATAATAATAAACTGGCAGCCACTACGGTAATCCCTGTTGAAACTTTCATGCAATAATTTCCCTTTTAATTTTATAAAACACTATTAATGCGTCTTCAGGTGCGGATCCTGTTTTATTAGCCGCGCTGATTCAGGGGCAGAAAGACTTTATTCTTATCGGTCGGGAATAATAAAAGCATTAATAATAAATGCAAGGGGAGGGATATTTTTATTGTTTCTGGTGGTGATATTACCGGAGGTAAATAGTCAGTGCAGCATTACGGCGATGAGGAATTTAAGAGGCACTGAGTGCCTCCCGGAATATTAAGGTGTCTGATTCAGCTTCTGCCCCAGCGTCTGGTTATTCTGCTGGATCTGCAATCGTTGCTGATTGCTCTGGATTTGCGACTTCAGCTTGAGCTGCTGTTGTTGCTGGCTGGTGCGTAAATCCTGCTCCTGCTGACGTTTCTGCATTTGCTGATTGTTTTGCTGTTGTTGTTGCATGCGCTGTTGCGACGGATTGGTCAGCAACGGATCGTTAGGGTTCGGCACCTTTTCGACTGCACTGGCGGTCTGAACGGCAAACAGCAGCGGCAGCGCGGCGAGCATTCCATATAAACATTTCATCAGTTCATCCTCCGTTTCCAGTCATACGTTAAGTGTATGCCATCATGCCCCCGGACGGGGTATTTGAGCGCACGTTTCCCTCAAAGCGTGGCATTGCTCTCGTTTGCTCTATAATTGAACAGATGTAAACCACCTTCACACTTCGTGGTTTTCCCCATTCCGTTACAATCGTGCATCTTTCACACTTATCACTGACAACAGGGCTCAATTGCCGTGCCTTTACTCATAATCACCACTATTTTGTGGGCTTTTTCCTTCAGCCTGATTGGCGTGTATCTGGCCGGACAGGTCGACAGCGTATTTTCTGTGTTAGTCCGTTTAGGGCTGGCGGCGCTGGTTTTCCTGCCGTTTCTGCGCTGGAAAGGCCATCAGCTTACGACCATTCTGTTGTATATGGCGGTGGGGGCAATGCAGCTCGGGATCATGTATCTCATCAGCTTCGAGGCGTACCTGTATCTGTCTGTGCCGGAATTCCTGCTGTTTACGGTCATGACGCCGCTGTACGTCACGCTGATTTATGACCTGATCAGTGGCCGCAAAATCCGTATCGGTTATGCGCTCAGTGCGTTACTGGCGGTGGCGGGTGCAGCGATTATCCGTTACGACCACATCAGCGAACATTTCATTATTGGCTTATTACTGGTGCAGGCGGCGAATATCTGTTTTGCCATCGGACAGGTGGGCTATAAACGCCTGATGGAAACCCGGCCGATGCCACAGCACACGGCGTTTTCCTGGTTCTATATCGGCGCGTTGCTTTGCGCGGTGGTGGCGTGGTTCCTGTGGGGCAATCCGCAAAAACTGCCGACCACTGACCTGCAATGGGGCATTCTGGTGTGGCTGGGGATCGGCGCTTCAGGGCTGGGATATTTCATGTGGAACTACGGTGCGACGCAGGTCGATGCGGGAACGCTGGGGATTATGAACAACTTTCACGTCCCGGCCGGGCTGCTGGTTAACCTGGCCATCTGGCAACAGCAGCCGCACTGGCCGAGCTTTATTATCGGTGCCGCTGTGATTATGTCCTCACTGTGGGTACACCGGCGTTGGGTCGTGCCGCGTCGCGCACAAACGGCAGATGATCGCACGCGTGCTGCCGCGCCGAACGAATAAAGGCTTCCGTCACCGGCTGGCGCTGTTCGCCGTCACGTACGGCGGCGTACAGGCGGCTCCATAAGCCATCGCCCAGGGTTTTGGTTACCACCAGACCCTGGCGCTCAAAACTCTCTACTACCCAGTGCGGTAACGCCGCAATTCCCATTCTCGCCGACACCATCTGAATTAATAACAACGTGTTATCGACACTTTTCAGTGACGGGCTGACGCCTGCCGGTTGCAGGAAATGACGCCAGATATCCAGACGCTGGCGTTGCACCGGATAAATCATCAGCGTTTCAGTGCTGAGATCTTCCGGCGTGATCACCGTTTTGGTCGCCAGCGGATGATCCGGTGCCAGCACCAGACGCACTTCAAAATCGAACATCGGGGAATAGTGCAAACCGCTGCGCGGCAGGATGTCAGAGGTTAATACGATGTCCAGCTCGCCCTGTTGCAGGGCGGGCTGCGGGTCGAACGTCACGCCGGATTTGAAATCCATTAACACCTGCGGCCAGTTCTGATGGAAGTTATCCAGTGCAGGCGTCAGCCACTGAATACAACTGTGGCATTCAATCGCGATACGCAGTGAAGTCTGGTGCGGCTCATTGCATGCCTGCAATGCCTGTTGAATTTGCGGCAGCACCTGTTCTGCCAGATTCAGCATGATTTCGCCCTGCGGGGTAAAACGCAGAGGCTGACTTTTTCGTACGAACAACCTGAAACCGAGGCGTTGCTCAAGGTCACTGAACTGGTGCGACAGGGCCGATTGGGTCTGATGAAGCTGCGAGGCGGCTGCGGCCAGTGACCCGGTGTTGCGCAGTGCTTGCAACGTTCGCAGGTGTTTCAGTTCGATCATGAGAGTCCTTCACTGTGTCATGAATAATTTGCGCTTGTGGAATATACACTACCTGCGGATTATGGATGTGTAAACATCTGGATGGCTAAACAGGAATTTAAAAGATGACGATACTGAATCACACTCTGGGTTTTCCACGCGTTGGTCTGCGTCGTGAACTTAAAAAAGCACAAGAAAGCTACTGGGCAGGCAATTCCACTCAGGAAGAACTGCTGGCAACCGGACGTGAACTGCGCGCCCGTCACTGGAAGCAACAAGCTGAAGCAGGCGTGGATTTGGTGCCGGTGGGCGATTTCGCCTGGTACGATCACGTACTGACCACCAGCCTGTTGCTGGGCAACGTACCGGCCCGTCATCAGAATGCCGATGGCTCTGTTGATCTCGATACTTTATTCCGCCTTGGCCGTGGCCGTGCGCCAACCGGTAAACCGGCTGCCGCGGCGGAAATGACCAAATGGTTTAACACCAACTATCACTACATGGTGCCGGAGTTCGTGAAAGGTCAGAAATTCAAACTGGCCTGGACACAACTGCTGGAAGAAGTGGACGAAGCGCTGGCGCTCGGCCACAAAGTGAAACCTGTTCTGCTGGGGCCGCTGACCTATCTGTGGCTCGGCAAAGTGAAGGGCGAACAGTTTGACCGTCTTTCCCTGCTCAACGATATTCTGCCTGTATATCAGCAGGTTCTGGCTGAACTGGCAAAACGCGACATCGAATGGGTGCAGATTGACGAACCGGCTCTGGTTCTGGAACTGCCGCAGGAATGGCTGGATGCGTACAAACCGGCTTACACCGCGCTGGAACAGAGCAAAACTAAACTGCTGCTGACCACTTATTTCGACAGCGTCGGGCACAACCTCGACACCCTTCGCCAGTTACCGGTTCAGGGTCTGCATATTGATGCCGTCGCTGGTCGTGACGATCTGCAAACCGTCATCAACGCGCTGCCAAAAGACTGGCTGATTTCTCTGGGGGTCATCAATGGCCGTAACGTCTGGCGCGCGGATCTCAGTACCTGGTTTGACCGTCTGAAGCCACTGGTTGAAGACCGTAAAATCTGGATCGGCAGCTCCTGTTCACTGCTGCACAGCCCGATCGACTTAAGCGTCGAAAGCCGTCTGGATGAAGAAGTGAAAAGCTGGTTCGCCTTCGCCCTGCAAAAATGTGCCGAACTGGCGTTGCTGACCGCTGCCCTGAACAATCCCACCGCCGAAGCGCAGCAAAAACTGGCGGAATACAGCGCGCCAATCCGCGCCCGTCGTGAATCCACCCGAGTAAACAATGCGGCCGTCGGTAAGCGTGTTGCCGCGATTACTGCCGCGGATATTGAGCGTCAGCATGTTTACACCGAACGCGCCAAAGCGCAGCGTGCCCGTTTCAACCTGCCGGCATGGCCGACCACAACCATCGGTTCATTCCCGCAAACCACGGAAATCCGCGGCCTGCGTCTGGACTTTAAACAAGGCCGTCTGGATAACACTAAATACCGCACCGGTATCAGTGAGCATATTAAGCAAGCCATCAAAGAACAGGAACGTCTGGGTATCGACGTGCTGGTTCACGGCGAAGCTGAACGTAACGACATGGTGGAATACTTCGGTGAACATCTGGACGGTTTTGTGTTCACGCAAAACGGCTGGGTACAGAGCTACGGTTCACGTTGCGTAAAACCTCCGGTCATTATCGGCGACGTCAGCCGCCCGGAAGCGATCACCGTAGAGTGGGCGAAGTACGCGCAGTCTCTGACCGAAAAACCGGTGAAAGGCATGCTGACCGGCCCGCTTACGATCCTGTGCTGGTCGTTCCCGCGTGAAGATGTCAGCCGCGAAACGATCGCCAAACAAATCGCGCTGGCACTGCGTGATGAAGTCGAAGATCTGGAAAAAGCCGGTATCGGCATCATCCAGATTGACGAACCGGCACTGCGTGAGGGCCTGCCACTGCGTCGGTCTGAATGGAAGGCGTACCTGCGCTGGGCAGTGGATGCGTTCAAACTCAATGCCGCAATTGCCCGTGACGACACGCAGATCCATACCCACATGTGTTACTGCGAGTTCAACGACATCATGGATTCCATTGCCGCACTGGATGCTGACGTGATCACTATCGAAACCTCACGTTCCGATATGGACTTGCTGGAGTCGTTTAAAGACTTCGAATATCCGAACGAAATCGGGCCGGGCGTTTACGACATTCACTCGCCAAATGTGCCCAGTGTGGAATGGATTGAAGACCTGCTGCGTAAAGCTGCAGATCGTATTCCGGCAGAACGCCTGTGGGTCAACCCGGACTGCGGCCTGAAAACCCGTGGCTGGCCGGAAACCCGCGAGTCGCTGGAAAACATGGTGAAAGCCGCCAGGCGTCTGCGTGCTGAGAAAGCCTGAGTGAACGCTCTCTAGATTTACGTTGTGTTGTTGCTGAAACGTTTGGGGCACTCCGGTGCCCCCTTTTTATTTCAGTTTTTTGCGTCCCCGGATGATCTGCCAAAAATAATGCGTCGCTACCAGGGTGATGCCGATATCTTTCAACCCCCGGAAAAACAGCTGATGGGTATCCATGACGGTGCCATTGCTCAGGTAATATAGACCCGAGGCGCTTTGTGCGGCAAAGCCCAGTGCAGCGGCGATCAAACCCGCCCGATACCAAACCGGCATCAGCAGCATCCGCTTATTGAAAGCACAGATAAAAATGACGCTGACGGTGAGCATATCCATCACGGTCAGCGCCAGCAGGCCGATCCATTCCACCGTCATGGTTTATCTCCTGTGTCGGGTTTCATGCGGGTCCGGGAACGAGGCTTTTTCAGTGGCGTGTGCTGATGCTTTTTATTGAAGCCAAAAGCAGCACGTTGAAGTTCCTCGGCAATCTCCAGAATGTCGTCGTCTTCCCGGCGGTTGAAGAAATTCGCCAGCCAGGCAATCATGCCGACGCTGACGACGCCAAGCCCGTACCCCAGCCCCATCGCATTCACCGCCTGATTAAAATTCATCCCCAGCCAGCCGGAAACCAGCCCGCCCAGTGCAAATGCTGCACCTACGCTGATACTGCTGATGATGACACCAGCCGACACCGGGCCATGCTGATGCAGCCTTTTAGGTTGCCAGAAAAAAGAGAGACTCAGTCCGCCGAACAGACCGGCGAAAGAGGCCAGGATCTGGCTGAGCAGAAAGCTTTCTGTGGTTTCAAATACGATGGGTGTCATGTTGATACCCCCTTAAACCAGTTCCAGAGCTTGCAGATGATGCCTGTCGCTGGTGAGTCCGAATCCATGAACAGATCACGTTCCGCTTCGCGACGGACCAGCAATCCATGATCCGGGAGATCGCCCACTTTGTCCCAGTTCAGAAACTCACCAGCGGCCTGCTGAAACTGACCTTCGTTGAGATATTTCAGCAGGTGAGAGCTTTCCAGCGAGCCGACGCCAAGGTTGTAGGTAAACGACACCAGCGCATCAAATTGATTTTGTGTCAGTTCAACGGTCACCAGTTTATTCACGCCTTTTTCACTGATCCCAACATCGTTACGCAACAGCGCTATGGCTTTCGCCTGCGTGATGCCATGAGGAAATGCTTCATTCGGGAGGATCAGGTGCCCGTAACCAATGGTCAGCCTGTTTGCCTGATCCCGATATTCGTTTAAACGTAGCCCTTCGAACTTTTCAATCAGCCCGAGTCCGTTCTGACTTACCGACATTGATTCACGCATTGGTTGTGCCCTCAGTGGATACCTGCAGTTCTGACCCGGCGTCCCGTGCCATTGCCGCATCAGTCCGCCCTCTGAAAGTGACACATGCCCGTGACGCTTTACAGGTGGAACCCTTCCGCCTGAAGGCTGCACCGGATGTGCAACGCCTGGCTGGGCGGAATTTCCATCTTCTTCCGCAAATTTTGGTCTTGTTTTTCTTTCTCCGGCGCAGATTCGCTATCATGGTGTGATTCTGCTGAAAGGTAGCCTGATCATGACCCATCTGCTTTTTCCCCTTTTAACGCCAGTACTTGAACATCCGCACGGTATCCGCCAGGTGTATTTTGCCGGTGCTCAGCATTCCGTGCCTGAACTGTCCTATCAGGTCGATTTCCCCCGGCTGGAACTGATTCTGGAAGGGGAGCAGATGATGAAATGCGAGGACGAACAGGGGAACAATCAGGATGTCCGCATGCTGGCGGGCGATGTGTTGTTCATTCCCGCTAAAGGCTGGAACAGCCCGCAATGGCAAGAACCGGTACGCACGCTGACTCTGTTATTTGGCAAGCAGCAACTGGGCTTTAGTCTGCTGAACTGGGATGGCGCGCAGTTTACGTCCGGTGAAAAAGGCAATGTGGGCAGGCGCGGGCCGCGCGTGGGGGCGTTTATGTTGCAGGCATTAAACGAACTGGCCTGGCACCGCAGCGATCAGACTACGGCGCAGTTTCTGGTGAAAGGGTTGTTGAGCCACGCGCTGGACTTGTTCAGTTCCTTTGTGAAAACTGCCTCGCGCAGTCAGGCGCTTTTTGAGGCCGTTCGCCAGTATATCGAAGAACATTACCGCGAGCCGCTGACCCGCGATTCTGTCGCTAAGGCTTTCTATATTTCGCCAAATTACCTGTCGCATTTATTCCAGAAAAGCGGCGGTATCGGGCTGAACGAATACCTGAATTATGTCCGCCTTGAACAGGCGAAGAACTTGTTGAAAGGCTACGACATGAAAGTGAGGGAAGTGGCGCACGCCTGTGGCTTTGTTGACAGTAACTATTTTTGCCGCCAGTTCAGGAAAAGCACTGAGCGTTCTCCGTCAGAATACCGGCGGCAATACCGTAGCCAGTTGGAAAATAGGACGTCGTAATCGTCAGGGCAGAACGATTTTCGTTCCCTGAGGCGAGGTGGCGAGTTTCTTTACGGCAGCCATCACTTTCTCCGGCGTGCGTAAAAAGGTGTGGATGCCGGTCTGGACGCAACGGCTGTGCGCAAATCGCTCACCGTTTTCCAGTTGAATTTCAGTGACTAAAAGAACAACATCGGCCTGAGCAATGTCGGTTTCTGACAGTGCATTTTCGAGGCCCAGGGCCCCCTGAGTTTCAACTTTTACCGGCCATTTTTCGTGCTGACACAGTTTTTCCAGCTTTTCTGCCGCCATATAAGTATGCGCCACACCGCTGATACAGGCGGTTACTGCGACCAGTTTGAGCGACATAGTGTTTCCCCTGATTAAGAAAATTTATCCACCGAGCGTCACGGTATAACCGTATTTTTCGGCCATCGCATAAAACGGCGCAATAGCTGCGGCATCCGGTGCCGTCGTCTTATACATTGAATACGCTTTATCCAGTAACGGATACTTCGCTTCGCCGTATTTGTGAAAGGGCAGCAGATGGATTTCAGTTAAATTGAAGGGCTGCAGGAAATCCAGAATTTGTTGCATATTTTCAAGTGTTAACGTAAAACCGGGGATCAACGGCAGGCGGGGCAGCAGCTTAACGCCGCGTCGTGCCAATGCCGTGAAATTCTGCAACACACGCGGCTGATCCATATTGAGCACTGCTCGTGCCTGAGCGGGATCCATTATCTTGAAGTCATACAACACCTGATCGCAGTGATCAGCAAGTGTCAGAAGATGACCCAGCGGTGCATCGCCCGCCGTTTCGATCGCTGTCGGAATGCCTAAGGCCTGCAATTCCCTGAGCAACTCACCGGCAAATGTGTATTGCATCAGCACTTCGCCGCCGGAAAGCGTGACACCGCCGCCCGACGAGCGGAAAAAAATCTCATCCTTGAGCAGGCGCGTCATTAAGTCCGGAAGCGTAATATCTTCGCCGACATACTCCATTGCACCACTCGGACATTCGTTCGGATCCTGCAAACAGGTGCGGCAGTTCAGGCATTTTGCCTGCCTTTTGATGACCTGAATGCGTGGTGACATCGATTCAGGGTTGGCGCACCACGGACAGCGGTGGGGGCAACCTTTGAAGAAAACCAGGGTACGGATACCCTGGCCATCGTTGAGTGAAAAACGCTGAATGTTGAAGATGCGCCCGCGTCTTTCCGTTGCTTCCATAACAGGGATCCGCAGGTCAGAGCTGGTGCGCGGTGCGACCGATAATGTCATCCTGGATCTCCTTTGACAGCTCAACAAAGAACGCGCTGTATCCCGCCACCCTGACGACCAGCCCCGCAAAATCCTGTGGACGTTTTTGCGCTTCGCGAAGCTGCTCAGCATTCACCACGTTGAACTGCACATGCTGCAGCTTCAGGCGGGTGAACGCACCGAGGAAATCGGCCAGTTTATTCAGCCCCTGCTGGCCTTCAAGCGTTGATGGCGTGAACTTCACATTCAGCAGCGTACCGTTGGAGAGCAGTGTATTGTCGAGTTTACTGACGGATTTCAGTACCGCCGTTGGCCCCTGATGATCCTGGCCCAACATTGGCGAAAGTCCGCCATCTGCCAGTTGTTCACCGGCAAAACGGCCATCCGGCGTTGCACCGACTACCGCACCTAAAGGTACGTGTGCGGAAACAGTATAAGAACCCGGCGTAAACTGACCACCGCGTGGATTGCGATACTGCTCGACTTCCTTACAGTAAAAACGCAGCAAATCTGCACTGATCAAATCGACTTCATCAATGTCGTTGCCATACTTCTCAAAGCGGTTGATCAGACGGGCACGAATGGCGCGGCCTTCCTCGCTGGCAAAATTCTCTTTCAGCGAAGCCAGTAATTCATCAAAGGTCAGGCGTTGCTGATCAAACACCATGCCTTTCAGCGCATGCAGGGAATCGCTGAGGTTGGCGATGCCGATGCCCTGAACACCGGAAAAATTATAACGTGCGCCGCCAGCGGTAATGTCTTTGCCGCTGTCCAGACAACCTGCAATAAAGGAGGACAGCAGCGGAACCGGCGCCCAGTCGCGGTGGCCGATATCGCAGATATTGCTGCCCTGCGCCATCAACCTGACGTAATGGCTGATTTTCCGGCGGATCTGTTCCACCAGCTCAGGATAAGTAATCGCGGTGTTTCCTTCATTTTCATGCAGCGTCAGTTCCATGACTTTCAACAGGTTAAACATGGCAATATCGTGCAGCCCGTAGGTTTTGCCAGGGATGGATAATTCCACGCAGCCTACTACCGCATAATCCCGCGCATCCTCAAGGCGCACGCCACGATTGAGAAATGCCGGAACCACCACTTCATCATTAAAAATTTGTGGAATGCCGGTACCGAGGCGGATTGTTTCGGCGGTTTTCAGCAGGAACGGGCGGTCGATCAGTTCATTGACTCTCACGCCAAGGTTGGGCTGTGGCAGACAAATACTCTGATAGGCATCCAGGCACAGGAACGACAACACATTGACGGCGCTGCGTCCGGTGTCGGTCAGACCGCCGAGTAAAATGGTGTAACCCGTCGGGAATCCGGCGAAGTAACGTGCGCTGGACGACGAGCGCAGCAGCACGATGTCGTTGCATTTAACCCACAGGCTTTCCAGCAGTTCTTTAAGAAACGCCGGGGATTCGCCGTGGGACAGCGAGTGCTGATAGAACGGCAGCATGTACTGATCGAAGCGCCCGAGGGACAGCGAACTGGCATTGGATTCGTATTGCAAAATGATATTCATATACCAGAACAGCTGGCAGGCCTGATAGAAATCCTGCGGCTTATGGCCGGAAATATGTCGCGAAATGCGGGCAATACGCGCCAGTTCTTGTTTTCTTGAGTCGTTCTGACAGACTTCTGCTAATTCTTCTGCCAGCGCGGCGTAGCGCAAAATATGCCGCTGTGCTGCCTGCAGTGTAATCAGCGCTGCCTGATAAAAGGCATTATCCGGTGCGCCGGCAACGTGTTGCTGAAGTTCTGAAACTAAGTTATCCAGGCCCGAATTCAGCAGACGGGGATAATCGATAATGATGTGCCCCTGACCTTTGTCAGTCTGGTTGATACTGAAAATCTGCGTCTGAGTGGCCGCTTTCACTTCTTCCGGCATCTGGCTGTTAATGAAATCCTTCATCGAATGCGATTCCCAGTAAGGGAAAAGCTGCCTGCGGTAAATCTGTTTATCCTGCTCAGAAATGTTGAAACGGTCCTGCGGACGGGTGGGAAACGTGTCCAGCTCTTTCAGCAGCCAGTAGGGGTCCATTTCAGGGGAGATGATCCCCGCACGTGGTTTGACCGTACGGTTACCGACAATCAGCTCGTCTTCACGCAAGGCAATCTCAATGTTATCCAGAATGTATGCCGTGGCTTTCGCGCGGCGCAAAAGCGTGGGTTCGCCTTCTGTGCTGCGGTGACTTTCGGTATACAGCAGGGCACGTTCCAGCGAGATTTCACGCGGGCTGGCGAAAAGTGCGGCTTTAAGACGTTCTGTGCGGGAAGTCATCTCGTTCTCCTTGGGATCAATCCGTGACAGCAGCTTTGGCGAGATGCGCTGCGATTTTTTCCATGATGGCATCTGCGCGTTTTACGGCATCGCTGATGGCCACGCGCACCGTCACTTTGCCTTTGAAACGCTCTTCCTGTTTGATACCGATGTCTTTGGTCAGGATCACGATGTCGGCGGCCGCCACATCTTCCGGCGTCAGTTCGTTTTCCAGACCGATTGAACCCTGCGTTTCAACTTTGCATTCCCAGCCTTTAGCTTTTGCCGCACGCTCAATCGCTTCAGCCGCCATATAAGTATGAGCAACACCGGACGGGCACGCGGTGACAGCAATAATGTGAGTCATGATGTTTTCCTTTGGGTTCAGTTAATTTCGAAGTCCAGATCAAGGTCAGATTCCTGACGCGTTTTTGCCGACTGCTTTTTGGCGGCCAGATATTTCAGCGTGTTGACGCACAGTGCAGTGACAACCATGCCGACCAGCAACGCGCCGATATACCCCAGTTTTCCCTGCACGACCGGCAGTACAATCAGCCCGCCCCAGCCGGCATAGCATTGCGCGCCAACCAGGGCGGCAGTCACCGCCGCACAAGCAGAACCGAACATGATGGAAGGAATGACACGCAACGGATCAGCGGCGGCAAAAGGTATGGCGCCTTCGGTGATACCGACACAGCCCATCAGCATGGCGGCTTTTCCCGCTTCGCGCTCTTCGGTGGAATAGTATTTACGGCCAATCAGCGTGGCAAAGCCCAGCCCCAGCGGCGGTGTCGCGATAGCCACGGCGGCAATCGCCACCACGGTATACACACCCTGTGCCACGCAAATCAGCATGAAAGCGTAGGCCACTTTATTAACAGGCCCGCCCATGTCGAAGGCCAGCATCAGCCCCATGATGATGGCGAGCACAATAATGCTGCCCTGCTGCATGCCTTGTAGCCAGTGAGTCAGGGAGGTGGTCAACAAACCAACCGGTTCGCCCAGTCCCCACATCATGACTCCCGCAGTCAGCAGGGTGCCGATAATCGGGATCACGAAGATCGGCATCACCGAGCGCAGGATCTTCGGTACGCGGATCTTCTTAAGATAGAAAACGATAATGCCGCCCAGCAAACCGGCGATGATCGCGCCAAAAAATCCTGCGCCGAATGAGGCGCCGACCCAGGCGCCGATTGCCGAAGGGGCGAGCGCGGAACGGTCAGAGATGGAATAACCGATATAAGCCGCCAGAAAAGGCACCATCAGGGTTAAACCGGCGACGCCGATATCAAATAACTTTTTCAGGTTCGGATCGGTTGCCGCGTCCGGTACGGCACCTTTGCCATACAGCATCACCGAGACCGCCAGCAAAATGCCACCCGCGACCACAAAGGGGATCATATGAGACACGCCAGTCATCAGATGCTGGCGGGTATTTTTTAGAATATTGAGTAAGTCTTTCATGATGAACTCCACGAAAACCGGTGTCGGGCTGAAAATCGCAAATATCAGGGTTTCATTTCAAAAACCGCAGATACAGAAAGGCTATCGACCTCAACAATAGGCTGCTGGATGTGGCGCTCATAGTGGATAAATTTGTGTTTTACTGGACTTTTGTAATGTCCTCACAAAAATGCGAGCCGGTTCAAATAACCCGAGACAATACGCGGTTTAGTGACGGTAGTGGCGCGTGAGCTGGCTCGCAAAAAACGATACACATTACATTTATCCAGTGTTTGTCATTTTTGTCTGGTAGCTATCGAATCCGCCTGACTCTTATGCTGCAAGGAGCCGGTGCATTACACCGGAATTTGGGATGAGGATTCAGAAATGGCCAAGAAGTTGAGCTTCACCTGCATGTTGGTAAATGGTGTTCACGCCCGCCCGGCCAGCCATATTGAAACGCTGTGCAACAGTTTCGGGTCTGTATTTAAGTGGCACAATGGGCGTACTGACCGCATTGCAGATGGTAAAAGTGTCCTTTCACTGATTGGTGCCGATATTCTGTTTAACGATGAATGTCACGTGACCATTGAAGGGAATGACGAAGATGCCGCGCATGCTGCGCTGGCACATTTCATTAAACATCAGCTGCCTCATTGCGATGAAGCCCTGCCTGAGCCTGATGAAAACGCTGAATTTGAGCCGCTTCCTGAATCCCTGATGCATCTTTCTCCGCTGGTTTTCCGCGCCCGTTCAGTCAGTGAAGGCTGTGCGCTGGGGAAACTGGTCAGCCTGTCGAATGTGAATCTGGCGACACTCAGGGATCTACCGGAATCTCAGGGTAAAGATAAAGAACAAAGTCTGCTTTCCACCGGACTGGCACAGCTTGAAAAATCACTCGAATTACAGCTGATGGCGGGCAACGGGACGATCACGGCAGTGCTGGAAGCGCACCGTTCTTTGCTGCGTGATAACAGCCTGCGGGAAGCCTTGCTGAGCCGCGTGGCGCAAGGCCGGAGCTGTGCGCAAAGCATTGTCGACACCGCCGCGCATTTCAGCTTGCAGCTCGCACAATCGTCCAGCGCCTATTTGCGTGAACGCGAGCTGGATATTCGTGATGTCAGCTTCCAGCTTTTACAGCAAATCTATGGCGAGGAGCGTTTTCCTTCCCAGCAGGCACTGAGCGAAGCCAGTATTTGTCTGGCAGATGAACTGACGCCAAGTCAATTTCTCGAACTGGATAAAGCACACCTGAAGGGGCTGTTGCTCGGCAGCGGAGGCAGTACGTCGCATACCGTGATCCTTGCCCGATCGTTCAATATTCCTGCACTCGTTGGCGTTGATCCACAGCCACTTCAGGCTTATTTGCAGCAGAATGTGCAGATCGACGGCGATCTCGGGCTGATTGTCTGTGCGCTCAGCGAACCGGTGCGCCGTTATTATCGTCAGGAACAGGCGGTGCATCAGGCGCTGCGTGAACAGCAAAGTGAGTATCTCAATAAACCGGGGTATACCGCTGACGGTGTGCGCCTTGAAGTGGCGGCCAATATTGCCCACTCGGTCGAAGCCAGCGCGGCGTTTGGCAATGGGGCAGAAGCTGTCGGACTGTTCCGTACAGAAATGCTGTATATGGATCGCGTCAGCGCTCCTTCCGAAGATGAGTTGTACAACATTTATTGTCAGGCTACGGATGCGGCCAACGGCAAAACCATCATTATCCGCACCATGGATATCGGTGGCGATAAACCAGTTCATTATCTGAACATTCCTGCCGAAAACAACCCGTTCCTCGGTTATCGCGCCGTGCGTATTTATCAGGAATACCTGCCGTTATTCCATACGCAGTTGCGCGCGATCCTGCGCGCCTCGGCGCACGGATCGCTGAAAATCATGATCCCGATGATCTCCTCTATGGAAGAGATCTTATGGGTGAAAGATCAACTGGCTGAAGTCAGGCAGTCGTTGCGCAGTGAGCAAGTGCCTTTTGATGAAAAAATTCAGCTTGGGATCATGCTGGAAGTGCCGTCGGTGATGTTCATCATCGATCAGTGTTGCGAAGAGATTGATTTCTTTAGCATCGGCAGTAATGACCTGACGCAGTATCTGCTGGCGGTCGACCGTGATAACGCGAAAGTGACACGCCATTACAACAGCCTGAATCCGGCCTTCCTGCGCGGCCTCGACCACGTTGTGCGCGAAGTGCATCGCCACGGTAAATGGATTGGTTTATGCGGTGAACTTGGCGCGAAAGGCTCGGTATTGCCGCTGCTGGTCGGGCTGGGGCTTGATGAAATCAGCATGAGTGCACCGTCGGTTCCTGTGACCAAAGCACGGCTGGCCAAACTCGACAGCCGCGAATGTCGCCTTCTGCTTAACCGCGCCATGCAGTGTCGCACGTCGCTGGAAGTCGAACACCTGCTGGCGCAGTTCAGGATGGCGGTCAACGATGCCCCGTTGATTACGGCGGAATGTGTGGCGCTTAATGCTGACTGGCGCAGTAAAGAAGAAGTGATTAAAGGCATGGTGGATAACCTGATGCTGGCAGGGCGTTGCCGTTATCCGCGCAAACTCGCCGCCGATGTCTGGGCGCGCGAAGCCGTATTTTCCACCGGCCTCGGGTTTGGCTTTGCGATACCGCACACCAAATCAGAACACATTGAGCAATCGACTATCAGCGTCGCGAAACTCCCGCAACCGGTGCGGTGGGGCGATGAAGAAGCGCAGTTTGTCATCATGCTGACTCTCAATAAACACGCTGCAGGCGATCAGCATATGCGGATTTTCTCAAAGCTGGCGCGACGGATTATGCATGACAGTTTCCGTGATGCGCTGATGCATTCCACCACCGCAGCACAGATTGAAGCGCTGCTTAAACAAGAACTGGAACTCTGACAGGAGAGAATATGGAACTTTATCTGGATACGGCTGATATCAGTGCAGTAAAACGTTTATCGCGGATTTTACCGTTACAGGGCGTGACCACCAATCCGAGCATTGTGGCTAAATCGCAGACTTCCCTGTGGGAGGTTTTGCCCGCGCTTCGTGATGCATTAGGTGGTGAAGGGAAACTGTTTGCACAAGTGCTGGCGAATCAGACCGAACAGATAGTGGAAGAAGCTGAACTGCTGCATTCCCGCGTGCCGGGGCTGGTGGTCAAAGTGCCCGTCACCGCCGCAGGGCTGGCAGCGATTAAGCTCTTACGTACCCGCAAAATTCCAACGCTGGGAACCGCGGTGTATGGTGCCGGGCAGGGACTCCTGTCGGCGCTGGCCGGAGCAGAATATGTCGCGCCGTATGTTAACCGGCTGGATGCCCAGGGGGGAGATGGCATTGCGATGGTGACGGAGTTGCAGCAATTGCTGTCCCTGCATGCGCCGCATGCCAAAGTGCTGGCCGCCAGTTTTAAAACGCCGCGTCAGGTTCTGGCCTGTCTGCTGGCAGGTTGTCAGTCGGTCACTATCCCGGTGGACGTAGCGGAGCAATTTATCAGTGCGCCTGCGGTACAGGCGGCTGTCGATAAATTTGAACAAGACTGGCAGGGTGCCTTTGGGCAGTTGTCGCTGTAACGGGTTAACTTCCCGTAAAAAGCCCGGCAGGAAAAACCTGTCGGGCTTTTGTCATTCTGGTCCGTGTCCTTTTACTGCACGCCATACTTTTTATTGCTTAACCCCATACTGCGCAAAGAAATCCAGCATCCGTTGCCAGCCGTCGGCGGCGGCTTCAGCGTGGTAACTCGGGCGATAATCGGCGTTAAACGCGTGGCCCGCTTCCGGATATACCACGATTTCCGCCGTAGCATTGGCTGCGCGAATGGCCTGACGCATGGTTTCAATGGTATCCAGAGGAATGCTGGAATCTTCTGCGCCGTATAAACCCAGAACCGGTGCATCCAGCGCGGCGGCGCGGTCAACCGGATTTGACGGGCTGGTCAGCGTTTTATCGCCGACCAGTTTGCCGTACCACGCCACGCCCGCTTTCAGCTGCGGATTGTGCGCCGCGTACAGCCAGGTGATGCGCCCGCCCCAGCAGAAACCTGTGATGCCTAATTTAGAAATGTCCCCGCCATGTTGTGATGCCCAGTGTGCAGTGTGATCGAGATCTGCAAGCACCTGCTGATCCGGTACTTTACTGACCAGTTTAGCAAAAAGCTCACTGATTTCAGTGTAGTCACGCGGGTCACCCTGCCGGAAATACAACTCCGGCGCGATGGCCATATAACCCTGTTTCGCCAGACGGCGGCAGATATCCTGAATGTGTTCGTGTACACCAAAAATCTCCTGCACCACCAGCACGATCGGCAATTTACCGGTGAACTGTTCCGGACGGGCGAGGTAGGCGGGCATATCTTCGCCCTGCGAGGGTATGGTGGTCTGGCCTGCGTGCAGCCCGTCGGTATCGGTATGGATAGTGGTGCTGGCGACGGGAGTGACGGCAGGGGCAAAGCTGGTCGGAGCCTGTTTCAGGGTAAGCAATTCTTCTTTTTTCATTGGGGTCTCCAGGCAAGTGTCCATACGAAAATCTGTGGCTATGGATTAAAACTATAGCCGGAAAGCATGAACAGCAAGGCGCAAGAGATGTTCTATAGTTAAAAGTTAATCAGGAAAGTCATCATGGAAGATTTACAGAACGTCTACAGAACACCCGAAACCTTTGTCGAGGAGCTATGTTCAATGTCAAAATCACCCTCTAAAGTGACCAAGAAAAGCGAGTCAAAATCGGTAAGCCGCGCCCCCGCCACGGGCATTGAATCTTCACAGCCAGGCCTGGGGGATCTTGCGCCCGGCGATCGTATTTATCAGCCTTCACCACAACCGACACCGCCAGGAAAAGAACCGACAGCGTCCGGCAGTGCGAAGAGTCCGAAAAATACCAATGCCAAACTCGATGCATTAGAACGCCACCGCAAAAATGGTGAAAAACAGCCGCTGACCACCAATCAGGGCACCAAAATCTCTGATGATCAGAACTCGCTGAAAGCCGGAAATCGTGGCCCGACACTGCTTGAAGATTTCATTCTCCGTGAAAAAATTACTCACTTCGACCATGAGCGGATTCCCGAACGTATCGTTCATGCGCGGGGCGCTGCGGCGCACGGTTATTTCCAGCCCTATCGCAGTATGAAGGCAGTGACCAAAGCCAGCTTCCTCTCTGATCCTGAAAAGAAAACGCCGGTATTTGTGCGTTTCTCTACCGTTCAGGGTTCCCGCGGTTCGGCAGATACCGTGCGTGATATCCGCGGCTGGGCGACCAAGTTTTATACCGATGAAGGCATTTACGACCTGGTCGGTAACAATACACCGGTGTTCTTTATTCAGGATGCCCATAAATTCCCTGATTTTGTGCATGCGGTAAAACCCGAACCGCATAACGAAATCCCGCAGGGGGCGAGTGCGCATGATTCCTTCTGGGATTACGTGTCCCTGCAACCGGAAACCCTGCATAACGTTTTCTGGGCGATGTCTGACCGGGGCATTCCGCGCAGTTACCGCACGATGGAAGGTTTTGGCATCCATACTTTCCGTTTCGTGAATGCGAAAGGCAAAGCCACTTTTGTGCGTTTCCACTGGAAACCGCTGGCCGGAAAAGCCTCTTTGTTATGGGATGAAGCGCAGAAACTGGCCGGGAAAGATGCCGATTTCCACCGCCGTGATTTGTGGGAAGCCATCGAAGCCGGAGATTATCCGGAATACGAACTGGGTGTGCAGTTGATCCCGGAAGAAGATGAATTCAAATTTGATTTCGACCTGCTCGACCCGACCAAACTCATCCCTGAAAAACTGGTGCCGGTAGAACTGATAGGCAAAATGGTGCTCAACCGTAACCCCGATAATTTCTTTGCTGAAACCGAGCAAGCCGCGTTCCACCCGGGGCACATTGTGCCGGGCATAGATTTCACCAATGATCCGCTGTTGCAGGGGCGACTGTTCTCTTACACCGACACGCAAATCAGTCGTCTGGGCGGGCCTAATTTCCATGAAATTCCGATTAACCGGCCGACGTGCCCTTTCCATAACTTCCAGCGTGACGGCATGCACCGTCAGGACATTGATACGAATCCGGCGAACTACGAGCCGAATTCCATCAACAATAACTGGCCGAGGGAAACACCTCCGGCAGCGTCCGGCGGTGGCTTTGAAAGTTATCCTGAACGGGTTGATGCAGAAAAAATCCGTCAGCGCAGCCCGTCATTTGCCGAATATTATGCCCATCCGCGCCTGTTCTGGCTGAGCCAGACAACAGCGGAGCAGGATCATATTATCGGCGCTTTCTCATTTGAATTATCGAAGGTGGCGCGGCCGTATATCCGCGAGCGGGTCGTGGATCTGTTAGCGCATGTTGATCAGACGCTGGCGCAGAAAGTGGCGAAAAATCTGGGTATTACCCTTTCCGCTGACACCCTGAAGATCAAACCGCCGAAGCCCGTGAATGGGCTGAAAAATGATCCGTCGCTGAGTTTGTATGCCAGCGGTAAAGGCACGATCAAAGGGCGGCAGGTGGCGATATTGCTGGGTGAAGGTGTGAATGCAGCGGATGTTCTGGAAACCTTACAGGCACTTCAGGCCGCTGGCGTTCACCCTAAGCTGCTGGCCAGTCATTTAGGTAATGTGACTGCCGATGATGGTTCTACGTTGCCGGTTGATGCGACGTTTGCCGGATCGCCTTCCATCACCGTTGATGCAGTGATTGTTCCGCATGGGCATATCGACGCACTGCTGATGAATGGCGATGCACGGCATTATGTGCTCGAAGCCTACAAACACCTGAAAGTGGTAGGTCTAAGTGGCGATGCACGCCGCTTCAAATCGCTGCTGGGGCTGACGGACGATGTGCCGGAAGAGGGCGTTGTGGAAGGTGAAAAAGCAGAAGGAGCGTTGCTGAAGGCGTTTCTGAAAGACATGCTCAAACACCGGATCTGGTCGCGCAGTGCGGCGGCAGATGCCGTTCCTGCCTGATTAACTGTAACTGATAAACAGGCAATCCCCGGCAGCGGAGATTGCCTGTTTAAAATTCCCTCACCCCTCCTTATTTTGTGACTTGAATCACAAAATAAATGTATGTGAAATTCCCGTTGTTACATCATAGTGACGACCGTCACGAAATAACGTCACAATGTTCAGTACAGTTGCCGGGTGTTCCTCCTGCCAATAAATGACCTTACACACAGAGGAGTTTGTTATGTCTCAGCCTGAAGTTTTCCATCTTGGCCTGGCCAAAAAAGATTTAAACGGCGCGACGCTGGCGATTGTTCCCGGCGACCCTGAGCGCGTGGAAAAAATTGCCAAATTGATGGAGAACCCGGTTCGTCTGGCTTCCCACCGCGAATTTACCTCATGGCGTGCTGAGCTTGATGGCAAATCTGTGATTGTTTGCTCAACCGGTATTGGTGGCCCTTCGACCTCTATTGCGGTTGAAGAACTGGCGCAACTGGGGATCCGTACTTTCCTGCGAGTCGGCACAACTGGCGCTATCCAGCCACACATCAATGTCGGTGACGTTCTGGTCACGACCGCTGCCGTTCGCCTTGATGGCGCGAGCCTGCACTTTGCGCCGATGGAATTCCCTGCAGTAGCCGATTTTGCCTGCACCACCGCGCTGGTTGCGGCGGCAGAAGCCGTGGGTGCCGCGACGCACATTGGCGTTACCGCCTCTTCTGACACCTTCTATCCGGGTCAGGAACGTTATGACACTTACTCTGGCCGTGTTGTCCGTCGCTTCAAAGAATCGATGAAAGAGTGGCAGGAAATGGGCGTCATGAACTACGAAATGGAATCCGCGACTCTGCTGACCATGTGTGCAAGCCAGGGCCTGCGCGCGGGGATGGTGGCGGGTGTTATCGTGAACCGCACGCAGCAGGAAATCCCTAATGCGGAAACCATGAAAAAGACTGAAAGTCATGCGGTGAAGATTGTTGTAGAAGCAGCCCGCAGGCTTATTTAGTCCCTATAAAACTAAAACAACCACATCACATCATCACATCAATGGGCTGCCTCTGGCGGCCCATTTTTTTGCCCTGCTAAGCAGATCTGTTAAGGTCATGTTAGTAATCCATCTGGAATAATTGATGAATCTCCTCCCGGAACTCTGACAAAAGGAACTGCATTTTTGACTGTTCACGACCTTCTTGAGTACACCACTACCTTCATCCGTGCCCATCAGGTGTGGGCTGCACCGATCGTTTTCTTTCTGGCTTTTGGTGAGTCTCTGGCATTCCTTTCCCTGCTGCTCCCGGCGACGTTTATCTTGCTGGGACTCGGCGCGCTGATTGGCGAAACCGGTATTCCGTTCTGGCCCATCTGGGCTGCTGCCGCCGCAGGCGCTTTCCTGGGAGACTGGCTTTCTTACTGGATTGGTGCCCGTTATCAGGATCGGGTTGGCAATTTCTGGCCTTTCTCCCGCCATCCGCAAATGCTGGTTCGTGGACATGCTTTCTTTGAAAAATGGGGCATGCCCGGGGCTTTCATTGGCCGCTTCTTTGGCCCGCTTCGTGCCGTTGTGCCACTGGTTGCCGGTATCTGCGGTATGCCGCAAAAATATTTCCAGATTGCGAATGTGACGTCTGCACTCATCTGGGCTTTCGGCATCCTGGCGCCAGGTGCTTTCGGCATTCAGTGGCTGAGCCGCTGGTTTTGAATGCTGCTCTCTGTGGCTGGCTATCGCAAGGGGGCAAATACAGAGAAATTCCTTTTTGGAAGACGTCTCGCAAAGGCTCAATGCAACAGAAAATAGACTGGACATCCATACAGCCTGACATTACCTTGGCCGCAAGAGACTTTAAGAGGGAAATCGCGTGGATATCAGCATCCTGACAGCCCTGGGGGCGGGGTTAATGGGCTTACTCGTAGGTTGGCTTATCGCCAGCCTGCGCCAACAGCAACAGCAGACGGAGTATGAAACGCAGCGCCGTTTGCTGGAACAATCGCTGGAACAGGCTAAAGCGGAAAATGATACGCACAAAAGCGAGCGGCAATCAGGGCAGCAGCAACTGCGCGAGGCTGAACTTGAGCTGCGCAAACTGCATAGCCTGCAGGCGGCCAGTCAGGAAAAATTACAACTGCTTGCCCACTGGCAAAACGAGTGTGAGCAACTGAATCAGGAACTGCGTGCGCAGCGGGAAATCAACAGCGCGCAGGAAGCAGAGTTGCGTGAGGTTTCAACCCGTCTGGATGAAACCCGCATGGCGGCTGAAGAAAAGCAGCGTCTGCTGATTAACAGCGAACAGCGCCTGAGCAGCCAGTTTGAAAATCTGGCTAACCGGATTTTCGAACAAAATGGCCGTCGTGCCGACGAACAGAACAAGCAAAGTCTCGACAAGTTACTGTTGCCGTTGCGCGAGCAACTGGATGGTTTCCGTCGTCAGGTGCAGGACAGCTTTGGGCAGGAAGCCCGTGAACGCCATACGCTGGCGCATGAGATCCGCAATCTGCAGCAACTGAATGTGGAGATGGCCCGTGAAGCCGTCAACCTGACCAAGGCACTGAAAGGTGACAACAAAACGCAGGGCAACTGGGGGGAAGTGGTGCTGAGCCGCGTGCTCGAGGCTTCCGGTTTACGCGAAGGGCATGAGTACCAGACTCAGGTCAGCGTGCAGGTTGACAGCAACAGCCGGATGCAACCTGATGTGGTCGTCAGGTTACCGCAGAATAAAGACGTAGTGATTGATGCCAAAATGACCCTGGTCGCGTATGAGCGCTATTTCAACAGCGAGGATGACAGCGAGCGGGAAGCGGCACTCAATGAACATATTGCCTCGGTGCGCGGACATATCCGCCTGCTCGGGCGCAAAGATTACCAGCAACTTCCCGGTCTGCGCAGCCTCGACTATGTGCTGATGTTTATCCCTGTTGAGCCCGCTTTTCTGCTGGCTATCGACCGTGAGCCAGAATTGATTAGCGAAGCGCTCCGGCACAATATTATGCTGGTCAGCCCGACGACCCTGCTGGTGGCGCTGCGAACGATCAGTAACTTGTGGCGCTATGAGCATCAGAGTCAGAACGCCAAACGTATCGCCGACCGCGCGGCACGTCTTTACGATAAACTGCGGCTGTTTGTGGATGACATGGAGTCGATGGGACAAAGTCTCGACAAAGCGCAGGGAAGTTATCGATCCGCGATGAATAAACTCTCGCAAGGCCGTGGTAATCTTATCGGACAGGTGGAAAGTTTCCGCGCGCTGGGTGTTGAAGTTAAACGGCCTATCAGTCCGTCTCTGGCTGAAATAGCGAAAGCGGAAAATGAACCTGAAGACACCGCATCTCTGCCCGATACCTCTGATGCGGAAGAAGAACAGACGCTGAACCCGGGTGAGTTAACTCCCCACCAGCAGGCATAGCGGTTGAGAGGGCCTGCACTGTATTTGTGATTCAATGCATGAATTTTTGCAATATGTTGAATCACCATCGGTGATGGGGCTTTCGAACGGGTTCTGATACACTTCTCCCCAAGAGTTCGACTGAAAAAGCAGGCATAAATAATGGAAAAGCAGACGCCGGAAACCACCCATTTTGGTTTTCGTACAGTAGCCAAAGATGAAAAACAGGAAATGGTGGCAGAAGTCTTCCATTCCGTTGCGGCAAAATATGATTTGATGAATGATCTGATGTCTTTCGGTATTCATCGCATCTGGAAACGCTTCACTATTGATTGCAGCGGTGTCCGTCAGGGACAACGTGTGCTGGATCTGGCCGGGGGTACGGGCGATCTGACCGCAAAATTCTCCCGTCTGGTGGGTGAGAAAGGCGAAGTCGTGCTGGCGGATATCAATGATTCCATGCTGAAGATGGGCCGCGAAAAGCTGCGCAATCTTGGCATCGTCGGCAACGTCAGCTACGTTCAGGCGAATGCCGAGGCTTTGCCGTTCCCGGACAACTATTTTGACTGTATCACCATCTCTTTCGGTCTGCGTAACGTGACTGAAAAAGAGAAGGCGCTGCGTTCCATGTTCCGCGTACTCAAGCCGGGCGGGCGTCTGCTGGTACTGGAATTCTCCAAACCGGTGCTGAAGCCGCTGAGCAAAGCTTACGACACCTATTCCTTCCATATTTTACCGCGTATTGGCAAGCTGGTTGCACACGATGCTGAAAGCTACCGGTATCTGGCTGAATCAATCCGTATGCATCCGGATCAGGAAACACTGAAAGGAATGATGGCAGACGCAGGTTTTGAAAATGTGACTTATCACAACCTGACTGGCGGCATTGTGGCGTTACATCGGGGTTTCAAATTCTGATATGAGTATGCCGATGTTGTTAACGCCGTTACTGACTGCCGCTATCGAGACGCCGCTTAATTACCTGCTTTTCAGAGATCGCAGCATGAAGGCGGCGCGGACACGTCTGGCCGGTAAAGTTCTGCGTGTTGAATTGCAGGAACTGAGTACACCACTGACGTTTGTGTTCAGTGAACAGAAAATTGATGTGCTCGGGCAATGGGACGGCGCGGCAGATTGCACCGTCACCTCGAAACTGTCAGTGCTGCATAAGTTACGTGATCGCCAGCAGTTGTCGCCCATGATGCGCAGTGGCGAGCTGGTAGTTGATGGCGATATCGCCCTGGTTCAGCAGTTCTCTGCATTGCTGGATATGGCGGAAATTGAGCCTGCGGAATTTCTGGCACCCTATATCGGTGACATTGCGGCACAGGGGCTGAGTCAGACCGTGCAGGGCGTTTTCAGCTTTTTGCGAAAAGGGTTGAAACACCAGCAGAGCTATGTGGCGCAAACGCTGACTGAAGAGTGGAAAATGGCACCCGGTCCGCTGGAAGTTGTCTGGTTTAGTGATGAGGTTTCCGCACTGGTGTGTGAGCTGGATGCGCTGGATAAACGTATCAAAAAACTGGAGGACAAACCGTGACGCCTAGGGAAATGCGACGTTTATATCTGATTATCCGCATGTTTCTGATCTACGGCCTTGACGAACTGATCCCTAAAATCCGCTTAACGTTACCACTGAGAATTGGTCGTTATCTTTTTTTCTGGTTACCAAATCGTCATAAAGAAAAGCCGTTAGGTGAGCGCATGCGCCTTGCACTGGAACAGCTTGGGCCGGTTTGGATCAAGTTCGGTCAGATGATGTCTACACGCCGCGATCTTTTCCCCCCGCACATAGCCGATCAGCTGGCTTTGCTTCAGGACCATGTTCCGCCGTTTGATGGTGCGAAAGCCCGTCAGCAAATTGATGCCGCGCTGGGTGGCCCGCTGGAAACCTGGTTTGATGAGTTCGATCAGACGCCGCTGGCGTCTGCGTCTATTGCTCAGGTGCACACGGCGATCCTGAAAGAAAACGGCAAACCGGTGGTGCTCAAAGTTATCCGTCCGGATATTTTACCGACCATTGTTGCTGATATCCGTTTGATGTCGCGTCTTGCTGGCTGGCTACCGATTTTGTTACCGGATGGTCGCCGTTTGCGTCCGCGTGAAGTGGTACGTGAGTATGAGAAAACGCTGCTTGATGAACTGAATCTGTTACGTGAAGCCGCGAATGCCATTCAGCTTCGCCGTAACTTTGAAGGTAGCCCGATGCTGTATGTGCCGGAAGTGTACCCGGACTATTGCAGCGAACAATTGATGGTGATGGAACGTATTTACGGGATCCCTGTTTCTGATATTGAGGCGCTGAAAAAACAGGGCACCAATATGAAATTGCTGGCGGAGCGCGGTGTACAGGTCTTCTTCACTCAGGTTTTTCGCGACAGTTTCTTCCATGCGGATATGCATCCGGGCAATATTTTTGTGAGCTACGAAACGCCTGAAGATCCTTGCTACATAGGCATTGATTGCGGCATAGTTGGTTCGCTCAATAAGGAAGACAAGCGCTATCTGGCGGAGAATTTCATCGCGTTCTTTAACCGTGATTACCGCAAAGTAGCTGAATTGCATGTCGATTCCGGCTGGGTCCCGCGAGATACCAACGTTGAAGAATTCGAATTTGCAATTCGGACAGTGTGTGAACCGATTTTTGAGAAACCGCTGGCGGATATTTCCTTCGGTAACGTATTGTTAAATCTGTTTAATACGGCTCGCCGTTTTAATATGGAAGTCCAGCCTCAGTTGGTGTTGCTGCAAAAGACACTGTTGTATGTAGAAGGCCTCGGGCGTCAGCTTTATCCTCAACTGGATTTGTGGACAACGGCGAAACCTTTCCTCGAAAGCTGGGTTCGTGATCAGGTGGGTCTGCCGGCGATGATCCGCGCACTGAAAGAGCGTGCGCCGTTCTGGATTGAGAAAATGCCTGAACTGCCAGATTTGGTTTATCAGAGCCTGCATCAGCACAAGCTGTTGCAATACAACATTGAGAAGCTTTCCTCCCAGATCCATAACCAGAGTTCCCGTCAGGGGCAGTCTCGTTATTTGTTGGGAATGGGTGCGACGCTGTTGTTGAGCGGAACTCTCTTACTGTTAGGCGGCGTTAAGGTTTACCCCGCCTGCCTGATGGCAGCCGGTGTTGTTTCCTGGTTAATCGGATGGAAGCGCGCCAGCTGAACAAATTGTTTTAAATCGAATGCCGTTTGCGGACGGCAATAAATGTCGTTCCTTCCTGTTTGAGGTGAAAATAATGGGTGGTATTAGTATTACAAAAATCCTGATCCTCGTTGTTCTTGTGGTACTGCTGTTCGGTACGAAGAAACTGCGTGGTCTGGGTTCTGATCTGGGTGCTTCCATCAAAGGCTTCAAAAAAGCCATGAGTGACGACGACAGCCAGTCAAAAACTAAAGACGCTGACGTTTCTCCCACTGATGCTGATTTCGTAGCAAAGTCTGTTGAAAGCAAGCCAGAAGCGAAAGCAGAAGACACCAAGAGCCAAAACAAAGAGCAGGTATAAGCCGTGTTCGATATTGGATTTAGTGAACTGCTGCTGGTATTGGTGATTGGCCTGGTTGTCCTCGGGCCCGAGCGTTTACCTGTAGCAGTCAGAACAGTAGCAGGCTGGATCCGTACGCTTCGTGCCATGGCTGCTTCAGTTCAAAGCGAATTGTCGCAGGAACTGAAACTCCAGGAATTGCAGGATAGCCTGAAGAAAGCGGAAGAAGCCGGTCTGAAGAATCTCACGCCAGAAATCAAAGCGTCTATGGACGAGTTGAAAGAAGCCGCAGAATCTATGAAGCAGTCGATCAATTCAGGATTGAATCCTGCAGAGAAAGCTGTGGAAGAAGCCAAAGCGGAAGGCAACACCATCCACAACCCTGTTCTGGATGAAGCTGAAGCGCACCATGATGCGGGTGTCTCTCCTGCTGCTGCCGACAATGTGGTTTCTGCACCGGCAACGGCACCGCAAAGTGCTGTTGATGCCGCTCTGGCCTCAAATAAAACGGCGCATGTTGCGGCTGAAAAGCTGACGGCCTCGGCGGAACACGCGGCTGACGCTTCTGTTGACGTTTCACCGGTTGTGAAAACTGCTGCTGAAGCCCCTGTGGCTGAACTCGCAGCACCGGCTAAACCGGCTTCATCAACTCAAACGACAGGCGAGCGTTAAACATGGCAGTTGAAGATACACAACCCCTTATCAGTCATCTGATTGAGCTGCGTAAGCGCCTGCTAAATGCCATTATCTGCATTATTGTGGTGTTTTTAGCGCTGGTTTATTTCGCAAATGACATCTATCAGTTGGTGGCTTCACCGCTGATCAAACAAATGCCGCTGGGCGCGAGCATGATTGCGACTGACGTCGCGTCGCCGTTCTTTACGCCTATCAAACTGACCATGATTGTCTCGGTGTTTGTCTCTGCACCGTTCATTTTGTATCAGGTCTGGGCATTTGTGGCTCCGGCGCTCTACAAACACGAACGCCGTCTCATGATGCCGCTGCTGTTTTCAAGCTCCGCGTTATTTTATCTCGGTGTGGCTTTTGCTTATTTCGTCGTGTTTCCGCTGGCGTTTGCTTTCTTTGCGAAAACTGCACCGGCTGGCGTGCAGATAGCCACCGACATTAACAACTATCTCGATTTCGTGATGGCGTTGTTTATGGCGTTTGGCGTCTCCTTCGAAGTGCCTATCGCGATTGTGTTGCTTTGCTGGAGTGGTGTAACGACACCCGAAGACTTGAAAAAGAAACGTCCGTATGTGCTGGTCGGGGCTTTTGTGGTCGGGATGTTGTTAACACCACCGGATGTGTTCTCGCAAACATTGCTCGCCATTCCAATGTACCTGTTGTTTGAAATCGGCGTGTTCTTCGCCCGTTTCTATGTCGGAGGCCGTCGCCGGTCGGACGTCGACAACGAGACCGATCCGGATCAGCCTGCTTAAAGTTTCTTTCGTTATACATAGAAACCGCCCTGTTGGGCGGTTTCTGTTTCAGGACTCCCCATGTTTGAAATCGGTATAAATCTCACCAGCAGTCAGTTTGATAAAGATCGGCTGCAGGTTGTGGAAAGAGCCAGAACTGCCGGTCTGAGCGGCATGTTGATCACCGGAACGTCAGCGCAGGAAAGTGTCGAAGCGCAGAAAATGGCGGATGAGCATCCTGATTTTTGCTGGTCGACGGCGGGCGTGCATCCGCATCAGGCAAGTCACTGGAATGCGCAGGTTGAAGCCGGTATCCGTGAGCTTGCAGTGTTACCCAATGTTGTGGCTATCGGTGAGTGCGGGCTGGATTTCAATCGCAACTTTTCTCCGGCAGATCGACAGGAAGCGGCTTTCACGGCACAGCTGGCGCTGGCGAAAGAATTACAGTTGCCGGTGTTTCTGCATTGTCGTGATGCAGGTGAGCGCTTCGCCGCGTTGCTGAAACCCTGGCTGTCCGATTTGCCGGGCGGCGTGGTTCATTGTTTCACCGGCACCCGTCAGGAGCTTGAGTTGTATTTATCTCTCGGACTGTCGATTGGTATCACCGGTTGGGTGTGCGATGAGCGTCGTGGGCTGGAATTACGTGACATGCTGCCGCTGATCCCTGCGGACAGGTTAATGCTTGAAACCGATGCACCGTATTTACTGCCGCGTGATATGGAAAACAAGCCGAAAAACCGCCGCAATGAACCGGCTTTCCTGCCGCATATTGTTAAACAGGTCGCGCTGTGGCGCGGGGAAGATCCTCAGTGGCTGGCAAATATCACGGATGACAATGCACGTAAACTTTTTGCATTGTCCGCGCGCCGCTGAACCCAATGATAAAGGCACCTTTAACGGTGCCTTTATCATTTGTACTGGGCGGAGATGCCGGTCAGATTTTTTGGAAGTGCGTATTTTCGATGCTCTGACGAACCGGCTGGTTGATGAGGTTAAGCATCAGCAGTGAACGTGCTTCGCCGTCCGGTTCAGTATAAATCGCTTCGATACCGGCAAAAATCCCGTCGGTAATCACCACCTGATCGCCTTCATACGGCGTATCAGGATCACGAATTTCAATTGTTGGTGGCTCCATCAACTGTTTGATGACATCAGGCTGGACGGTGGCCAGTTTCGCACCAAAGCGGATGAAGTGGCTGACGCCACGCGTTGCGTTGATCGTCGTGGTATGGATCCGCTCAGGGTCGAACTCGATGAACATGTAATTTGGAAACAGTGGCTCGCTGACCGCAGTGCGGCGTCCGCGCACCAGTTTTTCCAGTGTGATCATCGGCGTCAGGCAGTTAACGTTCTGGCGTTCAAGATGTTCTTTTGCGCGAAGAAGCTGACCACGTTTGCAATAGAGTAAATACCAGGATTCCATAGTTTCCCACATAAAAGCGTTGAGCGGGGCAGCATACCAAAAGCCGCTCATGAGATACAGACAGTGCAAGTCTATGCAGACGTTTGCTGATTGTCGGCCCGTTATCTTTTATTATCGGAGAAAAGCGCGTTCTTATCCCCTCTATTAATCCTATTTTATCAGGAGAAATCTCATGGAGCTGTTTTTACTGAGTAACGGCAAGCTTTCAGGTGAATCTGAGTTACTGGGTTACGCTAAAACGCGCATCCAGACTATGTTTGAGGCACACAATATCACCTCTGCCGTGCTTGTCCCCTACGCCCTGATCCGCAGTGATTACGATGCCCGCGCCTTGGAACTTTCTGATACGTTGGGCATTCGCGTCAGTAGTATTCATCATGCAGAAAATCCTGCTGAAGCTATTGCCGGCGCACAATGCATTTTGATCAGCGGCGGGAATACCTGGATGCTTAATCAGATGCTGCATGAACATAGCCTGATCGTACCGATTCAGCGGGCAGTGCGTGAGCGCAATGTGCCTTATGTTGGCTGGAGTGCGGGTTGTAATGTCGCCACGCCAAGCATCCGCACCACCAATGATATGCCTGTTCGCAACTCTGTGGTTCTGCCTGCTCTCGGCCTGTTCCCGGTGCAAATCAATCCGCATTACATCGATGCCCATTTAAGCGGTCATATGGGCGAAACCCGTGATGAGCGCATTGCGGAATTCTGCGCGGTTAACCCGTCTGAATCAGTGATTGCGTTGCGTGAAGGCAGCCTGTTGCAGGTGTCCGGCAATGATCTGAGTTACTTCAGTGCTAAAAATCAGGGGTTTAAGGTTTTCCGCCACGGGCAAGACACACAGGAATATCAGGATACTCAGGCGCTCCAGCCTCTGGTGTCTTTTAACTGCGTGTGATTGTCGTCGCGATATAACTTCCGCACCGTCAGACCAAAAATACCCGGGCTGACGGTTATACTGCTTTTTCGTTATCAGACTTTACTTACCAATAAGAAATTTACTGATAACAAACTTGCTGATAACAAAAAAGCAGCAACAACTCCGGAGAGGCTCTATAATGCTCTCCTTCAACCCGGCGACTCAGAATCAGCATGAAATACCGTGATTTACGTGACTTCCTCTCGTTACTCGAAAAGAGAGGCCAACTGAAACGCATTAGCCAGTCAGTTGACCCTTATCTGGAAATGACCGAAATTGCCGATCGTACCCTGCGTGCAGGCGGTCCGGCGCTTTTGTTCGAAAATCCTAAAGGCTACGACATGCCGGTTTTGTGCAATTTATTCGGCACACCTCAGCGTGTGGCGATGGGCATGGGCAAAGAAGATGTCAGTGCGTTGCGGGAAGTCGGTGAATTACTGGCGTTTCTGAAAGAACCCGAGCCGCCGCGCGGTTTTCGTGATTTATACGACAAAGCGCCGAAGTTTAAACAAGTGCTGAACATGCCGACCAAAGTGCTGCATTCGGCACCTTGTCAGCAGCAGATTTGGGAAGGCGATGCGGTCGATATCACCAAAATTCCGGTGATGCAGTGCTGGCCGGAAGATGCCGCGCCGCTCATCACCTGGGGCCTGACTGTGACTCGCGGCCCGAACAAGCCGCGTCAAAATCTGGGCATTTATCGTCAGCAGGTGTTGGGTAAAAATAAAGTGATCATGCGCTGGTTGTCCCATCGGGGCGGCGCGCTCGATTTCCAGGAATGGTGCCAGCAGAATCCGGGCCAGCGTTTTCCGGTTTCCGTGGCGCTGGGTGCCGATCCGGCAACGATTCTTGGCGCTGTGACGCCGGTGCCCGATACGCTGTCTGAATATGCCTTTGCCGGGCTGTTGCGTGGTAACAAAACGGAAGTGGTAAAATGTATTTCCAACGATCTGGAAGTGCCTGCCAGCGCCGAGATTGTGCTTGAAGGGTATATCGAGCCGGGTGAAATGGCACCGGAAGGCCCTTATGGCGACCACACCGGCTACTATAATGAAGTGGATAGCTTCCCGGTGTTCACCATTACGCACATGACGCAGCGTAAAGATGCCATCTATCATTCGACTTACACCGGCCGTCCGCCGGATGAGCCCGCAGTACTGGGTGTGGCGTTGAATGAAGTGTTTGTGCCGATTCTGAAAAAGCAGTTTCCGGAAATTGTTGATTTCTATCTGCCGCCTGAGGGTTGCTCCTACCGTCTGGCTGTCGTTACCATGAAGAAGCAATACGCCGGTCATGCTAAACGCGTGATGATGGGGGTCTGGTCATTCCTGCGTCAGTTTATGTACACCAAGTTTGTGATTGTGTGCGATGACGATGTGAATGCCCGCGACTGGAACGACGTGATTTGGGCGATCACCACCCGGATGGATCCCGCGCGGGATACGGTTCTGGTGGAAAATACCCCGATTGATTATCTCGATTTTGCCTCCCCGGTGTCGGGCCTTGGCTCGAAAATGGGGATGGACGCGACCAACAAATGGCCGGGTGAAACGCAGCGTGAATGGGGACGTCCGATTGTGAAAGACCCGGAAGTCACCGCGCGTATTGACGCTATTTGGGATGAACTCGCTATTCTTAATGATAAAGACGATGTGAAAAAATAATCGAATCTTTGTCCTACGCTTTGCTTTGACGACCCACAGAGGGAACGCATGACAACATTGAGCTGTAAAGTGACCTCGGTTGAGGCGATAACCGATACGGTGTATCGCGTCCGGCTCGTTCCGGAAGCGCCTTTCTCGTTCCGCGCGGGTCAGTATCTTATGGTGGTAATGGATGAGCGTGACAAGCGCCCGTTCTCGCTGGCCTCGACGCCGGCTCAACACAATGTGATTGAGCTGCACATCGGCGCGTCTGAACTGAATCTGTACGCGATGGCCGTGATGGATCGCATTTTGAAAGAACAGGCAATCACCGTTGATATTCCACACGGCGATGCCTGGTTACGCGAAGATGGCGAGCGTCCGCTGGTATTGATTGCGGGCGGAACGGGCTTCTCTTACGTGCGTTCCATTCTGATCACTGCACTCGAGCAGCAACCGCATCGTGATATCTCGATTTACTGGGGGGGGCGTGAGCTGAAGCATCTGTATGATCTCGGTGAACTGGAAGCGATGAGCATCAATCATCCGAACCTGAAAGTTATCCCGGTGGTTGAACAGCCGGAAGAGGGCTGGCAGGGCAGAAGTGGCACTGTTCTGAGCGCGGTTTTACAAGATTTCTCTTCACTGGCTGAGTACGACATTTATATCGCCGGTCGTTTTGAGATGGCTAAAATCGCCCGTGAACGTTTTGTCGCCGAGCGCGGTGCGCAGGAAGACCGTCTGTTTGGTGATGCTTTCTCTTTCATCTGATTGAACAATGAAAAAGCCCGCCCCTGACAGGCGGGAAAACGGCAACTAAAACGGGTAAGACACATTGATGAAAGCGGGCTGAATGCCCGCTTTTTTGTTTTTGCACAAAGAGAGAATCAGATGCGTTCGAAAACGGTCGCAATGCCCTGACCTAAACCGATACACATGGTCGCAACGCCAAACTGGACGTCGCGACGCTCCATCAGGTTCAGCAGCGTGGTGGAAATACGAGAGCCGGAACAGCCGAGCGGGTGACCGAGCGCAATGGCACCGCCGTTCAGGTTGACGCGATCCTCCATAGTTTCCAGCAGTCCCAAATCTTTCACACACGGCAAGGCTTGTGCGGCGAAGGCTTCGTTCAGTTCGAACAGACCGATGTCTTGCACGCTCAGTCCGGCGCGTTTCAGAGCCAGACGTGTTGCCGGCACCGGGCCATAACCCATAATGGACGGGTCGCAGCCCACCACCGCCATGGCGCGGATGCGGGCACGGGCTTTCAGACCTAAAGATTTGGCACGGGATTCACTCATCAGCAACATCGCCGATGCGCCGTCGGAGAGGGCAGAAGAAGTTCCCGCCGTGACAGTGCCATTCACCGGATCGAACGCCGGGCGTAAAGCTGCCAGTGTGGCGACCGTCGTTTCCGGGCGGATCACTTCGTCGAAATCATAACGGGTCAGAACGCCATCGGCGTTATGGCCTTCGGTCGGCACAATTTCGTTAGCGAAATGCCCGTCTACGGTGGCTGCATGAGCACGCTGATGTGAACGTGCGGCAAATTCATCCTGCATTTCACGGCTGATCTGGTGCATTTTTGCCAGCATTTCCGCCGTCAGTCCCATCATCCCTGCGGCTTTCGCTACGGTTTTGCTCAGCCCCGGATGGAAATCCACACCATGATTCATCGGCACATGACCCATATGTTCCACACCGCCGATCAGGCTGACCTGTGCGTCACCGACCATAATGGCGCGGGCGGCGTCATGCAGCGCCTGCATGGAAGAACCGCACAGACGGTTGACCGTAGTCGCGGGAACACTGTGCGGTATTTCCGCCAGCAGCGCCGCGTTACGGGCAATGTTGAAGCCTTGTTCCAGCGTCTGCTGGACGCAGCCCCAGTAAATATCATCAATATCTTTGGCGTTCAGCGCCGGATTACGGGCCAGTACGGCACGCATCAGATGCGCGGAGAGATCTTCAGCCCTGACATGGCGGAATGCGCCGCCTTTTGAACGGCCCATTGGCGTGCGGACTGCGTCAACAATGACTACGTTTTCCATGATTTCGGTCCTTATGCCTGATTACCGGTGCTGAAGTTTTCCAGCGGAGCGGCAACCGGATAGTAACTTTCATTGGTTTGCGCTTTAGCGCGTAGCCCTTCCGGTGCCTGATACATCGGCCCCAGATGTGCGTACTGTTCGGTCATTTTCAGATACTCAGTGGTGCCGAGGGTATCAAGATAACGGAACGGGCCGCCGTGGAAAGGAGGGAATCCGATGCCGTAGACCAGCGCCATGTCGGCTTCGGCCGGGCTGGCAATAATGCCTTCCTCAAAGCAGCGCACCACTTCGTTAATCATCGGAATCATCATGCGGGCGATGATGTCCTGCGGTGAGAAGTCAGTGTGTGCTGGTTTCAGGTTGTCGGCCAGCAGACTGATCGCCTGTTCGTCAACTTCCTTGCGCGGCTTGCCTTTGCTGTCTTCGCTGTAACGGTAGAAACCGAGTTGATTTTTCTGCCCAAAACGACGGTTATCAAACAGCACATCAACAGCGTCACGGTAATCCCGTGCCATGCGCTCAGGGAAACCGGCGGCCATCACGGCCTGGGCGTGATGCGCGGTGTCGATGCCGACCACATCCAGCAGATAAGCCGGACCCATCGGCCAGCCGAACTGTTTTTCCATCACTTTGTCGATCTGGCGGAAATCAGCGCCATCACGCAGTAACAGACTGAAACCGGAGAAATACGGGAACAGTACGCGGTTGACGAAGAATCCCGGGCAGTCGTTGACCACGATAGGCGTTTTACCCATCGCCAGTGCGTAAGAAACGATGCGCGAAATCGTTTTGTCTGAGGTTTTCTCACCACGCACGATTTCGACCAGCGGCATACGATGCACCGGGTTGAAGAAGTGCATACCACAGAAGTTTTCCGGGCGTTTGAGCGAAGACGCTAACAGATTGATAGGAATGGTCGAGGTATTCGAGGCCAGAACGGTATCGGTGCCGAGCAGAGATTCCGCTTCCGCCAGCACCGCGGCCTTCACTTTAGGATTCTCGACCACGGCTTCAACGACCACAGAGGCTCGTTCGATGCCGCTGTAATCCAGCGTCGGATGAATGGTCGACAGCACTTTTGCCATTTTCAGACCGTCGAGTTTACCGCGCTCCAGTTGCTTGTTGAGCAACTTGGCAGCCTCGTTCATGCCGAGCGTCAGGGACTGGTCGTTGATATCTTTCATCACAACCGGCACGCCTTTCAGCGCAGACTGGTAGGCGATCCCGCCGCCCATAATGCCCGCGCCCAATACGGCGGCCTGTTTCGGTTTTTCGCTGTCTTGCGCCAGTTTTTTGGCTTTGCTTTTCACAAACTGATCGTTAAGGAAAATACTGACCAGTGCGCGGGCTTCTTTTGATTGTGCGAGCGGCACAAAGCTGGCGGTTTCCAGCTGCAACGCTTCATCGCGACCCAGACGGGCCGCGGCTTCTATGGTTTTCACCGCGCTCATGGGCGCCGGATAGTGTTTACCGGCATTTTGCATGACCATACTTTTGGCGACGCTGAAGCTCATCGCCGCTTCAATCTGGCTGAGTTTCAACGGCAGACGTTTAGGATCACGACGGTTATGCCATTCCAGTTTGCCGTCAACGGCGTTTCTCAGCATGCTGATGCCAGCGTCGCGCAGTTTATCGGCTTCAACCACCGCATCGACCAGCCCGACTTTCAGGGCCTCTTTTCCGCTGATATTTTTACCGGCGGCGATAATTTCCAGCGCACTGTCAGTACCAATCAGACGTGGCAGACGTACGGAACCGCCGAAGCCCGGCATAATTCCTAAACTGGTTTCCGGCAGGCCAATCCGGGCATCGGCAGTGCTGATACGAAAATCTGTCGCCAGCACGCATTCGCAACCGCCGCCCAGCGCATAACCGCTGATGGCAGAAAGTGTCGGTACCGGCAGGTCTTCCAGCCGGTTAAAAATGCTGTTGGCGAAATCCAGCCATTCATGCAGTTTTTCGGCTGGCGCGTTGAACAGGGATAAAAATTCGGTGATATCCGCGCCCACGATAAACGCTGGTTTGGCCGAACTGAGCAGCAGACCTTTCAGGTCAGACTGTTTTTCAAGTACTGCAATGGCTTCGCCCAGGCTGGTGACAGTTTGAGTGTCGAGCTTGTTAACCGAGCCTGGAGCATCAAACACCAGCTCCGCGATACCGCCGTCGAGCCAGTGCAGGTGTAGTGTTTCGCCTTGGTAGAGCATGTGTCTCTCCTGAATCATCTGGGATGATCTGGTATGACCAGATGTTTTGGAGTGTGGTTTTTATGTTAATAATTTGCAAATGAGATGTGTTTTATTTGCAGGCAAGATCACAAACCTTCCGGGACTATGGTCGCGGTGAGGCTGTGGTAAGATGCTGCATCGTCATTCAGGTGAAAAAAGGACAGTTGGATGGAATCGCTTACTACGCTTTATAAAGAACATATCGCCACGCTGCAGACGCGTGCCCGTGAAATTCTGCAACGTTCTCAGCTTGATGCGTTACTGATTCACTCCGGTGAATTGCTGACGACCTTCCTTGATGACCACAGTTATCCCTTCAAAGTCAATCCGCAGTTCAAAGCCTGGGTGCCGGTCACCAAAGTGCCGAACTGCTGGTTGTGGGTGGATGGCGTGAATGCGCCGAAGCTGTGGTTCTATTCTCCGGTGGATTACTGGCACAGCCATGAGCCGCTGCCGGAGTCCTTCTGGACGAAAGAGATTTCCCTGACGCCGCTGGCCAACGCTGACGATATCAAAGGCCAGTTGCCGGTTGATCTCAAACGTGTGGGTTACATCGGTTACAGTCAGGAACGTGCGATCAGCATGGGTATCCCTGCGGCGAACGTGAATCCGAAAGTGGTACTGGATTTCCTGCATTATCATCGCGCTTATAAAACAGACTATGAACTGGCCTGTATGCGTGAAGCGCAGAAAGTCGCGGTCAGTGGCCATCGCGCGGCGAAAGAAGCGTTCCTTTCCGGCATGAGCGAATTTGATATCAATCTGGCGTATCTCACTGCTACCGGTCATCGTGATACCGATGTGCCTTACAGCAACATTGTCGCGCTCAATGAACACGCTTCCGTACTGCATTACACTACGCTCGATAATCAGCCGCCTGCCGAAATGCACAGCTTCCTGCTTGATGCCGGTGCAGAATATAACGGTTATGCCGCCGATCTGACGCGTACCTATGCCGCAAAACCTGACAGTGATTTCGCAGCACTCGTGAAAAATCTCAATACGGAAGAACTTGCGTTAATTGATACGATTAAAGCCGGTGTGCGCTATACCGACTATCATGTTCAGATGCATCACCGTATCGCCAAATTGTTGAAAGCGCATAAGCTGGTGGTGGATATCAGTGAAGACGCCATGGTGGAACAGAACCTGACCGGGCCTTTCCTGCCGCATGGTCTGGGGCATCCGCTGGGGTTACAGGTTCACGATGTTGCCGGGTTTATGCAGGATGATACCGGCACGCATCTGGCCGCGCCTTCGCAATATCCCTACCTGCGTTGTACCCGTGTGATTGAGCCAGGCATGGTGCTGACTATCGAGCCGGGTTTGTATTTCATCGATTCGTTGCTGTTACCGTGGCGCGAAGGGCAGTTTAGCAAACACTTTGCCTGGGATCGCATCAACGCCATGAAGCCATTTGGTGGCATTCGTATCGAAGACAACATTGTCATCCACGATAATCGTATCGAAAATATGACACGTGATCTGAAGCTGGCCTGATGCAGCCTTATCCCGTCCCCGCTGAGCCTGTCAGTTTCAGCGAAGAAATAAAGAAGAGTCGCTTCATCACCCTGCTGGCGAGAACTGAGGGAGTTGAAGTGGCAAAGGCTTTTATTCAGGAGGTCAGAAACCAGCATCCGGCAGCGCGTCATCACTGCTGGGCGTTTGTAGCTGGCGCGCCTGCTGATTCTCAGCAACTGGGCTTTTCTGATGATGGCGAACCGGCGGGCACAGCCGGTAAACCGATCTTAAGTCAGCTGATGGGAAGCGGAGTCGGGGAGATCACAGCCGTCGTGGTGCGTTATTACGGTGGCATAATGCTGGGTACTGGCGGGTTAGTGAAAGCCTACGGCGGCGGTGTTCAGCAGGCATTGAAACAACTTATCGTGCAGCAAAAGGTTCCGCTGGCGGAGTTCGCGGTGCAGTGTGATTACAGCCAGTTACAGCTGGTGGAAACGCTGCTTTTGCAGGTTGGCGGCCATATTTTACGCAGTGAATACGGCGCGGCGGTGGATCTCGTTCTGGCGTTGCCTGCCGCAGATGCACCGGCAACCGTCAGCCATTTGTTCGATATCAGCCGTGGCACGCTAATCCTGCGTCCGGTTTCTTAAATTTTTCTATGGTTAATTCGCTGAGGAACGCACCAGCATGCATTTTCGTGCCATAACACGCATTGTGGGGGTGCTCGTCATCCTTTTCTCGGGAACGATGATTATTCCCGGTCTGGTCGCTTTAATTTACCGCGATGGTGCGGGGCGTGCGTTCAGTCAGACCTTCTTTGTCGCCCTGGCGATTGGGTTATTTCTCTGGCTGCCAAACCGGAAGCAGAAAAGTGAGCTGAAGCCACGGGAAGGTTTCCTGATTGTGGTGCTGTTCTGGACGGTGCTGGGCAGCGTCGGGGCATTGCCTTTTCTGTTCTCCGAGCGGCCGAATCTTTCCCTTACCGATGCGTTCTTCGAATCCTTCTCCGGTCTGACAACAACGGGCGCGACCACGCTCGTCGGGCTGGATTCCCTGCCGAAAGCGATTCTCTTCTACCGGCAGATGCTGCAATGGTTTGGTGGTATGGGGATCATTGTGCTTGCGGTGGCCATTCTGCCGATATTGGGGGTCGGCGGAATGCAGTTGTATCGCGCCGAAATGCCGGGGCCGCTGAAAGATAACAAGATGCGCCCGCGTATCGCCGAAACAGCAAAAACGCTGTGGCTTATCTATGTGCTGCTGACCATCGCTTGTGCGCTGTCATTATGGGGCGCGGGGATGCCGGTCTTTGATGCGATCAGCCATAGTTTCTCGACTATCGCCATCGGTGGCTTCTCGACGCATGATGCCAGCATCGGCTATTTCCATAGCGGAACGATTAATACCATTGTGGCGGTATTCCTGTTGATCTCCGGCTGTAACTACGGCCTGCACTTTGCGGTGCTGAGCGGGCGAAATCTCAAGGTATACTGGCGTGATCCGGAATTTCGCATGTTTATCGGCGTGCAGTTCACGCTGGTCGTCATCTGCACGGTGATTCTGTGGATCCACAATACCTACGGCTCGCCGCTGGAAACGCTCAATCAGGCATTCTTCCAGGTGGTATCAATGGCCACCACAGCAGGCTATACCACTGACAGTATTTCCAAATGGCCGCTGTTCCTGCCGCTTCTATTATTGTGCTCCGCTTTTATCGGTGGTTGTGCCGGTTCAACGGGCGGCGGTCTTAAAGTGATCCGTATTCTTCTGCTTTATTTACAGGGTTCACGCGAGCTGAAAAGGCTGGTTCACCCGAATGCGGTTTACACCATCAAATTGGGTAACCGCGCGTTGCCTGAACGTATCATAGAAGCGGTATGGGGTTTCTTCTCCGCTTACGCACTGGTGTTTATTGTCAGCATGCTGGCGATTGTTGCCACCGGTGTGGATAACTTCTCCGCCTTTGCTGCGGTTACCGCCACACTCAATAACCTTGGCCCGGGGCTGGGGGTGGTGGCTGATAACTTTGCTTCGATGAATTCCGTGGCGAAATGGATCCTGATCGTCACCATGTTGTTTGGTCGTCTGGAAGTCTTCACATTATTAGTGCTGTTCACGCCGACGTTCTGGCGGGAATGAGTTTTAAGAAAGGGAAACAAGTATGAAAGCGTTGATACTCTATTCAAGTCGTGACGGGCAGACACATGCTATCGCTTCTTATATAGCAAGTGAGCTGAAAGAAAAGTGCAACTGCGATGTTGTTGATCTGGTACATGCGGAACATGTCGATTTGAAAAGCTATGACCAGGTGATGATCGGCGCTTCTATACGTTACGGTCACTTTAACCCGGTACTGGATAAGTTCGTTAAAAAACACGCCGAAACCTTGAATCACATGCCGTCGGCTTTTTTCGGCGTCAACCTGACAGCGCGCAAACCCGAAAAACGAACGCCACAGACTAATGCCTATGTACGTAAATTCCTGCTGGCATCCCCGTGGGAACCGGCAATGTGCGGTGTCTTTGCTGGCGCATTACGTTATCCGCGATATCGCTGGTTCGATAAGGTCATGATCCAACTGATTATGCGGATGACAGGTGGTGAAACAGATACCCGTAAAGAAGTGGAATATACCGACTGGCAGCAGGTGGCCAAATTCGCTGAAGATTTTGGGCAAATATCGTATAAAAAATCGCAATAATGCGGGCTTAATAGACGTTCAGGCCAAAAAGAAAGCATTCAGAAAGTTTTTTGAAATTAGGGGTTGCGGCCTTCTGAGAACTCCCTATAATGCGCCTCCACTGACCGGGAACAACGACTCCTCTAACAAGAACCAAGTCGCCCAGTCAGGAAGAATCAACCCGGTGAAAACACCGCATCTTGTAAAAGAAAATGGTTGACTCTTCAGGGAGAAAGAGTATTATCTGCCTCCCACGTTGCTGAGTTAATTCTCGCAGCGTACGCTCTTTAACAATTTATCAGACAATCTGTGTGGGCACTCACAAGACGATATCAGCCACCTCGGTGGCAAAAAATATCAAGTCTTAGAGTGACCAAGCAGTAATTCATTTAGTTGAATTATTACGAAG
>NZ_CAWOJA010000015.1:0-56539 GCF_963881615.1 Rahnella sp. CJA17(1/100) | reverse complement strand
GGGGCAGTAAGATTGATAATACCGAGAGCTTGTGAAAGTTCCATTTAAAAAGGGTCCATGATGAGCATGAACCCTTTTTACACGAGCCACAGGATCGGTCAACTGATCCTTAAACGATCGGCATTAGCCGATCGGCAGCTTTTTTGTTGCCGTCAGTCCAGCAAAATCACTTTCGAACTCTCCGTCTCGAATAGCGGCTTACAGAGTATTTTATAACTGTCGCGGTCAAAGTGCGGCACAGCGATATCGAAGGCTTTGGCGTCTTCCAGCGTTTTGACCGTTCCCAGATAGAACCAGTGATTAATGACGTGATAATCGGTCAGCCCGTTGGCTTCTTCGGCGATGGCAATGCGCCCCGGATACGGCCAGCTGCGGATTTTCAGGGTGCTGAGTGCATTTCTGAGGCGCGCCTGATGGACGTCGGGCGTCTCTTTACCGCAACAGACACCGGCACATTTGCCGAGTGAAAAGCGGAAACACGCACGATTTTTTGCGAGTTTTTCCAGCCCCAGCGCGCCGTAACACAGCTTTTCCTGATCGGCGATATCCCGGATTTTTTCGACTGCCGACATTTTAGTTTTAAACAGGCCAAATAAATCTTCGCTGTGGGAAAAATCCACGTCATCGCTGAACACAATACTGGCCGTCAGCCCCTGAAGCCGGATCGAACACAGCTTGCGGGCGGTGCGCAGCCGCTTATTAAACAGCGGTCGTCGGGTTTTAATCAGATCCGATTCCAGCAGTAACGCCCCCACTTCACCGATCGTCTCAATGAATTCAATATCGCGGGTCATATGCAGAAGTTTGGCTTCGGCAGGATTGCGGAAATGCGACATCACCCGGCTGCGGATATTCACGCTTTTACCGATATACAGCGGAAAGGCATTATCGTCGCCGTAAAAAATATAGACGCCGCTGCCGTTGGGTAAGTTTTCTAAGGTATGGCGAAGATGTTCAGGGTACTGATAAAGCTCGGTAAAAAACTCTTTTTCGGGATTCCACAAAATAACTGACCTGCTTTAACCGGATAAACGTCGTATAGAAAACAGACGAATAATACTGGCGATTTATACAGTCTTCAACCTTTATGGAAAAAATCGGGTGTAAATGTTGGACGTCAGGATTTACGCCTGCGTACGCAGCTCAATATATTCCTGTCCGCTCAGTAAGTTGGCTAATGCCGCCTCACGGATTTCGCGCTGATCGGATTGTATCCAGAGATACAAATTATCGACGTTATCAAACCGCACCAGCACGGTATAGATAGTTTCGCCATGCACCGGGCGCAGAATATTCACATTCTGATAACCTGGAAACCGGGCCGCATCGGTCTTCAGCTGTTCCAGCCAGCGTTCATATTCCGTCAGCTTATCCCGCTGTACGCCGTGGGTGATCACCAGAGTAATGTGGTCAGGTTGATGAGGATAAGTCACAGGATGTTCCTTCTGATTAACCGTTGTTCTGGTTAACTGAATGTTGCGTTATATTCATGAACGATACGAAATCAACACGGTCATTCATAACGGAAATATTTTGGGTTGTTGTTAAACAATTTTTGGGGTGGGGAAAATAATGCGATTAAGCCTTGAAGCGCTGCTGATCCTGGATGCGCTGGACAGACACGGCACTTTTGCCGCAGCGGCCGCCAGACTGTTTAAAACCGCTTCTGCACTGAGTTATACCGTGCAGAAAATGGAAAGTGACCTGAACATTAAACTTCTGGACCGCTCAGGCCATCGCGCGACATTCACACCAACAGGCCGTCTGATGCTGGAAAAAGGCCGTGTGCTGCTGCGTGCCGTCAGTGAGCTGGAACAACAAGCGCAGTACGTCGAAAGCGGCTGGGAAAGCAAACTGACCATCAGCGTGGATGCTTCCGTCCCCTTCGCGCTGCTTGCGCCGCTGATTGACCGTTTTTACGCAGAACATCAGCACACGCAGTTATTGTTCCGCCACGATGTACTGGCCGGTTGCTGGGAAGCGCTGAGTTATGGCGAAGCCGACATCGTATTTGGTGCCGTGCAGGAACCGGTGACGCGCAGCGGCATTGAATACCGTCCGATCGGCTGGCTGGAATATGTGTTTGCTGTCGCGCCGCATCACCCGCTCGCCTCGCTGCCGGAACCGCTGGTGCGTGAGCAAATCCGTCAGTATCGCGCCGTGGTGGTTCACGACACGTCCCGCCATGGCACAGGTGCGGATTTGCGCGTGCTCGATGAGCAGAAAATGCTCAGCGTTCATGATTTTAACGCCAAAGTTCACGCACAAATTGCCGGGCTGGGTTGTGGCTATCTGCCGCGTTATCTGGCCGCCCCCCATCTCGAAAGCGGTGCGCTGGTTGAACGTCGTCTGGATACCGAAACCCGCCGCGATCAGGCTTTTATGGCCTGGAACGAAAACGCGAGCGGCAACGCTGCCATGTGGTGGCGCGAAAATTTACAGGATTTCGAGGGCATTGCGGCGGTGTACAGCCAGGCCTGAAAAACAAAAAGCCGCACAATGCGGCTTTTTACGGCGACTAGCGCACCGAAAGATAATGATGCACCTGAGGTTTATTTTCGCCACGGTGATAACGCGTCACTTCGCTTTGTAAATCGGCATCGACATGTGACACACGCTGATGCTGACGCAAATGCTCATGCCAGGACTCCACCAGGAACCATTCCACCAGACGCGACGGGTCATCGCTGTGTTCGGTGATCCCCCACGCATAAGCACCGTCACGGCGACGCGCCAGCGAGAGTTTCCGAATTTCCGCCAGAAACGCCGGGCGATCTTCTTGTGCAATCATGTATTCAATCTGGATCATCACCGGACCGCGGTCGCCCTGCACATCGCCTTCAACCACCGGATTTTCCCAGTGACCAGCAGGCTGTAAATCCGCCTCGCCTGCGGGCAGTTTCAGCCGCCAGCACACCAGCGCGGCAATGACCAGGCCGCTACCGGCGAGTAATAACGCCCCGACCAGACCGGTTTCCTGTGCGATTAACCCCCAGAACAGGCTGCCCGCCGCCATCGCGCCGTTAAATACCATCAGGTACACCGCCAGCCCGCGGCCACGTACCCAGTCAGGCAGCACCGCCTGCGCCACGCCGTTCATGGATGTCAGCGCGATAATCCAGCCAATCCCTAATACCACCATCAGTACGACCGCCAGCCATTTTGCCGGAGACGTCGCCAGCAGCAACATGACAGCCGCCGACAGCAGCGCGGAGAGCAGCACCAGGCCATCTACGCTCAGTTTCTGGCGTAAACGCGGCAACAGCAGCGCACCGAATATGGCACCGACGCCTACCGCGCCGAGCAGAATGCCGTAAAATCCGGCGGTACCGTGCAGCATATTGCGGGCAATCAGCGGCAACATCGCCCAGATCGCACTGGCGAAAGCGAAGTAAATCGCGGCACGCAGCAGCACACGATGAAGTTCCCGGCTGGCTTTGACATATCGCAGCCCGGCACGGAACGCGCCAAGAAAGTGTTCTGATAACTCATTTTTCGCTTTGACCGGACGCTTCCACCACAGTAATGCGCCAATCACAAAAACATAGCTCATGACATCTGCGCCATAAGCCGCACCGGCACCGAGACTGGCTAACAGCAAGCCACCGCCCGCAGGCCCTACTGCGCGGGCAATATTAATCCCAAGCGAGTTCAGGGCAACGGCATTTCGCAAATCAGAACGGGGCACCAGTTCCGGCACAATCGCCTGCCAGGCTGGCCCCATCAGCGCCGCACCGATACCGCCGATAAAGGTCAGCGCGACCAGATATTCCACGGTCAGCAAATTATTGTGCGACAACAGAAGCAAGGTTCCGCTGACGCCCGCCAGTAACAACTGAACAAAAATCAGCAGGCGGCGACGGTCAAGAATATCGGACAGCACACCCGCAGGGATCGCCAGCAAAAAAATCGGCAACGTTGCTGCGGTTTGCATCAGCGCCACCGCCGCAGGGTTTGATGACAGCCCGGTGACTAACCATGAGCTGGCCACATCACGCATAAAACTGCCGGTATTGCCGAGAATGGTTGCCACCCAAATCGTGGCAAACAGCCCCTGTTTGAGCGGCGAAAAAGCGCCGCCTGCCGCAGCATTATTCTGGCTCATGCCCGCTCCTTAAGGTCATTCCAGGCGACATAGATAAAAGCGCCGACCAGCCCGATGTGCTCGAAGAAACCGTTCATCATCATGGCGCGTTCATGGCCGGAAACCTGCCAGTACGCATTCGCCATAAAGTTGGCGCTGAAAGTGAACAGCGCCAGTGCCAGCGCGCCAGCCCAGCGAAAGCGTCCGGAAAGAATCAGCGCTGAAGCGCCCAGTTCCAGCACAATCACGGCCACGGCCATGGGCGCCGCGGGCGATAAGCCGAAATGCTGCATCTCGGCAATCGCGCCGGGAAAATCGAACAGTTTGACGATACCGCCCTGCAAATACGCGGCACACAAGGCCAGCAGGGCCAACCAGCGGATAACCGCGAAAGGGATAACAGGTGCCGACAGGCGGGAAACAGGGGCATGACGCATGATGTCTCTCCTGCCGGAACCCGCCTGAGCACGGTTCCGGCTTAAGGGATAAATGAAGAAGGTTACGCTTTGCGCTGAGGGGCTTTGTGCACCATGGTGTAGGCATAATCGACGCCCATACCGTACGCACCGCTGTGCTCGCGAACCAGATTCATCACATCGTCGTAAGTCTCTTTGCGTGACCAGTCGCGCTGGTATTCGAGCAGAACCTGCTGCCAGGTCACCGGCACCGCACCGGCCTGCACCATACGGTCAATGGAACGTTCGTGTGCATCCACGCTGGTGCCGCCGGAAGTGTCGGTCACCACATACACTTCATACCCTTCTTTCAGCGCCATCAGTGCCGGGAATGTCAGACACACTTCAGTCCACAGGGCAGAGATAATCAGTTTCTTACGGCCTGTGGCTTCAACGGCTTTCACGAATGCCGCGTCTTCCCAGGAGTTCATTGAGGTACGCTCAATCGGTTTCACATCCGGATGTACCGCCAGTAATTCCGGCCAGATATAGCCGCTGAAGCTTTCCGTTTCAACCGAGGTGTAAATCACCGGCACGTTAAAAACTTTGCCCGCTTTAGCGAGAGCGACCGTATTATTTTTAAGCTGCTGGCGATCGATATTCGCAACGCCGAATGACATTTGTGGCTGATGGTCGATGAAAATCAGGGTGGAGTTCTGTGGGTCCAGCAGATCGAATTTAGACATTTTCATTTCCTCTCAGAGTGCATTGTTGGGTTGTGTGTTTGTATTTCACGTTGTGTTGTTGTGCTGCTGGAATTAACAATAGGTCAGGACATCAAAAGCGGATAGCGGAAAGAATTTGGCAACTTGTTCAGATTTTTTTGACAGGTATCCCCTCTCTATACCGTCGTAAATCCCTATTATTTTCAGCCTGATAGAAGCAACAAAATCTTTTAACGACTTGTCAAAAATAACCCATTATCAATATTTCCCTGCCATGCCTAATGTTGTTTGCAACACAACACACAACCTGTTTAAAACCTGCAAATAACCGCTGAGGAAATATAAAAATGAGCACATTCAATACCCAAGACGGCACTCAAATTTATTTTAAAGACTGGGGCAAAGGTAAGCCGGTGTTATTCAGCCACGGCTGGCCGCTGGATGCCGATATGTGGGACAGCCAGATGAATTTCCTGGCCGATCGTGGCTACCGCGTTATCGCTTTTGACCGTCGTGGTTTTGGCCGTTCAGAGCAGCCCTGGGAAGGTTACAACTACGACACTTTCGCCTCTGACATCAACGATCTGATTGAACATCTCGACCTGCACGACGTTACGCTGGTCGGCTTCTCGATGGGCGGCGGCGACGTCACCCGCTACATCAGCCGTTACGGTTCAGAACGCGTCACCAGCCTGGTATTGCTCGGCGCGGTCACCCCGCTGTTTATTAAAACGGATGATCATCCGCAGGGCGTGGATAAATCAGTATTTGATGGCATCCGGGCCGGTTTACTGAAAGACCGCGCACAGTTCATCAGCGACTTTGCGACGCCGTTCTACGGCACTAACCAGGGGATGACCGTTTCCGACGGCGTGATGACCCAGACGCTGAACATCGCGCTGATGGCGTCGCTGAAAGGCACCGTCGATTGTGTCACGGCCTTCTCTGAAACAGATTTCCGCCCGGATATGGCGAAAATTACCGTGCCGACGCTGGTGATCCACGGCAGCGCGGATCAGATAGTGCCGTTCGAAGCCACCGGCAAGCTGGCGGCGGAAATGATTAAAAATGCAGAACTGAAAATCTATGAAGGCGCACCGCACGGTTTTGCCGTCACACATCAGGATCAACTGAACGACGATTTGCTGGCATTCCTGAGCGGAAAATAAATCAGGCCGCAGAAATAAAAAAGGCAGGTGATCTGACGATCGCCTGCCTTTTTTTATGCGGCCACTCTTACTTGTCTTTCATACCTAATATTTTGATATTCATGATGGAAAGTGAATTCGGCGGAATTTTACCCGGAATGCCGTCTTTGCCATACGCCAGTTCAGGTGGAATATACAGTGTCGCTTCGCCTTGCAAACCCAGCTTCAGCACGACTTCCTGAAGCACTGCCGGGATTTCCGTTACGGACGCGCTGATCACATTATTGTCTTTTTCGCTGGCAATGACTTTACCGTCGCCCAACGTCTCAATAATCTGCAAACGAATGCCCTTATCCATCGTCACTTTAGTTGCAGAACCTGGCTTAGTAATCTGGTAAATAAAGCCAGACTTGGCTTTCACCGCGCCTTTAGCCTTGCCCGCTTTATCGAGGATTTTCTGGTTATTCTCTACATTTGACGTTTTTTGCTTTTCCTGACGAGAGCGGATATCACTGTCCAGACTGTTCAGCGACTCCCGCATGTCTTCAGTCGACATGCTGGACAGCTCATTCATCCGGTCAACAAAGCCTTTAACAATCACATTGCGATCAATTTTCTCACCGGCGGATACCACCTGCTCGATTTTTGAATTCGCTGCCTGCCCCAGCAAATACCCGACAGAATAAGAACGCCCGGTTTTCTTGCTTTCTTTCGCCTGCAACGTTTTAAGTTCTGCATCACTGATCAACTCTCCGCCAGATTGCGTCACGGCAGCAATACTGTGTGAGGCCAGGTCTTTCTTCGTTTTATCCAGTTCGGCTGTCAGCTTATTTTTTTCTTCAGTGACTTTGGTCGCCGCCAGCTGACTCTCGCTGAGCTGGGCTGTCAGACGTTTCACATCCTCAGAAGATTTTGATAATGCCGTTTGTGACGCCTGATAATCACTTTGCGACTTTTTGTTCGCGGCCTCAGACGCCACCAGTTTTTCCGCCTGCGCTGCGCTCTGTTTCTGCAAATCTGCCAGTTGAGTACTCAGTTGCGCTTTATCATCCGTGGCTTGTTTCAGGGTTTTCTGCAAGGCCAGATAATCTGCCTGAGATTTCTTATTGGCGGCTTGTGAAACGGACAACTTTTCATTTTGTGCCGCGCCTTGTTTCTGCAACTCCGCCAGTTGGGTTTTCATTTGCGCATTTTCATCAGCGGCTTGTTTCACGCTTTTCTGCAAGACCAGATAGTCAGCCTGTGACTTTTTGATGGTCGCCTCATACACGGACAGTTTGCCATTCTGTGCGGTGCCCTGTTTTTGCAAGTCTGCCAATTGAGTTTTCATTTGCACATTCTCATCAGCGGCCTGTTTCAGGATTTTCTGCAGAGCGACATAGTCGGCCTGAGATTTTTTAACCGCCGTCTCTGACACTGACAATTTTCCGGTCTGCGCAGCAGTTTCTTTTTGCGATGCCGCCAGTTGGTTTTTCAACCCGGCATTTTCATCGGTCGCCTGTTTGAGGGTTTTCTGCAAAGCCACGTAGTCAGCCTGAGATTTCTTATTCACAGCATCTGAAACTGACAGTTTGTCATTACGTACAGCATCCTGTTTCTGCAAGTCTGCAAGCTGCGATTTCAATTGCGCATTCTCATCAGTGGCCTGTTTAAGGGACTTTTGCAGTAGCTGATTTTCATTGAGGGATTTGTTATTGGCCTCGACAGCGAACGCTATTTTTTCATTCTGGCTGGCGCCTTGCTTTTGCAGGCTGGCCAGCTGCGTTTTCAGTTGAACATTTTCAGCAGCAGCTTGTTTTGCCGTCGTCTGCAACTCAACCACATTAGCCTGAGATTTATTGCCCGTGCTTTGTAAAGCCTGCAATTTATCGGCCTGTGCAGTCGACTGCTTTTGTAGTGTCTCAAACTGCGTTTTAAGCTTATGATTTTCTTCTGTCGCCTGCTGTAATGTCGCATTCAGCACTGCGAATTCTGCCAGAGATTTACCGTTAGCGTGTTCGGATGAGACCAGTTGTTCGATGCGTGCCGAGGATTGCTTTTTCACGGTATCGAGTTGCGTTTTGAGCTGTGTATTCTCACTGCTTAATTTTTTAAAGCTCGCCTCCAGAGCAGCGAATTCTTTCTGGGCTTTTTTAGTCGCCAATTGAGAGGCAGCTACCTGTTCGGAGGATTTTTTGACTGAGCCGTCCTGACTGGTTTTGAATGCGGTTAACTGTGCTTTCAACCGGGCATTTTCACCCATAGTCTTTTTCAAAGATTGCTGAATATCTGCCACTTCGTCCTGGTATTTTTTTGTCGCCGTCTGCGCCACGGAAAGTTTTTCCGTCAGACTTTCAGCGTGTTTCTGGCTGCTCTTTAGCTTCTGCAACTGAGTGGTAATCTGCTGGTTTTCTTGTTGTGTATTTTTCAGCGAATTTTGCAGTTTTTTCAGTTCATCCTGCGTTTTTTTCTGCGCAAGTTTTTGATCTGCCGACGGCGGGATGACCACAGGTTTGGCTTTTAACGCCGCGATCTGCGTTTGGAGTTGTTGATTTTCTTTTTGTGTATCCGCATAAGATTTTTGCAAAGCCGCGTATTGATCACGGGATTTTTCTGCCGTGGATTTTGCTGTCTCAAGGGATTTTTTGAGCTGCTCATTGGCCTTTTTCTGGGTGTCGCTGACATTCGCAGTGGCAGGCACCGCAGGTGCAGACTGAGTGCTCGCAGGCTGAAGCGCTTTAGGGGCTTTCCTGACTGGCGCTGGCGTCGGTTTAGGTCGCGGTTTTTGCGCTACCGGTTTTTCAACAAGGGCTTTCGGCACGACGATATTTTTTGGAGGCTGGATCAGCGGAGAGGAAGTCTTATCTTTTTCCGCAAAAACAGACGGTTCTGGAGCAGAAATTAAATTTTCACTCTGCAACTGATCCAAAAGACCCAGGTTAGCATCCACCGGTTCTTCAGCATGGGCTCCCTGTATATTGATCAGGAGCAGAATTAAGAAGAAAGACTTCACTCGCGCCATCATATTTTATTCACTTCCTGAGAGCGCTCGTCCATGCTCTTAAAGGCCGCCCCTTTAACTCTTGCGCAGATAAGTTTTAATTTAGAATCCAGCTCTATGTTCAGGATCTCCTGAGCATCTTTATTTATCAAACCTTTATTGGTTTTATAGACATCATAAGATTTTGTCAGTTGATTAAACTGCTTCTGATATAGATCAAAATCGTGAGGAGAGAGACGTTGCAATGCTTTGAATTCATTGACGCACGTATTATTCGAGCTTTTATTTACTGATACCTCTTTTATCGTAGCCACATTATTTTTAGTGCTACAAGCAGTCAATGTGATTAACGCAATGAGAGTCAAAGACATTAAGCAAGGCTTATTCATGGGGATTATCCTGTAGGGTTTTACTGCTAGAACACATTATTTTCCCAGCAAAGTACCCCGTGGAACACCCACTTTTACTGAAATGATCATTTAGCAAACACCACATAAAATAAAAACAAAATAAAATCAATAAGTTAAATTAATAAAAATGAAGAAAACTTTTCTTTTTTATGTGTAAAAGAAAATAATTCGTCGTTGTAACGATGTCTTAATGGATAAATAATTTGTGAAAATTGACATATATCATTATTTATTTTTCAGAAATCCCGCGAAATCCTCAAATATCAATTAACATTTCTGGATAAAACGGAATGCTCCTCAATCACGATTAGGATTATTGGTAGCTTTAATTTTCAAACCACCTTCCCTGCATCCAAACGTTCAACAAGAAAATCAATCATACTACGGGGAAACTGCAGTGCTCATCAGGGCACGGTATTTCCGACGGTGCGGTGTGATAGCATAGATGCAGAAACGAAAAGGCATTCCCGCAAAGGAATGCCTTTTCGTTTCTGCATATTTTTTAAGCACTGCTTTTAAGCAAGCAGGCGTCAGACCACCGGCAGTTTATCCAGAATCGCCTGTGCGGTATTCACGTCTGTCACTAATGAATTAATCATGCCTGAACGCACGGCACCGATAATTCCTGCCGCTTTTTCCGGCGTTGCCGCCACGCCGATGGTCAGCGGCGTATTGCGTAGCTGTTCAACCGAGGCCGCAATCATTCGCTCCTCGCCTTCCCAGTGCAATAACTCGCCGGTTCCCGTGAAGTAATGGCGCAGCACATCGCCTGCGGCATCGCTCAATGCCTGTTCACCGGGCGTCGCGGTAGTGGATTCACTCGGTTTCGGGGTATGCGTCAGACCCACACCGACAATCGCCGCATCGAGTTTGTCCCACAGTGAAATGATTTCCTGCACGCTCGGGTCCGAGAGAAACGCATCACGCAGTTCCGCCGAAGAAAGATAAGGGGCATGAAGAAAATAGGGTGTGCCTTCCATCTGTTCTGCCGCACGGCGCACGAACTCGGTTATCTGAAAATGCGGCGCAGATTGTTGCATCCCGCCGTTGAGCGCCACGGTCATGATCCCCGGCAAACGGGGCATACCGGCCAGCGTGACTTCGCGCACTGCTCTTCCCCAGCCAATACCGAGCACCGATCCCGCGCCTAAACCGGCTTCCTGTAAAAGAGAAGCCAGCGGCGTCGCCAGCGCGCCGAGCACATTACCCGGCGGTGCATCCACAACATACGCATGTTTCAGCCCGAGACGTTTTATCAGGTCTGCCGTCATGTCTTCCGGTGACGATAATCCCACCACTTCGATGCGCACAATCCCCGCCGCGCGGGCTTTATTCAACAACCGGGAAATGGTTGCCGTCGACACATCCAGCTTGCGTGCAATCTCCACCTGAGACATATCAGACTCGTAATGCAGCTTCGCCACCAGATGCATCATGGCACGCGTTGCTGCAATATCTTGCAAAATTGGCTCTTTCAGCTTGAAATTCCTTTCAGTAATGAATTACACTCAAATCGTCGATTGAGGGATTATTGCGCAACACCTGTAAAAATGCAATGTGCCGGATCGGGCTTCAACCCTTGTAATACGGCATGTTACGCGATTTTCCGCCCCGTTTTTTCAGGGGGGAAAGACAGAACGTCCAGTGTAATCGAGATTTTTTAATCTGTAATAAATTTCACGCAAAGGAGAGTTCCATGTCAAAGATGTCTACCTCAGAACTACGCAGCTACCAGCAGATTTGCGGCAAAAATGGCGCGATGCTGGTGATCGCCTGTGACCAGCGCGGTGCCATGCGCAGCCTGCTCGCCAGCGACCCGCAACAGCAATCTGCCATTTCAGAACACGAACTCGGGCTGATTAAAGCCGACATCACGCAATATCTTGCCAGCAAAGCCTCCTGCGTACTGGTCGATCCGGTCTGTGCCGTTCCGCAACTGGTGGACAACGGCATTATTGCCCGCGACACCGCGCTGCTGATTGGCCTGGATGCGTCGGGCTGGGACAGTTCGCCGGAAGGCTACCGACTGTCACGGCTGGTGGAGAATGTCGATGCACGTCGTGTGCGTGAACTCGGTGCGACCGGCGGCAAAATCATGGTGTATCTGCGTTCAGACCAGGAAGCGGCAAACCGTCATAACATTGATATTCTGCGCCAGAGCATTGAGGATTTCGCCCGCGAAGACCTGCTGCTGGTGGTGGAGTTTCTGACCTATAAACTCGACAACGAAACCGAGGAAGAATATAAAGAAAAAGTCCCGTCTCTGATTTATGGCGGCACCAAGATTTGTCTGGAATGCGGCGCGAAGGTGCTGAAACTGCCTTATCCTGGCTCAAAACAAGCCTGTGCTGACATCACAAAACTCGCTGGCGACGTGCCGTGGGCCGTACTTTCTGCCGGGGTTGACCATTCCACCTTCCTCAAACAAGTGGCAGATGCCATGAGCGAAGGCGCATCAGGCGTTATCGCAGGCCGTTCATTATGGAAAGACTGCATCTCACTGGACCGCAACGCGACGAAATCCCGTCTTGAATCGCTGGCGGTACCGCGTCTGAACGAACTTCAGGCCGTCATTGAACAGTATTTCCATGCACCGTCACACAACCAGACACAACAGGTGGAACATGTCTGAAAACAGAAATGCCTCACGAAATGGCTCAACCGGCAAACGCGTCATCCTGGTGAACGGGATCCCGGCGTCAGGTAAAAGCCGGCTCGCCGTTGAGCTTTCTGCATACAGCGGCTGGCTGCAACTGTCGCTTGATGGCATTAAAAATCCGTTTCTTCAGCGATTAGAGAATGTTGACCGCCCTTTTAACCGCGTACTCGGGCTGGCAAGTTATCAGGTTATCTGGGACATCATCGGCGGCGCGCCCGAAGGCAGCACCTTTATTGTCGATGCCTGGTTTGGTTTTCAGCCCAAAGAGGTATTGCAGGATTATCTGCAACGGGCGGGCATATCGCAGGTGGTGGAAATCTGGTGCCAGATTGATGCTGAACTGGCGGCCGAACGATTTTCCTCACGGCTGGGCGAACGTTTACCGGGACATGTCGGGGCAGAATATATTCCCGAATTAAAAATTCTCGCAGGAAAAGCACGACCAATAACCCCGGGACCAGTTTATTCTGTTGACCAGAATGTTATCGGCCAAAATAAGCCTGTAAATATTGTTGATATTCATGCGTGGATAATCAATTCATTCAATACGCAAATTCAATAAATACTGAGCGGAGGAAATATTCATTTACTGAAAAAGTAAGTTAATTCTGATATCAGGACCTTGTTAAACCTCTACTATCATTCATTCTTTCAGGTCTTTTGAAATTATTATCTTTCATTGATGGCTAATAGGATTGGATAGATCACAGTTTTTATTTTAATTAAATATCATACTGAGAAAAGACCCTATTCATATGAAGAGGTATTATGTTAAGCGACTGGATTAATGAAAACAACACGCAAATCATTAGCAAAATAGATGACTGGAAAAGTGCCGTGGCATTTGCCGTGCAACCATTAATTGATTCGGGCGCAGCGGAAAGTCGTTATCTTCAGGCTATATATGATATGCACCGGGAAATCGGGCCTTATTATGTTTTGGGCGAAGGTATTGCGATGCCGCACGCCCGGCCGGAAGAAGGGGTTAACCGAACGGCACTGTCTTTGGTCATTGTTTCAGAAGGCGTTGAGTTTGGCAGTGAAGATAATGATCCGGTTTACGTTATCTTCGCGCTGGCCGCGGTGGACAGCCATTCACACATCGAAATGATTGCCAGCCTTTCCCATCTGTTCTGCGATGACGAGGCAGCGGAACGATTAAAACGCAGTAAAAACAAGCAGGAAGCATTAGAGATTATCCGACAGTTTTAGACGTGAAGTGAAAAAGATAACCCTTTATGAACACCTACAAAGAACGTAAGGAAAAATGATGAAAAAGCTATCAATCCTGGCGGTATGCGGTGCGGGTCTGGGCAGCAGTTTTGCCTGTGAAATGAGTATCGAAGCGGCACTGAAGGATCTGGGTGTGGAAGCCGATTTATCACATTGTGATATTTCAAGCGCCACGTCTTCAAGAGCCGATATTATTATGACCGGCGAAAATTTCAGATCGCAATTCCAGCATTACACCATCAACGCCAATATTATTTACCTGAAAAGACTGGTCGATAAAAATGAAATAAAGAGCAAGCTGACGCCTATTCTTCAGGAGATGGGTCACCTAGCCACTTAATAACAGACCCACTCAATTCACAATACTTATAAATCGATAAAACAATTACCGTGAACTCTACAGGGGACGCTTATGTCTTTCCTTCACTTTATTGTCAATGATGTATTAGGCCAGGCATCAATTTTAATCTCACTGATCGCCATGATTGGTCTGATCGCATTAAAGAAAAGCACCGGCCAGATCATTACCGGTACATTAAAAACGCTGCTGGGTTTTCTGGTTCTGCTTTCCGGGGCCAGCATTATTGTTAATGCCCTGACCTTTCTGGGTGAAATATTCCAGAAAGGGTTTCATATGCGCGGGATTGTTACCGACGTCGGTTCTATTGCCGGTATCGCACAACAAACTCTCGGCCGTGAAACCGCATTAATTATGGTCCTGGCGTTTATCGTTAATATCCTGATTGCCCGCCTGACCCGTTTCAAATATATCTTTCTCACCGGACAAGCATCGCTGTGGATGGCCACGGTGTGTTCTGTTATCGGTTATATGGGCGGCTTGCGCGGCACGGAACTGATCCTGACTGGCGGCATTATTGCGGGCGTCATGGCCGTCGGGATGCCGGTGCTGGCTCAGCCGATTGTGCGTAAAATCACCGGGTCCGATGATATTGCACTCGGCCATTTTTGCACCATCGGCTATATCGTGCAGGCAGGCGTGGCGAAAATCACCGGCGATGTCAGTAAAAGCACCGAAGATTTCGAGCTGCCGCAATCTTTCTCGTTCCTGCAGGACACCTACCTGTCGATGATGGTGGTGATGATCCCGATTTACCTGATCCCGGCGATTGCCGCAGGCCCGGAAGTCGTCGCGCCTTACGCCAACAGCGTTAATTATCTGGTCTATTCGTTCCTGCAATCCATTCAGTTTGTGGTCGGTGTTTACGTTCTGCTGTCGGGTGTGCGCCTGTTGCTGGCGGAAATCGTACCGGCATTTCGCGGCATCGCCCTGCGCATCGTCCCGAATGCCATTCCGGCACTCGATTGTCCGGTGCTTTTCCCGTACGCACCGAACGCCGTCATTATCGGTTTCATCTCTACCACCATTGGCTCCATCATCGGTATGTTCCTGTTCCCGAGTCTCGGGCTGGCGATGATTTTACCGGGCATGCTGACCAACTTCTTCGCGGGCGGCACGGCGGGAATCTTCGGCAATGCAGTCGGCGGACGACGCGGCGCGATTATCGGCGGTATCTTCCACGGCCTGTTTATCACCCTGCTGCCTGCGCTGTTGCTGCCGCTGCTGGGCAAGTTCGGCTTCTCGAACGTGACATTCAGTGACTCAGACGTGATCAGCGTCGGGCTGGTATTCGGCCATATTCTCAACTTCTTCCACTAAGCAAGCCGGAGGTCATGGTTATGGACACACGCATTGAGCAAATTCTGGCGCAGCAATTGCCGCCGCAGGAGTCGGCGAAAGCGCTGAATGAGCTGGGAAAACAGTATCAGGAACAGCAGGATCTGGACGCGGCCATTGCCTGCTGGGAGCAAAGCATGGCCTGTTACGGCAAGCCGGGTTTTGCGCAGGCACAGCTGATGAAAGCCTACAATGCGCGACGGCGGCAGTGCTCTGAAGCCGGTGACGGCAAAGGGCTGGAGCGATTTTCCGAAAAAATCGATGCACTGATGCAGCAAAGTAAGGATGCAATCCGCTACGGATTCTGAAGCAATTAAAAGCCAGAACAGAGGTTCTGGCTTTTGTTTTGCACGTCTTTATTCTTCCCAATCCTTACGTAGAATAGAGGCTGCCCCCGCCGTGAGGGCCTAATCACTAAGGATTTACTATGCCGATGATCCGTCTGGAAATGTTTCCTGGCCGTACCCCCGAACAAAAACGTGACTTTGTCCGCGAAGTGACCCGCCTGGCAGCAGAAACCCTGAAATGTAAACCTGAAAGTGTGGATGTAGTGATCACTGAAATACCGAAATCACATTGGGCAAAAGGGGGAGTGTTGCCGGAAGAATAACAGGCGGAGATGAATCGTCGTCAGCCAGCACGCATTAATGTGCTGGCTGAGCAACGGATAAGGGTGTTTTTACTGCTGTAACGATTTCGTCCGCTGCGCAAAACTCTTGCGCAACTTTTGCAGTTTCGGCGGGATCACCGCCATGCAATAACGGTTCTGCTGCCCCGCACCATCCCAGTAATTCTGGTGATAGCCTTCGGCCACATACACTTCGCCGAGTGGTTCGATGCTGGTCACAATCGGATCACTGTGATCGTGCTGCGCGCGCAGTATCGCCGCTTCCGCCTCTGCTTTTTGCTGTTCATTGGCCGGGAAAATCGCCGAACGGTATTGCGTGCCGACGTCATTCCCCTGGCGGTTAAGCTGGGTCGGATCGTGCGTCACAAAGTGAATATCCAGCAAATCGCCGTAAGTCAGTTTTTCCGGGTCAAACCCCACGCGGATGGCTTCCGCATGACCGGTCGTGCCGGTACAGACCTGCTCATAATTTGGGTTCGGGCGACGCCCGCCGGTGTAGACGCTTTCCACCGACTCCACGCCAATGACGTCTTTGAACACCGCTTCTGTACACCAGAAACAGCCGCCACCGAAAATAGCGTATTCGATTGTCATACAGACTCCTTCACTGAGGGGGTAGAGGAAATATGGGGACGAATAATGCTGAGATAAAGGTATGGCATTAAAAAAACAGAATGTGAAATTCTTATCGCCGGTAAATGATATTATTTTGTGCCTGCTTATTTCCCTGTAAATAGTGTTGATATTGTGTCTGATTGATCTGACTTTTTTTTCGTGGCAGACTCACTGGCATTGAAATACATGGAATTCCCCCTATGAAAGATGTCATTGAAGGTTTCCTCAGATTCCAGAAAGAGGCGTTTCCACAGCGTTCTAAGTTATTCAAAGAACTGGCGTTAAACCAAAATCCTAAGACCCTGTTTATATCCTGTTCTGACAGCCGGTTAGTGCCGGAATTAGTCACACAGCGTGAACCGGGCGAACTGTTTGTTATCCGTAATGCCGGTAATATTGTGCCGCCATTCGGGCCGGAACCGGGCGGCGTTTCCGCCACGGTGGAGTACGCCGTCATGGCGCTGGGCGTAAAAGATATCGTCATCTGCGGGCACTCCAACTGCGGCGCAATGAGCGCGATTGCCAACTGCACCTGTCTGGATCACATGCCAGCGGTCGCACACTGGCTGCGTTATTCCGATGCCGCAAAAGCCATCAATGAATCCGTCGAACACGAAAACCCTGAGGCACGCGTCAACGGTATGGTGCACCAGAACGTCGTGGCCCAGCTGAGTAACCTGCGCACGCATCCTTGCGTAGCGGTCGCCCTGGCGAAAGGGGAAATTACCTTGCACGGCTGGGTGTATGATATTGAATCGGGTTGCATCGAAGCCTTTGATGCGAAAAGCGGAACCTTTATTTCGCTGTCCGATAACCCGGAAGTACGCGCCAGTTAATTGCCAGCTAAATAAAACATCCGGAACATTTTTAAATAATGTTCCGGATGATAAATCAGCGACTTAAGTCTTATTATATTGTTATCCTAACCTCTGCCGTAATATCCCCCTGCCTGCACGACAGTTAACTGATTTCTCTTTTACGCCACAGCGAGAATAATTGATGCCTGTTATCACGTTAAACCGTCTGGCTGATTTGCCAGCCGCACAGTGGGATGCGCTGGTGCCTGCGCAGCAGCCTTTCCTCAGCTATGCATTTTTATCCGCGCTGGAAGACAGCGGCAGCCTCGGCCCGCATTCCGGCTGGCATCCGCAGCATCTTCTCTGGCAGGAAAACGGGGAAATCCGCGCCGCCATTCCCGGCTATCGCAAACGCCATTCTTACGGTGAATACGTGTTTGATCAGGGCTGGGCGGATGCCTGCCAGCGTTCAGGTATTGCCTATTACCCGAAATGGCTGGGCGCGGTGCCGTTCAGCCCGGTGACCGGCGCACGGCTGCTGGGCGATGAACCGGCGGCGATCAGTCTGTTGCAGGCACTGCCGGATTTTCTGCAAGAAAATGGCCTGACCGGCGCACACATCAATTTTACCGATGAACGCGCCAACCGGATTATCGGGGCGGAACCCGTCTGGCAGCACCGGCAGGGCCTGCAATATCACTGGCAGAACCGCGGTTATCGCGATTTTCAGGATTACCTCGACGCGCTCACGTCGCGCAAGCGTAAACAGTTTCGCAAAGAGCGCGAACAGGTGGCCGCGCAGGGCATTGATTTTGTCTGGCTGAAAGGCGCGCAGGTGACTGAAGCGCAATGGGATTTCGTTTATGCCTGCTACAGCAATACCTATGCGGTACGCGGCCAGTCACCGTATCTGACCCGCACATTTTTCAGCCTGCTGGCGGAAAGAATGCCGGAGGCGATCCGCGTGGTATTCGCGCAGCAAAATGGCCGTGATGTCGCCATGGCGTTCAGTTTAATCAGCGGTGATACGTTTTATGGCCGCTACTGGGGATGCGTGGCGGAATTCGACCGGCTGCATTTTGAAACCTGTTTTTATCAGGGAATGGAATATGCGATTGCCAGCGGCCTCAAACGGTTTGATGCGGGCGCACAGGGCGAACACAAACTCCTGCGTGGCTTTGAGCCGGTGATCACCGACTCATGGCACTATTTACGGCATCCGGGTTTGCGTGACGCCGTGGAAGATTTTTTAGTGGAAGAGCGTGCCGCCGTGCAGCGCTGGGCGGACGAAGCCCGCGAAGTGCTGCCCTACCGGCACGACGTCTGTTAAGTTCGGGCCCTAATCCATGCCGACAAATCCACCGGTCTGGTGTTGCCACAAGCGCGCATAAAGCCCGCCGTGCGCCAGCAGCTCGGCGTGATTGCCCGTCTCAACAATCTGCCCTTTTTCCAGCACCACCAGGCGGTCCATTTTGGCAATCGTCGATAAGCGGTGCGCAATGGCAATCACCGTTTTACCGCCCATCAGCGTCTCCAGACTCTCCTGAATCGCCGCTTCCACTTCGGAATCCAGCGCCGACGTGGCTTCATCCATGATCAGGATCGGTGCGTTTTTCAGTAATACGCGGGCAATCGCAATACGCTGACGCTGGCCGCCGGAAAGTTTGACGCCGCGCTCACCGACATGCGCATCCAGCCCGGTACGGCCCAGCGAATCATAAAGTTGCGGAATGAATTCATCGGCACGCGCCTGACGAATTGCCAGTTGCAACGCCTCTTCCGTCGCGCCCGGCCTGCCGTACAGCAGGTTATCGCGGATGGAACGATGTAGCAGCGAGGTGTCCTGGGTGATCATACCGATTTGCGCGCGCAGGCTTTCCTGCGTGACGTCGGCAATATTTTGCTGATCAATCAGAATGCGACCGCTGTCGATGTCATACAGACGCAGCAGCAGATTCACCAGCGTGGATTTCCCCGCGCCGGAAGGCCCGATCAGGCCGATCTTCTCGCCGGGACGGATTGCCAGATCCAGATTGGGGATCACCCTGCCGCCTTCTCCGGAATTCTCTTTGCCGTAATTAAACTGAATGTGATCAAAGTGGATCGCCCCCCGATCGACTTTCAGCGCTTTCGCCTGCGGGATATCCGTTACCGTCAATGGCCGCGCAATGGTGTGCAGGCCGTCCTGCACCATGCCGATATTTTCGAAAATACCGTTCACCACCCACATGATCCAGCCGGACATATTCACAATACGAATAACCAGACCCGTCGCCAGCGCGATAGCCCCGACGCTTATCAGCGACTGGGTCCACAGCCACAAGGCCAGACCGGTGGTGCTGACAATCAGCAACCCGTTCAGCGTGGTGACCGACACGTCCATGCCGGTGACCAGACGCCCTGCCAGTTGGGTTTTCTCGGTCTGTTCGCTAATCGCTTCGCGCGCGTATTTTTGCTCGAGATCGGTATGCGCAAACAGTTTCAGCGTCGTGATGTTGGTGTAACCGTCGACGATGCAGCCCATCAGTTTTGAGCGCGCTTCCGATGACTGCACCGAGCGTTGTTTCACACGCGGCACGAAATAACGCAGGCAAACGCCGTAACCGAAGATCCAGATAATCAGCGGGATCATCAGCCGCCAGTCCGCCTCGGCAAACAGGAACAGCGCACTGGCGGCGTAAATCACCACATGCCAGATGGCATCCACCGCCTGCACCGCCGAATCGCGCAACGAGTTACCGGTCTGCATAATGCGCTGGGCAATGCGCCCGGCGAAATCGCTCTGGAAAAAGTTCAGGCTCTGTTTGAGGACATACTTATGATTCTGCCAGCGGATCATGCTGGTCATGCCGGGGCTGATAGCCTGGTGAACCAGCAAATCATGCAACCCGATAAACACCGGCCGCAGGATCATCGCCACCGCCGCCATCCATAAAAGCTCGCCCATATGGTCGGTGAAAAAACTGCCCGGCGGTGTGTCTTTGGTCAGGTCGATAATCTGGCTGAGATAGCTGAACAGCGAAACCTCAATCAGCGCACCGATCAGTCCCACCACCAGTAAAACGGCGAAACTCGGCCAGACCTGACGCAGATAATAAAGATAGAAAGGCAGAACCTGATCCGGCGGCTCAGCAGCCGGTGCCTCACGGAAGATGTCGATCATTCGCTCGAAACGGCGAAACAGCATAGCGATCCCCTTTATGATATCCCTGCCGGCGTTGCTGGTTTCCATGCCATTTCAACGCCGTAAAGGGGAAAGCTTAGTGCAAATCGCCGGGATTGCGGCCGGTTATTTCTTCAGCACCGCATCTTTTTGCAGCAGCGACAGGACAAACGCCAGCACCATCACGCACGCGGCAATCAGATATACCGAGTGCAGCGCCGAGCCAAATGCCTGCAAATAATCAGCGCGGATGGCGGCCGGTAATTCCTGCACCGCCTGCGCGCTGAGTGAGCGGGGAAGCACCGTACCTTCGGGGATCAGCGCCACCAGTTGATCACGCAGAACGTGGGTGAAAATCGCCCCAAACATTGCCACGCCGATGGAACCCCCAATCGAACGAAACAGTGTCACACCGGAGGTCGCCACGCCCATTTGTTTCATCGATACCGAGTTTTGTACCGCCAGCACCAGCACCTGCATCACCATCCCCAGGCCGAAACCGAGCACGCCGATGTAGAGATACAGCATATGTACCGGCGTGCTGACTTTCAGAAAGCCCAGCAGCACCATACCGGCGAAACTCAGTAAGGTGCCGATAATCGGAAAAATACGATAACGACCAATACGGCTGATCAGACGCCCGCTGACGATCGAACTGAACAGCAATGCGCCCATCAGCGGCAGCAGTTGCATCCCCGCTTCTGACGGCGACGAGCCTTTCACCACCTGCAGATACAGCGGCAGGAAGGTCATCGACCCCATCAGTGACATGCCGATAATAAAACTGATTGCGCAACTGAGCAGGAAGGTGCGGTCGCGGAACAGACCCAGCGGAATGATCGGCTCGGCCGCCAGCGTTTCTTCATAAATAAAGCCACCAAGGGTCACCAGCCCGAACGCCAGAATGCACCACAGTTGCGGATCCGACCACTGATACACCGTGCCACCTTCGCTGGTGAACAAGATGATGCAGGTCAGCGCGGCCGCGAGATAACCCGCGCCGAGAAAATCGATTTCATGGCGGATGCGTGCAGTCTGCGATTTCAGCGCCACACCAATCACCAGCAGGGCGAAAATCCCCAGCGGCAGATTGATGTAAAAAATCCAGCGCCAGGAAATATGCTCAACCAGAAAACCACCGATCAGCGGCCCGATAACCGTCGCCAGACCAAATACCCCGCCGAACAGCCCCTGATATTTCCCACGCTCGGACGGCGGAATGACATCGCCGACCGCCGCCATACTGACCACCATCAGCCCGCCGCCGCCCAGCCCCTGCAGGGCGCGCATCAGAATCAGTTGCGTCATGTTCTGCGCCAGTCCGCACAATACCGAACCGAGCAGGAACACGATAATCGCCGTTTGCAGCACGATTTTGCGACCGAGCAGATCACCAAACTTACCGTACAGCGGCACCACAATGGTGGAGGCCAGCAGATAAGAGGTCACCACCCACGAAAGCTGATCCAGGCCACCGAGCTCGCTGACGATAGTCGGCAGCGCGGTGGACACAATCGTCTGGTCGAGGGCGGCCAGCAGCATCACCAGCATCAGCGCGGAGAACAGCAGCTTTATCGAAGGCTTCTGTTCCGCCGCCTCGCTCTGTGCCGAATTTATTGTCGTCATGAATGACATCCTGACTTGTAATTAATTAACTGTATAATTAATATTGAAGCATCAAATTCATCTGGTCAATGGATCGCCCTCCTTATGGCAGACAGAAAAATCTCAGAAACGCCAGGATCCGCACAAAAGGATCAAAACGAAGCCAACACGCCCGTGCGTCGTCCGGGTCGTCCGCGCAGTGCAAAATCCGGAACGGATAAGCGTGAACTGCTGCTGGACGCCGCCCTGAAACTGTTTGCCCAATACGGCATCGCCGAAACGCCGCTGAGCATGATCGCCAAAGAAGCAGGCGTCACTACTGCCATGCTGCATTACTATTTCAAGACCCGCGAACAACTGCTGGACGTGATGATCGACGAACGTTTTCAGCCAGTCCGTGCCGGGTTTACTGATATTTTCCAAACACATGCCGACGATCCGCTTCTGGCGATCACTAATATGGCGCAGTGCATGATTGATGCGGCAGAAAAATACCCGTGGGTGGCACCGTTGTGGGTGCGGGAAGTCATCAGCGAAAGCGGTATGCTGAAAAAACGCATGGAAGAACGTAACGGCGACAAAAACCGCAAAATCGTACAGGAATGCATTACCCGCTGGCAGGCGGAAGGAAAACTGAATCCGGATCTCAATCCGGCATTGCTGTTCATTTCCCTGTTCGGTCTGACGCTGTTCCCGATGGCCTCAATGAAAATGAGACAGGAAGGCGCGTCGCCCATTTCCCCCGATATGTTGCGTAAACACGTCGCCCTTTTGCTGTTCCACGGTGTTGCGCCGCAGAAGTTATAAGCCGGGCCACGACCTGTGCGGGTTATCCCGTGCAACTCTCTTAAATCCCTCTTTTTTGTAATGAAAAATACTGTGCAGACTCCTTTATGATGTAACGAAAATGTTGCTGTTACTCAGGGAATGCTATTCAACATGAAGGGAATGCCACCATTAATTCTTGCGCTGTTAGCCAGTTCGTTAGTACTCACTATCGGACGTGGCGTCACACTGCCGTTTATCACTATTTATCTGACTGAGCACTATCATCTGCTGCCCAAAAGCGTCGGGATCATTCTCGGTGCCAGCCTGGCAATCGGGATTCTCAGTAGTCTGTACGGCGGCTATCTGGTGGATAAATTCAATCACCGGACGCTGATTACCGTCTCCATCAGCCTGTTCGGGCTGAGCTTTTTACTGTTGCCGTTTCTGCCGAATGTGACCGGCGTGCTGCTGGTACTGGCGCTGCTCAATGCCGCTTACGCCCTGCTCAGCATCACGCTCAAAGCCTGTATCGCCAGCTGGTTGCCGGTAGAAAAAAGGGTGAAGGCATTTTCGATGAATTACACGCTGGTGAATGTCGGCTGGGCAGTGGGCTCATCGCTGGGCGTGTGGCTGGCGGGTTTCAGCCCGCTGCTGCCGTTCGTGATTTCCGGCGTACTGGCGCTCGGTACCGTGATTTCCCTGACCTGGGGATTGCGCAATATCCCGCATAAACCGCCGCAAACAGAACAGGAACAGAAACCCCTGCCAAAACCGAACCTTCGCCAGACACTGAGCATTCTGGCCCATGACCGTCGTCTGATTTACTTCACGCTGGGCAGCACGCTGGGTTCGGTGGTGTTCGGGCAATTCGCCGGTTATCTTTCTCAGTACCTGATTCTGGTCTCAAACGCCGCTTTTGCGTACAAAATCATCGGCGTGGTGATGATCACCAACGCCGTGATTGTTATCACCTTCCAGTACGTATTAAGCAGCCGGATGAAACAAAACAGCCTGCTGAAATGGCTGCTTCTCGGCACGATTTTCTTCATCATCGGCCTGATCGGCTTTATGACCGCCGGACAATCAGTGTTGCTTTGGGTGATCGCGATGGCGATTTTCAGCTTTGGCGAACTGATTGTTATCCCGGTGGAATACATGTTTATCGACTTTATCGCGCCGGAAAATATGAAGGGCAGCTATTACGGCATGCAGAACCTGAGCAATCTGGGTGGCGCGATAAACCCGGTCATGTGTGGTTTTCTGCTCAGTTACACCGCCCCGCCGGTGATGTTTATCGCGCTGATTGCCGCCTCGGTTGGCGGTCTGCTGTTCTTCTGGATGGGGCACCGTCTGGCGGCTAATACAGCACAGCCGCGTGCTGTTTAAGGGTTTCCATCAGCCCGATATAAGGATGCGGGCCATAGCTTATCCGGCTGACACCCGCCGCAGTGAGTTCAGCCAGCGGCGGCGTCAGGCTGCTGGCCATAATGTTCACCGGCAGCGCTGATACCTCACAGAGTTCGGCAATCAGTGTCAGGTCACTCAAACCGGGGGCAAAAAAACCGCTGGCTCCCGCATCCTTATAGGCAGTCAGCCGCTTTTTAGCTTCCGCCATCAGCACCGGATGCCGCGTGGCGTCGGGTTCCTGTAAAAAGACATCGGTGCGCGCATTGATAAATAACGCCATTCCCTGAGTTTCCGCCACCTGACGAAGCGAGTTCAGAATCTCGCATTGTTCACGGACGCCGTTCAGCGCGGATAATCCCATTTGCTGATCCTCAACATTAATACCCACGACACCCGCCTGCAAAAGTGCGCTCAGGTTGTCGCGGCGATCCGCACCATAACCGGTCTCGAAATCCACCGTGAGCGGCAGACTGATCACAGAGGCAATGCGTTGCACCGTCCGTAACAGGCTGGAAAAAGGCATGGCTTCGCCATCCTGATACCCCTGCGCCGCCGCACACGACCAGCTTCCGGTAGCGATGGCTTTTGCCCCCGACTGCGCCACCGCCAGCGCGCTGCCCGCATCCCAGATGTTGTATAAAATGACCGGATTGTGCTTCTGGTGAAGTTGTGAAAATGCCAGTGCCCGACTTTGCTGATTCATACCCTGCTCCTCGTTTAGCGGCTCAACGCCATTCTTCGTTCGTGTTCAATCAGCCACCGCTTGCGCCATAATCCGCCGCCGTAACCGGTCAGCGAACCATCAGCACCAATGACGCGATGACAAGGGATCAGGATTGAAATCTGGTTAGCCCCGTTGGCACGGGCGACTGCGCGGGAAGCCGTGGCCTGCCCGATATCCGCCGCCAGCGCGGAGTAACTGCGCAGTTCACCCGCCGGAATAGCCCTGAGCGCATCCCAGACTTTACGGGTAAACAATGAACCGAATTCCGCCAGTGGCGTGATAAATGTGTGCTTTTCACCCGCGAAATACGCCGCCAGTTCCAGTTCGAGCTGATCAATCAGCGGCGTTCGTCCAAAAATAATTTCAGAGGACGTCAGCTGTTTCAGCCACTCAATTTCATTAGGTAATGCCGGACGATCAATAAACTCCAGCAGATACAGTGCGTCGTGGCTGGCGATCGCCAGCATGGAACCGATCGGCGTATCCAGCCAGTCAGCCTTCAGAAACTGATGCTTTCTGGCCTGGCTCGGGTTCAGCCCGATTTGACGGGTGATCGCCGCTCGAAATCCGCTGCCGGATTCAAAACTCGCATCCAGTTGGGCATCAATTACCGGCTCTCCCCCGGCCAGCGCATCGACACCCTTGCCGATTTTGCGTAAGCGCGCCATTTCCAGAAAAGTGATGCCAAACTGTCGTTTAAAGGCGCGGCGGACAGTGGAAGGATCAACGTTCATCGCCTGCACATCGCCCTCGCTCCACTTTTTGTCTGGCTCGTTTTCCAGCGCAGCCAGCAATTTCAGCACCAGCGGGTCTTTTTCTCCGCCCTGCATCAGCGGCCGGCAGCGTTTACAGGGCCGGAATCCGGCTTCCATCGCGCTGACCATCGACGGATAAAATACCGAGTTCTCGCGCTTAGGTTTTCGTGCCGGGCAGGTCAGGCGGCAAAAAATACCGGTGCTTTTGACGCCGACAAAAGCAAAGCCGTCATAGGCCGGATCACGGGCAATCAGCGCAGCATAAAGCACATCATCGTCAGGTAAATCGAACAGCATGATTTCACTCGCAGACCGGAAACATGGGGAAAAGCATAGGGGAATTTCAGCGGGAGAAGCGACGTTTTTCGGGCGTTGATTTTAAATATTCACAGCAAGAGTGTCCGTGCCCGGCGTGATACCGGGCACGGCTATTTTTACTCCTCCAGTCCGCGGTTTTTCAGCATCGGCTCAATTGACGGAGCCTTGCCACGCCAGGTTTCGTAGAGTTTTTCCAGATCTTCGCTGTTACCGCGTGAGAGGATCTGATCACGGAATTTCTGACCGTTCTCCCGCGTCAGCCCGCCCTGCTCAGTGATACCGGCAAAGGCATCATCGGCCAGCATTTCGGTCCACAGATAGGCGTAATATCCGGCGGCATAGCCGTTACCCCAGATGTGCTGGAAATAGCTGGAACGGTAGCGCGGCGGCACATACGCCAGATTCACTTTATCTTTCACCAGCGACTCCGCTTCAAACTTATCAACATCCTGCTGCGGTGCGTCCGCGCTCAGGCTGTGCCAGTGCATATCCAGTAACGCAGCCGCCAGCAGTTCGGTCATGTCATAGCCTTTGTTGAATTTGCTGGCCTTCTCGATTTTGTCCTGCAAAGCCTGCGGCATCACTTCACCGGTCTGATAATGTTTGGCGAAGTGAGTAAACACTTTCGGATCGCTCGCCCAGTGCTCGTTAAACTGCGACGGGAATTCGACAAAATCACGCGGCGTCGCGGTACCGGAAAGACCCGGATATTCCTGATCGGCAAACAGGCCATGCAGCGTGTGACCAAATTCGTGGAACATAGTGATAACGTCGTCCCACGACAGCAGCGCCGGTTGCCCCGCCGCCGGTTTCTGGAAATTCGCCACGTTGTAAATCACCGGTTTCGTGCCCAGCAATTTCGACTGATCGACGTAGTTGCTCATCCATGCGCCGCCGCCTTTATTATCGCGCTGATAATAATCGGCGTAGAACAGCGCCATCGATTTACCGTCTTTATCGAACACCTCAAAAACCCGCACGTCAGGGTTGTAAACCGGCAGGTCTTTGCGTTCTTTAAAGGTGATGCCATACAGCAGGTTAGCGGCATAAAACACGCCGTTTTCCAGCACATTATTCAGCTCGAAATAGGGTTTGATCTGCGCGTCGTCCAGATCATATTTCTCTTTACGAACCTGCTGGGCGTAGTGCTGCCAGTCCCAGGCAGTCACTTTGAAGCCGCCCTTCTGTTTATCGATTTCTGCCTGAATATCCTGCGCTTCACGCTGCGCGCGGGCGGTCGCGGCTGGCACAATTTTGTGCATGAAATCCAGTGCAGCCTGCGGCGTTTTCGCCATCTGATCTTCCAGTTTCCACGCGGCATAACTCGGGAAACCCAGCACCTGAGCCTGCTGCGCGCGGACTTTTGCCAGCTTCGCAATCAGCTCACGGGTGTCGTTGGCATCGCCTTTTTCAGCGCGATTGATTGAGGCCTCATACAGTGCCTGGCGCGTGTCGCGGTCATCCAGTGACTGTAACAACGGCTGCTGCGTGGTGTTTTGCAACACCAGAAGCCAGGCATTATCCAGCTTGCGGTCTTTGGCGGCCTGCGCGGCTGCCGATAATTCGGCGTCACTCAGCCCGGCAAGCTGCGCTTTATCTTTCACCGTCAGCCCGCCCGCTTTGGTGGCGGCCAGCAATTTATTAGTGAACTGCGTGCTGAGCGTTGCCGCCTGTTGATTCAGCGCTTTGAGTTTGTCTTTATCCGCATCCGAAAGATTGGCACCTGACAGCTCGAAATCCTTAAAAGTCACCTCAATCAGGCGCTGTGATTCGGGGGAAATTTTCAGGCTGCTGCGCTGGTCATAGACCGCTTTCAGCCGCGCAAACAGCTTGCTGTTAAGATGAATGCTGTCATCCATCGCCGCCAGTTTTGGCGAGGTATCTTCGTCAATTTTTTGCAGCGTATCGTTGGTATTCGCGCCGGTCATCGCGCCAAAAACGTTTTGCACGCGTTGCAGCATGACGCCGGATTTTTCCAGCGCCACATAAGTATTTTCAAAAGTAGGCGGCGCGCTGTCGCTGGCAATTTTATCGACTTCAGCCAGTTTCTGGCGGATGCCTTCGAGGATCGCCGGTTCATAATCGCTGTCCTTATAGAGATTAAATTGCGGCGCCTGATATTCCAGCGGGCTGGGTTTCAGAAATGGGTTATCGGCATTAATAGCGTGATTCATGACGTGCTCCTGAGTGGCGGGCTGTGCGGTTTCCGCAGCCCCTGCAAACTGGCTGACAGCCAGGCTGGTTGCCAAAAAGAGAGATGACAAACGCATTCCAGTCTTCCTTATCTGAGTGAGAGAAGTGCTCCGTTAAGTCATTGAGAATAGACCTCACTCAGCGATCCGGCAAAAGGCAAACGTAGGTAAATCGTGTTATTACGAGGCGGATTCCATATTTTCGATAAAACTTTTCTGTCAGGATACCGGCCTTAGCAGGGCATAAAAGATGACAGAGGATCCGATGATCAAAGACCAGACTTTCAGTGACCAGCGTTTTAGCGTGAAGCAGTTTACCGGCGAGACACTGGAGAACTGCCGCTTTTACCGCTGCCGTTTTGACAGCACCGATCTGTCGGAAACAGCGTTCGTCGATTGTCTGTTTTACGATGATGGGGAACAAAAAGGCTGCTCTTTCCAGCATGCAAAATTGCAGGATGCCAGCTTTAAACGCTGTGATCTGACGATGGCTGATTTCAAAAACATTCAGGCGCTGGGCTGTGAAATCCGTGAATGCAAAGCCACTGGCGCAGATTTCAGCGGCGCGAGTTTTATGAATATGATCACTTCACGCACCTGGTTTTGCAGCGCCTTCATGACCAAAAATAACTTCAGCTACGCGAACTTCAGCAAAGTCATTCTGGAGAAATGCGAGTTATGGGAAAACCGCTGGACCGGCGCGAACGTGCAGGGCGCAAACTTCAGCGGCTCCGACCTTTCCGGCGGCGAATTCACCGAGTTCGACTGGAATAACGTCAACATTACCCATTGCGACCTGACGAACTCCGATCTGGGTGAGCTGAATATCCGTAAAGTCGATCTCGATGGCGTGAAAATCGACGACTGGCAGCAGAGTCATTTGCTGGAAAAGTTGGGGATGATAGTGATTCATTCGAAGTGAGAGGAGTTGAAGTGAAAGGAGTTGAAATAGTCTCATTGAGGATTGTATTTCGCCCAAAAACTGTATTTACGACCATGCTTCTCTTTAACTTTCCCCATATAAACAGCGTGATCAGGTAAAGCAGAATAAGTTTTGATTTCGTTATCCAACTGATCAAGCTGCTGCAAATAACTGGCAGCATGATGATAAGCCTGAGTTCTGCCCCCGGCTAAAATATCATCAGTCAGGCTTCGAAAAAGAATAACACGCAGGATATGCTCATTTGCAGGTACGTCATCCAGCAGTGAAAGCAACTGCGTGTAATGCCATTCAGCCACTTCGTGAATACCTTTTATCGCCAGTTCTTCAGCTTTTCCATATTCATGGAGTTTTAATAATGGATTTAACTGTTCATAAAGCTCCGGCTCTTTGAGCACTGACATAATGAATTTATCGCGCAATTGTTGCGCCTCATTATCTGAAACCAAAGCAAGCGTGCGCAGTAAGTTTGCATAATCAGGCTTAACATCCAGCAATTCGATTAATGTTTTCAGATAATTATCATGCTGCTCCAGTGCCTGATAACAATCGGCTAATAACGCTAACCGCGTCGCTTCCGGTCGAGCCCAGTCGTCATTACCCCATTTACCCTGCAACCATTTCATGGCCTCATCGTAAGCCCCACAATGGATACAGAACCTGATAATGCTTTCCTTTTGTCTGTAATCAGGCGAAGGACTGAGCAACAGAGTCGTCTGTATAAACAAAGCGGGGTCTTTTAAAGACTCAGCGATGCCATGAAGATGCGCAGACCAGATACCATCATCAAATGTTTCCTCATCTCTTTTTTTAAGTGAAGTGCGCAATTTATCTTCATAATAATCTGCCAGTTGTCGCAACTCGTCTTCAGTCAACAGCATTGAGGCATTAGGCAAAATCGGGTCAAGAATGCCGTACTCGTTATCTTCTACTAATTTTCTGACAACCGGCATCCAGCCTTTAGCGGGTACAGCACTCTGACTAGCTGCCTTCAGCCATAACAAACAAATATCCCGATAAATATCGCCAATATAACCATCAGAATCATCACACCGATTAAGCGAATTTTCCGCTGTGGCGAGTAAATCATTGAACAATTGAAAAGCCTGATCGGGAGAGACAGGCATTACGCTACTTTCAATATCTTTCTGTAAACCGTAGATCTTATTTGCAAGCTCGCTGGTTTCATAATAGCTGTAATAATGCCGCCCCCGGCGCAATGATTTTATCTCTTTCTTAAGCGTTTCAAATAATGCCGGGATATCTTTTTTGAGCAGAAGGCGTTCTATTCTCTTATCCAAAATCTCGTCTTCGCCGTAGAGTGAAGCAATAAAATTGGCCAACACATGACTCTCGAGCAGAGCAAGATCCGTGATTAAATTGTTATATTCTTTCATTGGCATCCCTTCTCTATTAGAAATCATTACACCCGATGGCTGCCATTCAATAACGCCGCCGCCATACTATCAAGGTGAGTTTTTACCTTCTCCCAATGCGGCATCACCTGCTTCATCAGGCGGTAAAACTGCTCGCTATGGTTATGCTCTGCCAGGTGGCACAATTCATGCAAAATCACATAATCGATGCTTTCGCGTGGCGCTTTGACCAGGTGGGGATTCAGGGTAATACGCCCCAGCGGTGAACAACTGCCCCACTGAGTTTGCATGGTTTGCACGCGCAGTGGCGGTCTTTCACTCACCCACAGCGCCTGAACGAGCATCTCCTCCAGCCTTCGGGCAAACACTTCTTTAGCGCGGTCTTTGTACCATTCATTGAGCAAAACGCGGATGCGCTCGGGATTCTTTTCCCGCACCGTAATTTCAAGCTTACCGCGCAGCATTTTGACCCGTGGTTTCTCATCCGGCTCCACCAGGATTTTCAGCATATATTGCTTGCCGAGATAATAATGGCTTTCACCGCTGATATATTGCCGTTCGGTCAGATGCTCCTGCTGGGCGCGAAAATCCCGCAGTTGTTGCCAGATCCAGCGTCCGCGTTTTTTAACCGCACCGAGCACTTCTTCATCGGAACTGTTTTCCGGCGCTGCCACCTGCACCCGGCAATCAGGATGCACCTTAATCAGCACCTTATTTTTCTGACTGCGCCGGGTGCTGATTTCAAAGCAAATGCGTTCATCACCATAGTGAAAGCACTGATCAGGCGAATATTTACGTGGCCGGGGAACCGCAATTCTTACGCTCATATTTCCCTTATAGGCCAGATAAGCCAACGCGGGTGATTTGCACCACGCTTTCGACAATCATATTCACCTGATGGATACCCGCCCCGACGTCTTTGCACTGCTGAAATAACATCGGCAACAAACGGGTACGGATGGCTGCTTCGATATTTTGCGTGTTAATGGAATTCTCGGTAACGGCACAGTCAACCTCAGCATCAACCACAAACGCCAGATTGGTCCAGTTCTTCTCGACCTGCTCATCTGCCGTTGCGAACACCTGCGGCAAGGTTTTTTTAAACACGCCGTAGTAGGCCTGAGCATGCTTATTGCTGCCAAATGCATCAGGAATATCCTGGAGGCGGCGGTTTTCAACGTCCTGCATAAATTCGGAGTACAGCAAATATTGTTTGGAAGGATGATCGAACTGTTTTTCGGCTTCTTCGATGGTTTTCATCAGCAACGCAGAGAAGGCTTCCCGCGCGTAGGGATCATCATGCAAATCCTGCTCAATCATTTTGGTTACACGGGTTTTGATGATATCGGTTTCGTTACGCGTTTTATCTTCCGACCAGGAGGCATCCGGTGTTTTCGGCTTTTGCTGACCCATTTTAGACACGCTATACACCGCATCAGGCTCTTTTATCTGCACGCCCACCACGTGTTTATCCAGCAGCTTTTTCACCTGGTCAGCGTATTCGTCATAATCTACCGTTTCACCGGCATCCGCTTTTATCTGTAAACGCAAAATCGAAAGTTGCCTGACCGTATCTTTGTAATTTTTGCGGTCAGCATCAGTAAAGCTGCCGTCTTCAAAGAAGGTCGCTGACTGCAATGCCACTTTCAGGCAACTGGCAAAGGCACTGAGAGCCTCGTAAAAATCTTCACGACGTTTCAGATGAATATCGACAAACTCGCTGTGACGGAGCTCCATTTTGGGCACCAGCGCCTGACGTAGTTGTTCCGGGTCACTTTGATTCGTCACCCCGTCAAATATCGCCCACAGGGTGTTATAGAGTAACGGCAGGCGTTTATATTCGCTGCTCATCTGATTATACAAACCGTCGATATCATGGATGTCATAACCGCCCTGCGTACGCGAGGCCAGATCCTGATATTTGGCGATGGTCGTATCCAGTTCGGCCAGCACACCGCGGTAGTCGATCAGCAATCCTTCTTTTTTCTTGTCATGCAGCCGGTTTACACGGGCGATAGCCTGGATCAGGTTATGGCCTTTCAGCGATTTATCGATATACAACACGGCGTTCTGCGGTTCATCAAATCCGGTGAGTAATTTATCGATCACGATCAGCAGCTTAAGTTGATCATCTTTCTCAAAACGTTTAATCAGGTCGCCGGTATATTTCTGCTCATCCTGACTGCCGACATTGTCTTTCCACCACTTCGAGACTTCCGGCAGAGTGGCTTCGTCGATGCTGGTATTGCCCTCACGGGTATCTGGCGGACTCATGACCACAGCAGATTCAAACAATCCGGCCTCATCGAGGTACTTTTTATATTTGATCGCCGAGAGTTTGCTGTCGCACGCCAGCTGGCCTTTCAGACCCTCCGTAATATGTTTACTGAAATGGTTGGCGACATCCAGAGCGATCAGCCGGATACGATCATCAGAGCTTTGAACTGCACCTTTGCGGGAGTATTTGCGTTTTAAATCGGCTTTTTGCGTGTCACTCAGCCCTTCGGTGATGCGTTCAAACCAGCTGTCGACGGCTTTCTCATTCACGTTCAGCTCAGGCCTCCGCTCTTCATACAGCAACGGGGAAACGGCTTTGTCTTCCACCGCGCGTTGCATGGTATAGGCGTGAACTATCGGGCCAAACTTGTTGGTGGTTTTGTCATCTTTAAGTAATGGCGTACCGGTAAAGGCCACAAATGCCGCGTTGGGCAACGCCAGTTTCATGCGAATATGATTTTCACCGCCCTGACTGCGGTGGCCTTCGTCGATCAGCACAACGATATTCGGGTCGTCGTTAAAACACTCCGGCAATTCTGTTGCGGAGGTAAATTTCTGGATCAGCGAGAAGATAATCCGCTCTTTGCCTTTGCTGATTTGCTGCGCCAGACGCGCCCCCGAGGTCGCCATAGCTTTCTGATGATCGTGCTTGCCGGGCAGCTGATCGCCCGACAGAAAACTGTTACTCAGCTGAGTCTGTAAATCCACGCGGTCAGTCACGACGATGAAGCGGCAGGCTTTCAGCGATTCATCCAGCAGTAACGCTTTGCTGAACAGCACCATCGTCAGCGATTTACCGGAACCTGTGGTATGCCATATCACGCCGCCTTCACGACCGCCCTGCGCATTTTTGAGTTTGATGCGCTCAGTCAGTCGCTTAATGCCAAACACCTGCTGATAACGGGCAATCACACGGCCAATCTTATTATCGAACAGCGTATACAGGCGGGTCATGTCCAGCAAACGCGCCGGCAATAACAGACTGATGAGCATCTGATCCTGACCGGTGACAGCCAGCTGACCGCCGGCAATCAGGTTCTGATACCAGGCGATGTCTTGCGGTTTGCGGTGGCTAAACAGCGAGGTGATTTGTTGGGTACTGAGCTTTTTATTTTTTACCGCCAGCATTTCAGCGTCGGTAATATCTTCTTCCCGCCAGCCGCCCCAGAATTTAAGCGGCGTCCCGCAGGTGGCGTAACGCCCGTCGTTGCCGTTAACAGAAAGCAAAATCTGGCTGTAGACGAATAACTGCGGAATTTCGTCATGCATCTGGTTACGCAGGTTTTGGGAAATACCTTCTTCGAGGGTCGGGCCTTTCTTGCCCTGACTGACCGGGCGCTTGGCCTCAATCACCACCATCGGAATGCCATTCACAAAACCGACGATATCCGGTTTACGGCAGTCATAATATGAAGAACCAATGCCGCCCGTGCGGGTGACACGAAATTCTTCGGTGACCAGAAAACTGTTGCTGGCGATGTTGTTCCAGTCAATCAGTGAAACCGTCTGGTTGGTTTTACGGCCATCAACGAATTCAGTGACGGCGATACCGTACAGCAAATGGTTGTACATCCGCTGATTCGCCTGCCTCAGGCCTTCATTCAGCGCCGGACTGCAGACTTCACTGATAATATTTTCGATAGATTTTTCAGAAAGCGGATGCGCTTTGCCCGCGTAATGAAAACGCCGGGTTTGCAGCACACGGCGCAACTCTTCACGCAATACCACCTGATCCTGTTTGCCGTGGCGGGCATCCAGCGCCTGTTGCGGCGAAAGAAAGCGCCAGCCCATATTCGCCATCAGCGTCAGGGCGGGTAATTTGGCGATATATTCTTCTTCGTATTTCGGTGGGGTATGCATTTCGGGTTGCGACATCAGTTAGTCCTTTTTCTTCTGTAAACGCTTTTCGAGCTGATCCAGTTGTTCCAGTTCAATCCGGTCAGCCTCCAGGGCATCATGCTTTTTGCGCTGCTGATCAAAAATCTCATAGCACTGATGTGCTTTTAAAGTCATTTGTTCACGACTCACTGAACCCGCTCGTTTTAAAATCGGCTGATCGTTAAATGCCATGAATTTATCGATGTATTCCTGCCAGTCACTTAATACTAAGTGCTGTTTTCTTTCCGCGCGAAACTCGGCAAATTCAAAGAACATTGAAACCTGACGGTTAAGGCTGTCCAGTTCATCGTTACTAAGATAATTCTTCGCCACCACCACATCGGCTTTACGCACACGCTGACCTTTGAAACTGAACAGGTTCATATTCGGCTTATCCGGGTCAGCTCTTTGTACAATTAATTCAGCAGCCGTAAAACCCGTTACAGCAAAAAACAACTTATTTTGTACTTCGGCAAACAACAGTGAGGTTTCTTTTTCATTGGCGCGATAATCTTCAGACAGCGCCAGCAAATCACGGATTTTTTGATAGAAACGTAATTCCGAAGAACGTATTTCGCGAATGCGCTCAAGCAGTTCATCGAAATAATCCCATTTAGGATCTTTAAGACGCTCGTCATCCATTACCACGCCTTTAGACAAATACTCACCCAGCGTCCGGGTTGCCCAGCGTCTGAACTGTGTGCCTCTTGTCGAGCGTACCCGATAACCTACGGCAAGAATTAAGGGCAGCGCATACAGCTGAGTCAGGTACTCTTTTCCATCACTGGCAGTTGTCAACTTACGGTTGACAACTGCCTCCTCAGCCAGCTCCTGCTCTGAGAAAATGCCTTTCACATGCTTACTGATATTCTGCTTAGTGGTCTGGTAAAGTTCTGCGATTTCCAGCTGTGTCAGCCACACCTGACCGCCAAGCTGACGCAATGTAAACTGCGCCATGCCGTCTTCGCTGGTATACAAAATCACATCATTTTCAGGCATCCATGCACTCCTCTGTCGTGTCAATTTCCACCCGGCGCTTACCAGTCAGTAATTGCTGCATTAACGCGGCCTTTTCCTGCTTCAGGAAGGCCAGTTTCTTTTGCAGCAGCTCGATTTCATTATCGGCAGCGGTAAGAACGGCGGCGATTTTTTGTTGTTCCGGGAGTGGGGGTAAAACTATACGTAAGAGCATTAATCTCTTTTTAGAAAGATTATATCTGGTTGCCCCTTGAGCAAGTTTAGAAATTTTCCTCCGCATTTCATCGCCCCTGAAGACAAACTTACAAAATTCGGGTAATACTTTTTCAAATGTAAAAAGCCTGTATCCAAAACAGAATGAGTTAAGATAGGTATCTTCAATATGGGAAAGCAAAACTGAAGACATCCCAACCTCTTCCGGAGTCTCCGAAGAGGTTGTGAAAAATATATCCCCATAAGAAACTCTAGATTGATTTTCTTTTGGCCCAATATTTACTTTTTCAGAAAAATCTATATTAATTTCAGTGTTCTTATATACATTCATATATGAAATATAAGGATAGCCAGAACCAAAGTCTTCTTTAGTTTTACCAGTCAAGCCTGAATATGTTTCACCTAAACTTCCAAGCTCTTCACTAAGCCACTCTCCTTCAAACCCCGGCAACCGCTTCTTCCCCGTCAACAAACTCTGCATCAGCGCTTTTTTCTGCTGCTGGCTGTTGCCGATCAGTTTTTCGGTGGTCGCAATCGCCTTATCCCAGGTTGAGAGGATTTGGGCGATTTTGGTTTGTTCTGGGAGTGGGGGCACAGGCACGGATATTTTTTGTGCTAATTTAGTATTGAAAACACCTTGCGCCCCACCTGCAGCTCCAGAAAATATTTGATCCCTTCCTTCTTTAGATAGTAAAAAAGCTGTATAAAAATCTGAATTATATGATTTAGTAGCCTTAATTATGATTGCATTAGCAATATTTGCCTCAGTCTCAAGACCTTCAACCTTACAAACCATACCAAGGTTTGCCCCAACACGAGCAATGAGTATATCTTGGTTGAATATTTGAGACTTTTTATTAGCCTTGTGAAATTCTTTAGTGACATATACAACTTCATTTTTTCTAAAAAAACCATTTCTAATATTTAAAGTTCTATAGAATGGAACTCCAGTTGTTGAAGAACAATAATAGTTATTAACGTTACCAACATATCCTACAACTATTTTTGGGAACAATTCCCCTAGGAGTTTGACCTCCCAACCCGCCGGAACCTTACTCATAACCCAGCTCCTTGAGATATCCCGCCATTTCCACTTCCAGTGCATCCAGTTGCGCTGTTAATGCCAGACGCTCTTCGCGCACCGCCACCAGATCAATCTCTTCTTCTTCTTCGAAAGTATCGACATAACGTGGGATATTCAGGTTGTAGTCGTTTTCCTGAATTTCTTTCAGGCTGGCGATATAGGCGTATTTATCGACAGAGCCGCCTTCGCGGTAAGTCGCGATGATTTTAGCGATATTTTCCGGGCTGAGTTCATTCTGGTTTTTACCGGATTTATATTCCCGGCTGGCATCGATAAACAGCACATTGTTATCGATTTTATCTTTCTTAAAGATCAGGATCGCCGCCGGAATGCCGGTGCCGTAAAACAGTTTTTCCGGCAGGCCGATCACCGCATCGAGCAGGTTTTCCTCAATCAGTTGCTGGCGAATTTTCCCTTCACTGGAACCACGGAACAGCACGCCGTGCGGCACGACTACGCCCATTCTGCCACCTTTTGTTCCACGGGAAGCTGGTTTCAGGGTTTCGATCATATGCGAGATAAACGCGTAGTCGCCTTTGGTTTTTGGCGGAATCCCCCGGTGGAAGCGGTTGAATTTATCAGTTTCCGCATCCGCATGGCCCCATTTATCCAGGCTGAACGGCGGGTTAGCGGTAACGATATCAAACAGCATCAGGTCGCCGTTTTTATCCAGCAATTTCGGGTTGCGGATGGTATCGCCCCACTCGATTTTGTGGTTGTCTTCGCCATGCAGGAACATGTTCATTTTTGCCAGCGCCCAGGTGGAGCCAATGGCTTCCTGACCGTACAACGCATAATGCTTTGAACCGTGATTCGTGCGCACACGGGCACCGCATTTGATCAGCAATGACGCCGAACCACAGGCCGGATCGCAAATGGTATCGCCCGGTTGCGGATCCAGCAGTTCAGACATTAAATCCGACACTTCCGGCGGGGTATAAAACTCACCGGCTTTCTGCCCGCCACTGGCGGCAAATTTCTTGATCAGGTATTCGTAAGCGTTACCGATGACATCCAGCGTGCCGACGCGGCTCGGTTTAAGGTTCAGCTCCGGTTTATCAAAATGCTCGATAAGTTCACGCAGAATGCCGTTCTTCTGCTTTTCTTCACCGAGTTTATCGGTGTTGAAAGAGATGTCCTGGAACACGCTTTTACCGGCATCCTTAAGTTTGGTGCCGTTGGCTTCTTCAATAGCGTGCAGCGCCTGATCGATACGTTCGCCGTTTTTGGCTTCGTGACGACGGGCGTAAATGGCGTAATAACTGGCATCACGCGGCAGAACAAAACGCTCACTTTTCATCAGCGCTTCGATCAGTTCCGGCGAATCACCGTGCTCTTTGGCGTAAGTGTCGTAATGATCCTGCCAGACGTCAGAGATGTATTTCAGAAACAGCATCGTCAGGATGAAATCTTTATAGGTGTCCGCGCTGATGGTGCCACGGAACGTGTCACAGGCGTCCCAAAGTGCTTTGTTAATGTCGTCTTGTTTTACTTTATCGTTCATTCGGGTCCGTCACTCTTTATCGTTCGGTGAAAAGCATGACGGCATTCTACCCTTATCACTGCTTTGCAAAAATAGCGCGTTTCCCCATTGCCAAAATGCAGGTGTAAAAAAACCGCCCCGAAGGGCGGTTTCTCTACTGCTACAAACCCGGGCCCGTGCTGACATTGATGTTGATATGAGAAACATTAACGTTCCATCCATCACCAGCAGTTGTCATCAAAGAACCCAGTACAACGATCAGTGCATAAATACACTTATTCATTGATGCGGCCTTTTACAACCGCGTTTCACCAATAAGCACCGGGACCGACTGGAGAAGGACAAGCAGTGTTTGGGTTGCCTGTCCGCGCGGTACTCAAGTGCTAATTTCAAGCCCGGTGACCCGTCGCTAAACGGGCAAACTAGCCCCGCGCAGATGCTACCACCAAGACCATAAAAACAATAAGGATATGTGTATAGAATTTAAACTTGCTGCCTTCCCACCCCTGGTGTAAGTTAGTGGCGTTTGGGTTGCCTGATCCCGCTTATTATTAAAGCGTGAAACTGGGTTGATTTAGCGCTAACTGAATCACCCAACAAAAAAACCGCTCTCTGAAGCGGTTTTTTTGTGCCTGAAATTCAGCCCTTACCGTCTCATTTCCCCTGGCCGAAAAAGTCGTTGTACAGCATGTAAAGATGCGCCGCACTCCATGAGAAGTTAGGTGCGCCCTGCTGCTGGCCGTTGAGCGGATTGTAGTTTTCCCGGATAGGCGCATCCGAAACCAGACCATCGGCGTGATCAAAGAAGGCCTGTGCCATTTTCACAGCATCTTCGCGGTAACCGTATTGCTCCATGCCTTTCAGACCGAAATATAACTGATCGACCCAGACCCTGCCGCGCCAGTAAATGTCTGCACCGAACGCCGGATTGGTCAGTGCGGCGGTGCCCAGCGGCACATAGGTGTTAAATTCGCGCACATCTTTCATCACTTTCACCACGGCGTCGGCATGCGCCTGCGTCGCTGCGCCGTTAAACAACGGTGACCAGCCTTCCGGGCCTTTGCCGCGTTCGACGATTGGTTTGCCCGCGCAGCCGTTGGCCAGCGGTTTGTCTTCAATGCGGATGTCATAGAAGAAGCCGCTGCGGCTGTCGAACATGCAGGTGTTGATGTATCCGGCCAGTTTGACGGCTTTCGCGCGGAAATCTGCGGCGGCTGTTTTCTTGCCCAAAATGTCGGCGATTTCGGCCATGTATTTGTTGTCGCTGTACATATAGCTGGCTTCATCGACGGATTCCTGTAACAGCGAATACCCCAGCAACGTTCCGTCATCCGAACGGTTTTCGGCGAATTTGACCTGCCAGTCCTGTTTTTTACCGCCATTTTTGATGTATTTCGTCAGCTGATCGGCATCGATAAAACCGAAGGCCGCCGCATCATCCCGCCCCGATTCCCACGAAGCCGCCACCTGCGCCGGGATTTCGATGCTGTCGTACTGACCGGATTTCACCACGCGGTCGTAGTTTTTCAGCCCGGATTCGGTCTGTTCTTTCTGCCCTTCCCTGACGGTAAACAACATTTTGCCGTCAGCGGTGTTATGCGCTTTATCGCGCGTGGCGCCATATTCCGGCACGCCGTTATGGTTATGGTCACGGTTACGCAGCCACCAGTCGTGATAAGCGACCAGTTTAGGGTACATCTCCGCCAGCCATTGTTTATCACCGGTCGTTTTGTAGATTTCCATCACCGACCACGCCGCCAGACTCGGTTTCGTGTTGCGTTCATTCCAGTTGGTGCCATCGCCGCCACGTTCCGGACCCGGGTTATAGGCAATCAGATCAGGTACAAAACCGGCATCCCACGGACGAACCGGATCACCGGGCTGGATCTGAAAGGCAAACACGGCGCGGATATTGTTTTTCGCCACCTCGGGATTGAAATGCGCCATCGCATACGCCTGTTTCCAGGTGTCCCACGGCCAGGTCTGATTGCCGGAGAACCAGCGGCCAGTCACCGATGGCGTCACCGAATCAAACTTCATCGCACCTGCCGCCCCGCGCCAGTTACCGGTTAATGTTTCGATGGCTTTCACCGCCACACGTTCCTGATCTTTGGTTGCTTTCGGGTTTGTCAGACCGGCATTCAGGTAGCCTTCCCAGCGTTTTTGCGAGGCATCCAGATAAGGCTGGGGATGCGCCAGAATATCCTGGATTTTCGGCTGCTCTTTCTGAACCTCAGCGGCCGTCAGCAGATGCGAATAAGTGGTGTAAAACGTGGTGGAACCGGCGATTTTGGCTTTGCCGGTAAACTGATGGCCTGTAACCGTCATCTGCATCGGCAGGGATTTGTGGATCTGATATTCGGACTCGCCGGAGGTCATCAGGCTCGAGGCCTCGCGCACTTTGCCGAAAATCACGCGCAGGCCGTCAGCAACCGGCAGGATCTGGCGCGTATACCCCGGATATTCCTGCCCGATGGTTTTATCCGATGGCGGTTTTCCTTCCTGAGCGCGGAGCTTTTCCAGCAGTTCGCCGTCCCAGACCAGTTCCAGCGGGGAATCCGTGGTGATTTTAGTTTCCAGCAAAGAAGTGCGGGACGTCACGAAACGCAGGGTCATGTCGATGCGGATGCCGGGCGCGGTCAGCGTCTGGATAAGCGCCCCGGGAATGCTGTAAGCGGTCATGCTCAGCGCGACTTTTTGTCCGGCTTTATACACCGTCAGCCGGTCAAAGTTATCGGCCATAAAGTTGATATATTCTTCGGTCAACAGCGCCGGTCCAGGGAATCCGCCCATACCTTGCGGGCCAGACGGCAGTAAATGCCCATGCCAGGCACCCTCATCAAATAAAGGATTAAAACGCTGATGCTCGTCGAAATCATAATCGAGCATATATTGCGGCGCGCCGGTACGGTTAATAACGTTTTTAAACGAATCAGCCCGCAAAGTATCGGCGTTTTCTGCCTGTGCGTGTGCAGAAATAAATAAAGCAGCGCAGATAATTAAACTGAGCGGCCGGTGCGGATTAATTTTTTTCATTATGATCTTCCCCAGTAGAAATATTGCATAAGAAATACCGAGTTGCTGGCGCCGGTATTGTCATTGCTCATATAGAATTTGCTGTCTAATGCGGTCGCGAACCGGCCATCGTAATATTCGTACCAGATACCGGCCTGTGCGTAAGACGTGGTGGTATCGAAAGTAGTATCCCGCGAATGTTCGGCATAACTGTACGCGGTGGATAAATACAGTCCGGTGACCGCTTCAACCATGGCGCTGACCATCATTCCTGATTCGTGGCCGGAATGGCTGCTGTCGCCTTTGCCGGTGTGATGCCAGACGCGCCCTGCCAGATTTTTACCCTGCAAACCCGCGAGGAATAGCTGCCCGGTGCCATCGGTCAGTTCCAGACCGTTGAGCAGCGTCAGCCCTTCCATCAGATCATATTGCGTGTAGCCGTTGACCATCGCCTGATAGGTGTATTTATCTGAATAACGGTCGTATTTTCCGAAATGGAGCAATGCAGTACTTTCATTAACACGGCTTTGCGGTGCGGCGGTCAGGCTGTAACGAAACTTGCCGGTCAGGTTTTGCACCTTCACTGCCTGCGTTAAATCGCGGGTATTGGGGATCACGTAGCCGTATTCCGGCGTGAAATCGCCCCACCATTGCAGGTCATCCAGCGAGGAATCGTTGCGCATACTGAGGATAAATTCGGTGCCCCGATCAGTACGATAACCACCGTAAAAACGGTTTAAGCCGCCTTCGAATCCGCCCCAGCGGTGATCAGGCACCCAGGCGTTTCCCTGATGATCGGCCTGTACCGTCCAGCCTTCGCCGTAAATAAGCCCGAACCAGTTACCGTGTTTTATTTCCACACCACCTTCGATATAGGTTCCGTCGCTGTATTTATGCTGATCTTTGCCATTTAAATACACGCTGCCGCCGCCGCCCATTTCGCCATAAAAGCGATAAGCAGTGGCGTCGCGGCTGACCGGCGTTATTTCCGGTGGTGCCGATTCATTATGTTCGGCGGGGACAACCGGTTCCTGCGCCCGCAAATTCATTGATAAGGAAAATAATAAAAGTACTAATATTTTATTTAATGATGTGTTCTTCATCGGTATGCGCTTCTTTGTTTGGTTATTATGAACAGGAAAGCAGAAGTAAAACGCATACTAGTAAATATTTTACTAAAATATACTTAAAATTAGGTAAAGCGTTAACTCTGTCACAGTGAGATTTTGCGGGCCGGAAGGCCGGTGAGCGGTGTACATAAGGCACTGATCACATTAAGCTACGGCTTTGGTTTACCTGATGATGAGACGCTGATGGCTACTTTGAAGGAAATCGCTGAGGCCGCGAACGTATCCGTTGCGACGGTTTCACGTGTGCTCAATGACGATCCGAGCCTGAGCGTAAAAGCGCAGACCCGCCAGAAGATTTTAGAAACGGCGGAACGCCTGGAATACAAAGTCTCGCCTTCCCGCCGCAATGCCACGCAACGCATGACGTTTGCCGCATTGTTTACTTACCGGCAGGGGCTGGAAATAGACGATCCTTATTATCTTTCCATGCGCTATGGCATTGAAACACAATGCGAAAAACTGGGTACCACCCTGATTTCCGGCTATGACTTTACCGGCGAAAAAGCGCTGCCTCCGGCGGACGGTTTTCTGGTTATCGGACAACCTCAGGCCGCACTGCATACGCAGCTCACGCAACAATCCACGCCGGTCGTTTTCATTGATGGCGTAATGGAAGACCCGCAATCTGACTGCGTGAATGTGGATTTATTTAAGATCAGCCAGAAGGTCATCGACTTCTTTATCGGTCAGGGTTATTCGCGCATCGGCTTTATCGGCGGCCGCGATCACCCTGAATTCCCGGATCAGCGCGAGCAGGCCTTTGTGGAATATGGCCGTCTGAAAAACGTCGTCCAGCCGGACGATATCTGGTACGGCAATTTCACCAGCCAGTCCGGCTATCAGTGCGCCAGGAAAATGTTGCAGCAAAATGCGCCTTATCCCCCGGCGTTGCTGATTGCCACCGATACCATTGCGCTGGGCGTGACCCGTGCGCTACTGGAACACGGCGTTAAAATCCCCGAGCAAATCGCGCTGATCAGCGTTAATGACATTCCGACAGCCCGCTTTGTGTTCCCTTCTTTATCGACCGTTCGCATCCATTCCGAAACCATGGGCGCACAGGCGGTCAACCTGCTGACCGAACGTCTGCGCGATGAACGCACCGTACCGCTGTCGGTATTTGTGCCGGGATCGCTGCAACTCCGGGACACCACCCGCCGGTAAAATTTAACTGCATGATCCTCAAACCGATTTTTTATTTTTTGTGATCGCCCTGACAACCAGTAAAACTTTTTAGTTATTTTTACTAAATATTTACTATCTTCTCTCCCATAGAAACACGTCTCAGGAGAGATCACGTGAATAATTGGGAAAATATCGAGAAGCAGTCGGAGAACCGTTTACCGCCACGCGCCTCCTTTTTCAGCTATGAAAATCCACAGGCGGCGCTGTGTTTCGATCGCGCAGCCAGTCACGGCTTTCAGTTGCTCAGCGGCCGCTGGCAGTTCCGCTTTTTCGAGCACCCGGCGTTAGTCCCGGATGAATTCTACAATCAGCCGATGACTGAATGGGGCCACATCACCGTCCCCGGTATGTGGCAGATGGAAGGCCACGGTCAGCTGCAATATACCGATGAAGGTTTCCCCTTCCCGATCGACGTTCCTTACGTTCCCACTAATAACCCGACCGGCGCGTATCAGCAGCGTTTTACCCTCGATGCAGCCTGGGCAGGCAAACAAACGCTGATCAAATTTGACGGCGTGGAAACCTATTTCGAGGTGTATGTGAACGGGCACTACGTCGGATTCAGCAAAGGCAGCCGCCTGTGCGCAGAGTTCGATATCAGCGCCAGCGTGAAACCGGGTGAAAACCTGCTGTCGGTGCGTGTTTTACAGTGGGCGGATTCAACATATATCGAAGATCAGGATATGTGGTGGATGGCGGGAATTTTCCGCGATGTGTATCTCATCGGTCAGGATCCGGTTCATCTTAACGATTTCACCGTAGTCACCACATTCGATGAAAACTACTGCGACGCCGTGCTCAATATTGATGCCGTGCTGCGTAATTTACACCAACCCGTCAGCGGTTATCGTCTGCACGCGCAGTTATTCGACGATGGCGTCTGCGTGGCACAGTTATCAGCAGATAACCTGAATATCGGCGATGAAACGCGCTGTCGCCTGGACATTCCGGTCAGTCATCCGCGCCAGTGGAACGCGGAACATCCTGAGTTATATCAGCTGTTGCTGACGCTGTATGACGACACGGGACAGATGATTTCGGTGGTACCTCAGCGCGTTGGCTTTCGTGACATCCGCGTACGCGACGGGCTGTTTTACGTCAACGGACGTTATCTCAAGCTGCACGGCGTAAACCGCCACGACCACGATCACCGCAAAGGGCGTGCGGTCGATATGGCGCGGGTGGAACGCGATATCATCCTGATGAAACAGCACAATATTAACGCGGTGCGCACCGCGCATTACCCGAATGATCCTCGCTTTTACGAGTTGTGCGATATCTACGGATTATTCGTGATGGCCGAAACGGATCTGGAAAGTCACGGTTTCGCGAACGTCGGCGATCTGAGCCGCATCTCCGACGATCCGCACTGGGAACACGCCTATGTGGAGCGTATCGGGCGTCACGTCATGGCGCAAAAAAACCACCCGTCGATCATTATGTGGTCGCTTGGCAACGAATCCGGTTATGGCTGCAATATCCGCGCCATGGCGAAACACTGTAAAGCCCTCGATCCGACGCGTCTTGTTCACTACGAAGAAGATCGCGACGCCGAAGTGACCGACGTCATCAGCACCATGTATTCCCGCGTACAGATGATGAATGCGTTCGGCGAATACCCGCACGCCAAACCGCGCATCATCTGCGAATACGCGCATGCAATGGGCAACGGTCCCGGCGGATTAGCCGAATATCAGGCCGTTCTGAATCGCCATGACAGCCTTCAGGGGCATTACATCTGGGAATGGTGCGATCACGGATTGCTGGAAACCGGTGAAAACGGCCAGATGCGTTATACCTACGGCGGCGATTACGGCGATTATCCAAACAACTACAACTTCTGCATGGACGGGCTGATTTACCCCGACCAGACGCCCGGCCCCGGCCTGCGCGAATATAAACAGGTGCTGTGCCCGGTCGGCGTCAGTCTCCGCGGCGGCGCGCTGCACATCAAAAATCGTTACTGGTTCAGCTCACTGGAAGACATCACGCTGTCGCTGACCGTTCAGGTCGCCGGACGCGGCCTCGAAACCCGCGAAATTTCCCTGCCGCACCTGCAACCCGGCGAAGGCGAAACGCTGGCGCTGCCAGAATTTCCCGCCAGCGGTCAGGAAGTTTTCCTGAATGTTGGCATTCGCAAAAACAGCCCGACGGTGTACAGCGAAGCGCAACATCCGCTCGGACAGTATCAGATGCTGTTGCAGGCAGCCCGCCCGTCAGCCATGAAACCTGCGCCGCAAAAGTCCGCAACGCTGTTATGCGATGAGCAAAAACATCAGCTTATCGTCAGCGGCGAGGGCTTCCGGCTGGCATTTTCCCGTCTGGACGGCGAACTGCAAAGCTGGCAAGTGGATGACGAAGAGATCACAGGCCGTGCGCCGAAACTCAATTTCTTTAAGCCGGTCATCGACAACCATAAACAGGAGTTCGAAGGCCTCTGGCAGCCCCATCATCTGCATATCATGCAACAGCATTTCCGGCAGATACACTGGGCGCGCCAGCAGGACGACGTCGTCATTGAAGTGCAAAGCATCATTGCGCCGCCTGTTTTCGATTTCGGTATGCGCTGCACTTATCGCTGGCAGATATCGCCTCAGGGCGTCGTCACCCTCGATTTATCCGGCTCGCCTTACGGTAATTTCGATTCAATTATCCCGAAGATCGGCCTCGATTTTGGCGTCAGCCGTCGTTTCACGCAGGTGGAATATTACGGGCGCGGGCCGGATGAAAACTATCAGGACAGCTGTCAGGCCAATCTCATCGGCCATTATCAGCAGCCGGTGAGCCGTTTATTTGAAAATTACCCGATGCCGCAGGACAACGGTAACCGGCAGGATATGCGCTGGCTGAGTCTGTGCGATGACGCTGGAAAAGGGATTTTCATTCAGCCACGCCAGCCGCTCAATTTCAGCCTGTGGCCATACAGTGCGCAGATGCTGCAACAGGCGCAGCATATTGATGAACTGACGCCGGACGGCTGCCTGACCCTCAATCTCGATCACAAAATTTCCGGTCTGGGCTCCAATTCCTGGGGTTCCGAAGTGCTCGATTCTTATCGCGTCTATTTCTCGGCATTCCGCTACGGCTTCACGATGGTGCCGTTCAGCCAGCATGACACCAACAGCCAGCAGCTTGCGGAATTCACCTTTCATCCCGCGGAGGAAAACTGATGATTATTCTCGACTGTTTAACCGAATTTCAGCGGCTCTACCGTAGCGGAAAAAAATGGCAGCGCTGCATGGAAGCCATTAATAACCTGGACAATATTCGTCCCGGCGTTTTCCATTCCGTCGGCGATTCGCTGGTTTACCGGCTCGCCAGCGGCAGCGAAAAACAGCGGGCGGAATTCGAGGGTCACCGCCGTTATTTCGATGTGCATTACTACCTTGAAGGCACGGAGGAAATCGAGTTTTCCGCGAAATCTGCCCTGCACAGCGTGTCGCCTTATGACGATGAAACGGATCGCGAATTTTTTACCGGTCAGGGTGAAACGATAAAGGTACCTAAAGGCCGCGTGATCATTTTTGAAAACCACGAAGCGTACCGGTTCAGACCGGAAAAAGACGTCAGAAAAGTCATTTTAAAAGTGACCGTCGAAGAGAGTTATTTCGTTAATAAATAATAAAAAAACAAGAACCACTTACCCTATAAACATCGCAGTTGGAGAGTATTTATGGCCGGGTCCAGTCGAAATACCATAGGCAAATTTGGATTGTTATCCATGACTTTTGCCGCCGTTTTTAGCTTCAATAACGTCATCAACAATAACATCCAGTTAGGCATCGCCTCGGCACCGGTATTTCTGGTGGCGACCATCATCTACTTTATTCCGTTTTGTCTGATCATCGCCGAATTTGTCTCATTGAATAAGAGTTCGGAAGCCGGTGTATATGCCTGGGTGAAAAGTGCCCTCGGCGGCCGCTGGGCGTTTATGACCGCCTATACTTACTGGTTCGTGAATTTGTTTTTCTTCACGGCGCTGCTTCCCCGCGTTATCGCTTATGCGTCTTACGCCTTTTTAGGGCACGATTATATTTTCACGCCCTTCACGACTGCGATTATCAGCATCTGTCTGTTTGCCTTTTCCACGATGATTTCCAACAGCGGTGCGAAACTACTCGGGCCGATGACCTCCGTCACCTCGACATTAATGCTGCTGCTGACGTTCTCTTATATCGTGCTGGCGGGTGCTGCGCTGATGGGCGGCGCAGAACCGGCGGATCCGATTAATGTTCAGGCGATGACGCCGCATTTTAACTGGGCATTCTTAGGCATTATTGCGTGGATATTCCAGGCAGCAGGCGGCGCAGAATCGGTCGCGGTATACGTGAATGACGTCAAAGGCGGCAGCCGTGCTTTCGTGAAAGTCATCATTATTTCCGGGCTGGTGATCGGCGTGCTGTATTCCATCGCCTCGCTGCTGATTAACGTGTTTGTGGCCAAATCCGCGCTGCATTTTACCGGCGGCACGGTGCAGGTATTTGAAGGGTTATCCGCACACTTTGGATTACCGGCGGTGCTGATGAACCGCTTTGTCGGCGTGGTTTCCTTCACCGCCATGTTTGGCTCATTACTGATGTGGACGGCAGCGCCGGTAAAAATCTTCTTTACTGAGATTCCTAAGGGGATTTTTGGCGAGAAAACTATTCGTCTGAATAAACACGGTGTTCCGACCCGCGCGGCGTGGATCCAGTTCCTTATCGTTATCCCGCTGATGTTAATTCCGACATTAGGCTCAGACAGCGTGCAGGATTTAATGAATACGCTGATTAACATGACCGCTGCCGCGTCGATGCTGCCGCCGCTGTTTATTATGCTGGCGTACCTGAATCTGCGTCTGAAATACGACAGCGTCGAGCGCGATTTTAAGATGGGCTCCAGAATGCAGGGGATCACTATCGTCGGTACGCTGATTGTGATTTTCACCGTCGGGTTCATCGCCTCAACCTTCCCGACCGGTGCCAGTATTATCACCATTGTGTTCTATAACGTCGGCGGACTGGTGTTGTTCCTCGGCTATGCCTGGTGGAAATACAATAAATACTCCAAAGGACTGGACGATAAAACCCGTTATCACGAAGACACGCCGCTGGCGAGAATTGTGCTGGAATCGCAGAATGAAACAGCGCGGGTGAAGAAAGAGAATATGGCAAAGTCACTTTCCGGGGTGTAAGACTGCGCCCTGCAAAGCGAAAATAAGGACATAAAAAAACCGCCTGAAGAGGCGGTTTTTATTTTTCTGCACCAGAACTTACAGCGCAGAACTTACAAAGCGATATCCGCAGGTTGTTTCGGCTCTTGTTTTGCCTGAACATCCAGCGGACGCAACTGAACCACCTCAGCCACCGGCGTGGTGATCATCGACGGGGTTTCCAGTTGCAGAATACGGCTGGTTTCCAGCAGCTCTTTCTCGGTCGCTTCGATATTGCCATTCAGTTTAGTGCCGTAAGACGGGATGATTTCACGGAATTTGGCCTGCCATTCCGGGCTCGCGGCTTTTTCTTTAAAGACCGTTTCCAGCAGTTTCATCATGATCGGCGCTGCGGTTGACGCACCCGGTGATGCACCCAGCAACGCCGCAATACTGCCATCTTTTGCGCTCACCACTTCAGTGCCCAGACGCAATACGCCGCCGTGTTTGCCATCTTTTTTGATGACCTGCACACGTTGTCCGGCCACCCAGCGTTTCCAGTCTTTCTGCTCGGCTTCGGGGAAAAATTCCTTCAGCGCGGCGTGACGGTCTTCATCACTGAGCATCACCTGCCCGACCAGATATTTCACCAGATCGAAGTTACCCATGCCGACATGCGTCATCGGCAACAGGTTGGAACTGTTCACACTGCCAAACAAATCCCACAGGGAACCGTTTTTCAGGAACTTACTGGAGAAAGTGGCGAACGGCCCGAACAGCAGAACCTGTTTGCCATCAATAATACGGGTGTCGAGATGCGGAACAGACATCGGTGGCGCGCCCACGGCCGCTTTGCCGTAAACCTTCGCCAGATGGCGTTTCACCACATCCTGATTTTCTGTCACCAGGAATTCGCCGCCGACCGGGAAACCGCCGTATTCACGCGCTTCCGGAATGCCGGATTTTTGCAGCAGCGTCAGGGACGCACCGCCCGCACCGATGAACACGAATTTCGCATTCACCACGCGATGTTTGTGGCTGTGTTTGAGATCGGTAATCGTCACGCGCCAGCTTTTATCCGGATTGCGCTGGATATCGCGCACTTCCTGACCGTTTGCCAGCGTGAAATTGGATTTCTTCTGCAACGCCTCGACAAGCTGTCGGGTCACTTCGCCGAAGTTCACGTCCGTACCTGCGGTGGTGCGGGTCGCGGCAACTTTTTGCTTCGGATCACGGCCATCCATGACTGCCGGGATCCATTGTCTGATTTGTTCCGGGTCTTCCGAATATTCCATCCCGCGGAACAACGTGCTTTCCTGCAACGCAGCAAAACGTTTGCGCAGGAAGTCGATATTCTCATCGCCCCAGACAAAGCTCATGTGCGGCACGCTGTTGATGAACGAGCGCGGGTTATTCAGCACGCCTTTCTGCACCTGATACGCCATAAACTGACGGGAAACCTGGAAGGCTTCGTTGATCGCCACGGCCTTGGTGATATCGACAGAACCGTCGGGCATCAGCGGGGTATAGTTCATTTCTGCCAGCGCGGAATGGCCGGTACCGGCGTTATTCCAGCCGTTGGAACTTTCCTGCGCCACGCCGTCCATGCGTTCAATCATATGGACTGACCAGTCCGGCTCGAGTTCCTGGAGATAGGTCCCCAGGGTAGCACTCATAATTCCGCCGCCGACCAGCAATACATCAACGGATTTTTCGTCTTCTGCGGCCGCAGGCTCGCTGGCACCCAGTGAGTCACGGTTGAGAAGCATACCAAGTATCTTTCTCATGACGTCTGTTTCTCTAAATGTTCAGTTCTGTTCTGTTATGAATCGTTGTTGTGACTATCGAACAAGAAATTAGCAAAAAAACACGCGGGATCGTTACTGAAACTTCATTTTTTCAAATGATGGCTACGAATATAACATTATCACTACAAAAATTAAAAAAGGATTTAACGTTTCAAAAAAACAGGCAAACGGGATACCGGACAGCGCTTCAGGCCGCGTCACCGCTGGATTTGAAGGGTTTTGCAAAGGCGTTTTAGAGGGCCTGGGGGCGGTCAAAGAACGAGCTATTCGTGCTAAATCGGGTTTTGAGTCGCGGAATAGCAGAAAAAAGTGAGGGAAAGCGATCAACCGGCGGCCTGATGACCGCCGGCATCAGGAGGTTAACTGTCGGGCATTTCCATTGAGCGGATCACCAGAAAATCTTCTGAAATACCTGCACCTTTGTCTACCTTCTGCACGTCATGTACAAACCAGGCATATATCTCTGAGGGAGCACTGTCTTCAGGCCAGGGTGGCGGCAATCCCTCATAAGCAGCGTGCCCGTAAGCCAAAAACTTTTTCGCCCTGCGTAATGCAGGAATGTAAACATCAGGCACGAGCTGACGGCGGGTATCGTGGCTACCCCGTATTTCCATCGCATTTTGCATACTCAGTGCAGCACGGTGAACATCATCCAGCCAGCCCCAGTGTTTACGCAAAATATCGATTTCATTGCGAATATCACTGGCGGTCTCCTGCGCTTTTGGCGAAATACCTAACAGGCCTGCCGACGCACCTGCGGAAGCCATCACCTGCCCGCGCTGTTCGGCATATTTCATGCACTGACTGCGATAAAGATAAAACTGTCTGCCCAGCCAGTCGATATAGCTGTCGAGGTGCAGGTTCTGCGCGGCAACGCTGAGATTTTTAAAAGGCACTGCCTGCTGATATAACGCTGTCCACTCTGCGACCGATTTCTCCTTCACGCTGTTTTCCATAATGAAGTAGCTGGCCACAGTTTCAGAATGCGCCCGCAGTGTCTGGAAATCAGGGAAGGGAACGCCTGCCAGCGTAGCCTCACGGTACATTCTGTGTAAGGCGACCCGGCACAACTCGGCGCTCGGTTTTTGCTCGTCAGGTTTTAGCCCGCCGCCCACATCTTCAGAACAGCCGGGCAGTAACTCCTCGCGGTATTTTTGCTTATCGCCGCCTAAGCGGTAAAGGCTGCGCCAGACCCGCGTTTCATGGGCCGCCACCAGATGCAGGGCGCTTTTCACCGCAACGGGTAACGGGGTGTCCTGATCGACATATTTATCCCCCAGCAAAATACTGATCCCCCTGATGGGGCCGCCGAATGCCCCGACAAACCAGTCCACACCGTTGTTATTACTGGCAGGCGTATGCCGGGCACAATCGAATAAACCAGTAAAAATGATCTCAACGGGAATACCCTGATAAACGTATTTATCGCCCTGCTTCTGGCAAATATCGTCGAGCAGCGTATCCAGAAACTTACGCGCCAGAGTTGCCCCGAGATCGTAACCAAATAATGAAACCGAGATCAGCTTGATGGGCACCTGACTGTTGGCTACCGCTCTTTCATAAAAGCGTTCGAAACGCAGTTTTGCTGCGGTGATTCGCGTATCTACGCCCGTCACCAGCATGTCGGCAATAACAGGATTGTCACGCAACCAGGGAGTTGCTTCGATGCTCACTTTTTTCACCGCACTTTTCGTGATATCCCCGGTCAGCTTCGCCCATTCAGTGGGGTTAATCAGCTTTTTACCGACATCTTTTAATACTTCCCACCACTTGCCTGTTTTAAAAAACTCTATGCCCGCTTCTTCGGCGATATCACCGGGCTGATCTTTTAAATCATCCAGTGCGCTGCCTTTCGCGCCATCCATTATGGCGTGGAGCTTAGTTGTAATATCTTCACGGAAAGGAGTACCGAGCCCCGAGAAGTAAAAAGCATTATAATTGTGCTGGGAAGTATCCTGATCATGATCTGGAAATGCCCTGAATAATCTCGCAACATTGCTCAGACGTAACTCAGCTGAGTCTTGTTCAATATTGCGATGGATACCATCAAAAAAGAAACCGATGTGCCAGGTTCTCGAACAATTACCCAATCCTGCATCAACGGTTTGCTGAGCACGATTCGCAGCAGCGACAAGACTTTCGATATCCATTAGTGATCTCCCCGTGTAACTGATTTAGGAGAAATTTCAGGATGTTTTTCATAAGGTGACCAGGCATTGTCACTCCACCCTAATAAAACTTTATCTCCGGGGAGGAAATGAACGTGCAAATCATTCTCACCCCATTTGCGTTCAGGAAGTGGCATGATTATTTTATGGATTTCAGTACGAGCTCCTGCCTGATATTGCGCAAGAGTGTAATCCACAGTCCAGACAACTTCCGCCGTCTTTCCGCTGATACTGCCACAACACGTTGTTTTACCCCCACCATGAGCAAATGCATTGGGCCCCGCGACACCATTCACACTAAATCCCCGGATAGGCCGGTCAATTTCGCTGTGAATAATTAATGTCACCGGCCCGGTCGGTGGCCCCCAGATGGATGCCCAGACTACCCAACCTCCCCATCCCAGTATGAACAGTAATAATCCTGCGCCCAGCCATTTACCCCAGCGTGCATAGCCGCGATTAATGGCTCCGTCTATTTTTTCCAGTCTGTTAAAAAAATCCATTTTATTTCTCACGTTATTTTATTTTTGACTGACGTAATCAGATGCCTGCCGCAGATAATTTATCAACCTTGTCAGGATGTTTTTCATAAGGTGACCAGGCGTTGTCACTCCACCCTAATAAAACTTTATCTCCGGGGAGGAAATGAACGTGCAAATCATCTTCCCCCCATTTGCGTTCGGGAAGAGGAATGACAATACGGCGAGTCTCAAGTCGCATTCCCTTAAGATATTGTTCATGCGTTATATCAAGAGTCCAGACAACTTCCGCCGTCTTCCCGCTGATACTGCCACAACACGTTGTTTTACCCCCACCATGAGCAAATGCATTGGGTCCAGCGACACCATTCACACTAAACCCCAAAATAGGCCGGTCAATTTCGCTGTGAATAATTAATGTCACCGGCCCGGTCGGTGGTCCCCAGATGGATGCCCAGACTAACCAGCCACCCCATCCCAGTATGAACAGTAATAATCCTGCGCCCAGCCATTTACCCCAGCGTGCATAGCCGCGATTGACGGCTCCGTCTATTTTTTCCAGTCTGTTAAAAAAATCCATTTTATTCCCTTATTTTACTGTACCTAGTCGAATAATGTCATATTCAATTTACCAGCGTTAACCTGACTCTCTTAGATTCATCAAGGTACGGAAGGCATATAAAAATCATTCCGAGAGGATATAAAAACATTAAGCCGATAATTTTCCACGGAATTGAATATATCGTGATGTTTTGATACCAAAAACATAAAGAAGCGAATAATAACGGATGCAATAAACAGGAAAGTATAAACAAGCGATAATATTTTCTAAACTGATATTTCTTTCTAAAAAGCGCGTTAAGAGAGAAAGCCGCCATTAAAAATACAATAACATCAACAAAGGAATTTAAAACCAAAGGAATCAGTTTGACATCACTCCCATCGGTTATGGGTATATTTAAGTCATAGATGAATTCGATAAACAGCGAGGCATTAAAAACGAGCATTGAAGATAAATGTAAAACGACTACGATCAACCAGCCACCAATTCCTGTCAGTTTTTGACGGTCCTGTTCAGAACAACAGGTACAGATTTTAATTTCTTGTTCACTATTCATTTCAAACTCCTATTAATGCACGAGGGTCATCCTGACTCTTTTTGAACATTTCAAATAAGGATACGCAAGACAGGCTAATACTATAGGATAACTAGCCGAATCAAAAAAGAACGTCCATGGTATATAACCATATAAAAACACCTCCTCCATATTAATTAAAATAACTTCGAAAAATGAAGATGATATTAATATAACAATAAAAATCTTAAATACTCTCTTGAATCTTTCACATTTTCTTATCAGAAAAACCAACGCATATACTGCAAAGCCAATAATTAAAAAATCCATAACGCAAAATATTAAAAACTTAACCACCCTGATCTTTTCCTCAAAAATCAATGAATTGATTCCATACAATGGCAGGGTTATTAAACTTATTGCTTTAAAGATAATTTCGAGCATCAGATTCAGAGCAATTATAATTAAGCCACCGCCCAATCTGGAATATTTCCCTTGCCTGAATACAGTACAACATACGCAGGGCGTTAAACTAATTTCACCATCCTGATGTTCTTCTTTCATATAATGACTTTCCTTGTTATTAATAGTGTTATGACTGCCATTTACTTGCAAGTGCATTGCTTAGTATTTCTTTAAGGGATACTTCCCCCTGTGAAACCTTACCAAGTGACACCTGCATTCCTTCCGATTCCAGTATTTTCTTACCGCCGTTAAGGTAATAAAGTGCATACAGTTTGCTGTCGACGCCTGCGGGCATTCCGGCTAGCCGTGCTTTTTCCAGTGCCTTAATCACCATGTCGCGCTGCGAACAGGGAGGAAAATGCTGACTGGCAGGCATCTTCTGCCACTGGGTTAAAATCGCACCGACTTCAGGCTCATCCATAATCTGTTGCCAGATTTCTTCACTTAGCCTGACGGCATGATCCCGTGGATTTTCTGCAGTAGATGACAGCAGAGGAACAGGCTGCCAGCTCCCTTCTAAAGGTGCCCACCACCGGGTGATATTCCTGAACAGAAAGGTGTGCCATTCCTGTTCACCACATTGCGCGAGCAGACTGATCACCTGTCGGGTATAAAAGCGAATCAGTGCAGTAGTGTCATCCGGACCAATCACCGTGCAGGCATAAGAAAGTTGCGCCGCAAGCGCTCCTGAAAGGCAGGATTTAGTCGCAATCACACCCACAACGCCGGGTGTGTCCTTTATCTTTTGTGTGAGTTCATTGTTATTTTTCACCGCCAGCAGCCACGGCCCGTAATTTTTAAACTCGGCGAGTTGCGGATGGAGATATAAAGAATACATTTCCGAAGCATTGACCGTGTAAAAGGCCTGAAATGCTTGCGTTTCCTGTGCTCCACCTTCTAACAACAAATAAAAATAACCGTTCTCTGTTTCAGCTGCGAACTCTGCTAATGCTGTTGACTCGATCATTTACGCTCCCTGTACGATGGCATCGTTGGCTTTGATGGCGTTAAGTAAGCATTCGATACAAATCTTGTTTTTAAGCTCAGGATACTGTCCCGGCAGCATGGGCATTTTCAGCCGCACCGGATTCGCCACCGTCAGCACCGTGTGCGGCGTTTTCCTGAAATATTCACCGGCCGTGCCGTACTCAATTTTGCCGTCCTGCAGGATGAGGTAGCTGCCACCACCAATCAGCGTGATGCGCTTTTTCGCGCTGAACAGGATGTCGCCGTCCACCGCCGTGAGACTCACTTTTTTGCCCGCCGCAAGCGCCAGCTGGTTGTTCTGCGCCTGAACGTCGACCTTGCCCTCGCTGGCCTTCAGGCTCATTTCACCCTTCAGGGCAAAGATGCCCATTTCCTCACCGGTGTTGACGGTCAGGTTCTTAATCACCCCGATATCCGCATTGTTACCGGCGTTCAGAATCATGTTTTGGGTCGCCGCCAGTTGCAGATGCTCGCCGCTGGTCAGCGCCATGCCTTGTGGCGCGCTGGCCAGCACCACCTGATTTATCGGCTTCAGCCGTTCGCTGAACATCGCGATTTGCGCCG